>JAFEGB010000046.1 GCA_018240295.1 Pseudomonadota bacterium
ACGCGAGAACGCCATCGCCCTCGCCGCGCTCGGCGAGGTGCTGGCGGCGGGCTGAAGCCGCCGCCCGATGCCCACCGTGCCATCGTCAGGGAGATTGCCCGTGAGCCACGACATCCTGATCCCGCGCCTCGCCATCCTCGGCGTCGGCCTCATCGGCGGTTCGCTGGCGCGGGCGCTGAAGCGCGCGCAGCGCGTCGGCGAGATCGTCGGCTGCGGGCGCAACGAGGATCAGCTCAGGAAGGCCGTCGAGCTCGGCGTCATCGACCGCTACACGACCGACCCGGCCGAGGCCGTGCGCGGTGCCGACGTGGTCGTGCTCGGCACGCCGGTGTCGGCGATGCGGGCGGTGCTCGCATCGATCCGCGATCATCTGGCGCCGCAGGCCGTGCTGACCGATGTCGGCAGCGCCAAGGGCTGCGTGGTCGAGGACGCCCGCGCCGTGTTCGGCGGCCTGCCCGAACGCTTCGTGCCCGGACACCCGATCGCCGGCACCGAGAAGAGCGGCGTCGAAGCCTCGTTCGCGGAACTGTTCGAGCACCGGCGCGTGATCCTGACCCCGCACGTCGAGAACGCCGCGCCGGCCGTCGACCTGGTGCGCACGATGTGGCTCGCCACCGGCGCGCAGGTCGTCGAGATGGGCATCCGCCACCACGACGAGGTGCTGGCCGCGACCTCGCACCTGCCGCACGTGCTCGCCTACACCGTCGTCGACACGCTGGCGGCGATGGATGATCGCGCCGAGATCTTCCGCTACGCCGCCGGGGGTTTCCGCGACTTCACGCGCATCTCGGCCTCGGACCCGGCGATGTGGCGCGACATCTGTCTCGCCAACCGCGAATGCCTGGTCGCGGTCATCGACGAATACGTCGGCAACCTGCAGCGCCTGCGCGCGGCGCTCGCTGCCGGCGACGAGCCGACCGTCTACGAGACCTTCCGCCGTGCCAAGCACGCGCGCGACAACTTCTACCGTGAATGAGCCCCGTGCATGAGGACCGACAAGGGAATGCGTGCCGGGCCTCCGTTCCGTGCGCCCCGCTGCGCCGGAGTCGCCATCCCGAGCCTGCCGATCCGTTTCCCGCCCTCGGGGCTGCTGGCCGTCGTCGGCCTGCTGCTGGCGCTGCTGATCACGGCGCCGGCCAGCGCCCGGATGCAGTGCGACTGCGGCAATTACCTGATGAGCTGCATGGCCGGCTGTCTCGGCAACCCGTACTGCACCAGCCGCTGCCAGCAGTTCCATGACACCTGCGTGTCGAGCTGCTCCGGGAGCTACTCCGGAGGCGACCGCCATCACCGGCATGACGATGATGATGAGGATCGCGACGACGACCGGTATCCGCGCCATCGTCACTGGTAAGACATTGTTTGCGCATCGGTAAAACCCTGTGCCGACGGGTGCCGGTGCATCCAGGTGTTACACCCTCCTCTGGTCGCGGATGCCGGGCTGGCCGATGCTTGCCCCATCCGCAATCCAGCCGACAACCGCCGCCATGCGCATGGTCACCTCCGACAGTCTGCCCCCCGAACTGCTCGGCGCGCTCGACGCCCTGAGCCTGCACCCGGCCGTACGGCCGCTGGCCCTGGTGCTCGGCCCGGACCGACCCGGCGCCCGCGACCTCGTTGCCCGCCTGCTCGCCGAAGACTGGGAGGTCGTGCTCGCCGGCCCCGGGGCGACGACGCTGCTGGAGCGCCACGCACAGATGGCTGCCGGCGGTCGCCTGCGCAGCGTGCCGTTTGACGAACCCGCGCGTCTGCCGGCGCTGATCGCCGAGCTGGAACCGGACCGCTGCGTCGACCTGCGCCCGCTGTCGCCGCCCGGACACTGAGCCCCGGGCGCCTTGCCTGCCGCCATCCCGCCCGGCAAACTGTCGCGCCCTGCCAGTCCCCGCGGTCACCAGCCCGGCGGCGGACGTTTCCAGCCCGGATGGCGGAACAGGTAGACGCAGCAGACTTAAAATCTGCCGCCGCAAGGCGTACCGGTTCGATCCCGGTTCCGGGCACCATGTAAATCAACATCTTGTGTTTTGCGCTTTCGCAGGGAAGTAGCCTGAAAACGGGCCACGGCTGCACTTTCGTGTAGCAAGCGTGGAGCAGAAATGGCTGCTTCGATGCGTGCTTACCTTGCCGATGAACTTCTGGTCCGGCGCACCGGAAAGGCTGCCGTCCGGGCCGTGGTTCGTGACTCCAGACTGAGCGGCTTCCAGTGCGTCATCGGCGCGCGCAGCAAGGTGTTCCGGCTGCGGCTGCGCCGGGGCTGCGTCACGCTCTGGCGCTCGTCGCAGCCCTGCTGCTGGGCGGTGCGGCATGAGTATGGAGTTCCGCGGCACTGGCAATCCGCGTCACCTGCGCGTGCTGGCATTGCTATTGGCACGGCCGGCGCGGCGCGAGGAAATCGACCGGGCTGCCGGTGCATTGAATGGTCCGGACCTGATGGCGAATCTTCGCGCACTCGGGCTGGAGGCACCCTGCACGCGCGTCGACGCCATCGACCGCGACGGTCGCGAATGCCGACCGGGCGTGTACCGGCTGACCGGTGGTGACCGGCGCCGGCTGGCCAAATGGATGCGCGGCCGGCATGTGCGTCTGCCGCCGGTGACGCCGGACCTGTTCGGCGATGACGGTGCGTCATGAGCGCGCAAGCGCAAGTCCACCCGCAGGAGGGCGCCCGCACGGGCGCCCGTCCCGGCTTTCCGGTCGTGCCCGCTGCTGCGCTCGCTGCGCGTGCGCCTGATGCCTGCTTCGAGCGCGAGCTACAGGAGTTTCGGGACTACTGGCGCACGCACGTCGAGGAACGGGCAGGGTAGCGGCGCGGGGCGGGCAAAGCGGTTTGCTGACATGGCCGTTAGCGGATTGCTAACATGCGTGCATGTACCGCATCGAGTTCACGCGCCCGGCGCTGAAAG
>JAFEGB010000047.1 GCA_018240295.1 Pseudomonadota bacterium
AGCACCTCGCCGAGCGCGGCGAGGGCGATGGCGTTCTCGCGTTCGGTGCCGAGCGTGACGCGGATATGGCCGGGCAGGCCGTAGTTGTCGACCGGTCGCAGGATCACGCCCTTCGGCAGCAGGCGCTGGAACAGCTCGCGGCCGCTGCGGCCCTTGAGGTCGACGCACAGGAAGTTGCCGGCCGAGGGCAGCCAGCCGAGGCCGAGCGCCGTGAGTCCGTCCTGCCACTGCTGCATGCCGCTGCGGTTCAGCGCCACGGCCTCGGCGAGGTAGGCGGCGTCGCCGAGCGCGGCCGTCGCCGCCGTCAGCGCCGGCAGGTTGACGTTGAAGGGCTGGCGCACGCGGTTCAGCAGGTCGGTGACCTGCGCATGCGCGAGCGCGTAGCCGACGCGCAGGCCGGCGAGGCCGTAAGCCTTCGAGAAGGTGCGCGTGATGACGAGGTTCGGGTAGCGCTCCAGCCAGCCGACCGAGTCCGGCAGCTGCCCGGGGCTCATGTACTCGCCATAGGCCTCGTCGAGCACGCAGAGCACCTGCGCCGGCAGGCTGGCGATGAAGGCTTCGAGTTCGGCCGGCGCGAGCCAGGTGCCGGTCGGGTTGTTCGGGTTGGCGATGAACACCAGGCGCGTGTCGTCATCGACGAGGGCGCGCATCGCGGCCAGATCATGGCCGTAGGGCATCGCGCTGTCGGCGGCGAGCGCCGGGGCGGTCTTCAGCGTCGCGCCGACCGCGAGCGTCGCCAGCGGGTAGACCGCGAACGCATGCGCCGACATCACGGCGTTGTGCGCCGGCGTCAGGAAGGCACGCGCCAGCAGTTCGAGCACGTCGTTCGAGCCGTTGCCGAGCGTGATGCGCGCCGCATCGACCGCGAGGCGCGCCGACAGCGCCTGCTTCAGCTCGAAGCCGTTGCCGTCGGGGTAGCGCGCGAGTTCCGGCAGGCAGGCATACACGGCTTCGAGCGCCTTCGGGCTCGGGCCGAGCGGGTTCTCGTTCGAGGCCAGCTTGACGACTGAATCCAGCCCGTACTCGCGCTTCAGCTCGCTTTCGGGCTTGCCGGGCTGGTACGGGGTCAGGCCGCGCACGCCGGGGGCGGCCAGGGCGGTGAAATCGCAGGGTAGCGGCATCGGGGTCTCCGGCATCCGGGGTTTTACAGCACGCCTTTCGGGTAGGAACCGAGCACGCGGAACAGGCTCGCCGCCTGCTGCAGGTCGGCGAGCGCGCTGACGACCTCCGGCGACTCGATGTGGCCGTCGAAGTCGATGAAGAACACGTAGTCCCACATGCTCTTGCGCGAGGGGCGCGACTCGATGCGCGTCATCGACAGGCCGTGGTCGGCGAGCGGCTGCAGCAGCGCCATCAGCGAGCCGGGCCGGCTGTACGAGGACACCAGCAGCGTCGTGCGGTCATCGCCGGACGGCGGGATCGGCTGCGTGCCGATGATCAGGAAGCGCGTGGTGTTGTCCGGCTGGTCCTCGATGTTGGCGACGATCACCGGCAGCTCGTAGATGTCGAGCGCGCCCTGGCCGGTGATGCAGCCGGCGCCGGGCTCGTTGCGCGCCATGCGCGCGGCCTCGGCGTTGGAGGCCACCGGCAGGCGCGGCACGCCGGGCACGTTGGCATCGAGCCATTCGCGGCACTGCGCGAGCGACTGCGCATGCGAGTAGATGCGCGTGAGCTTCTTCGGATCGTCGGCGAAGCCGGCCAGATGATGATGGATGCGCAGCTGCACCTCGCCGCAGATGTTCAGCGAGGACTGCATGAACATGTCGAGCGTGTGGTTGACGACGCCCTCGGTCGAGTTCTCGACCGGCACGACGCCGTAGTCGGCATCGCCGGATTCGACCTCGCGGAATACCTCGTCGATCGCGCGCTGCGGCAGGGTCAGCGCGCTGTGGCCGAAGTGCTTGAGTGCCGCCGCCTGCGTGAAGGTGCCCTCGGGGCCGAGGAAGGCGATGCGCAGCGGCCGCTCCAGCGCCAGGCACGCGGACATGATCTCGCGGAACAGCCGGCCGACCTCCTCGCTCGACAGCGGGCCGGGGTTCAGCTCCATGATCCGGCGCAGCACCTGCGCCTCGCGCTCGGGGCGATAGAAATTGCCGCCGCCGTGCCCGTGCGCCTGCTTGACCTGGGCGACTTCCTGCGCGCAGCGCGCGCGGGCACTGATCAGATCGAGGATCTGGCGGTCGATCGTGTCGATGCGGTCACGGATCGCCAGCAGCTGTTCCTGTTCGGTCATCGTTCGGGTACCGGTGATGCCGGGCCTCAGCCCCGGCGCTGCACGAAGTCCTGCAGGAACGCGATCAGCGCCTCGACGCCGGCCTCGGGCATGGCGTTGTAGAGGCTCGCGCGCATGCCGCCGACGATGCGATGCCCTGCCAGCCCGACCAGTCCGGCGGCCTCGGCTTCCTTCAGGAACACGGCATCGAGCGACTCGTCGGCGAGCCGGAACGGCACGTTCATCCACGAGCGGCAGGCCGGATCGACCGGGTTGCGGTAGAAGCCGGAGCCATCGAGGTAGGCGTAGAGCCTGCCGGCCTTGCGGGCGTTCTTTTCGGCCATCGCCGGCAGGCCGCCCTGCGCGAGCAGCCATTCGAAGATCAGTCCGGCGAGATACCAGCCGAAGGTCGGCGGCGTGTTGTACATCGAGCCGTGCTTCGCGAACACCGCGTAGTCGAGCATCGTCGGGCACTGCGCGCGGGCGCGACCGAGCAGTTCGCGGCGCACGATGACGACGGTCAGCCCGGCCGGGCCGATGTTCTTCTGCGCACCGGCGTAGATCAGCCCGAAGCGCCGCACGTCGATGGGGCGCGACAGGATCGTCGAGGACATGTCGGCAACGAGCGTCCGGTCGCCGACCTCGGGCACGTCCGGGAACTCGACGCCGACGATGGTCTCGTTCGGCGTGTAATGCACATAGGCGGCCTGCGGATCGAGCCGCCAGCCCTCGCGCGCCGGGATCGTCGTGTAGCGCGTGTCGCGGCTGCTGGCGACGACGTTGATGCGCCCGAAGCGCGCGCCCTCCTCGATCGCCTTGTCCGACCAGGTGCCGGTGTCGAGGTAATCGGCCGAGCCGCCCTCGGGCAGCAGGTTCAGGGGCACCATCGCGAACTGCTGCGAGGCCCCGCCCTGCACGAACAGCACCGCGTAGTCGTCCGGCACGCCGAGCAGCCGGCGCAGATCGGCCTCGGCCTGCTCGGCGATGGCGGTGAAGTCACGGCCGCGGTGCGACATCTCCATGACCGACATGCCGTGGCCGTGCCAGTCGCTGAGCTCCGCGCGCGCACGTTCGAGCACCGGCTCGGGCAGCACCGCGGGGCCGGCGCTGAAATTGAACACTCTCGACATCGGAACTCGCCTCGAACAGAGGAAAAATCGGACCTGCCCGTGCCGCCGGCCTCAGCCGGCACCGGAATCGGGGTCGCCGCCGTCACCGGCCTCGGGCTCGCTGTCGGCATCCTCGGCGGCCTCGCCGTCGGTCTCGATGCGCTCGACCGTGATCAGCCGCTCGCCTTCCTGCACCGCGATCAGCTTCACGCCCTGGGTGTTGCGCGACAGCACCGAGATCTCGGCGACGCGCGTGCGCACCAGCGTGCCGCCGTCGGTGATCAGCATCACGTCATCGGCGGCATCGACCTGCACCGCACCGACCACCGCGCCGTTGCGCTCGCTGGTCTGGATCGAGATCACGCCCTGGCCGCCGCGGCCGCGCAGCGGGTATTCCTCGGGCGCGGTGCGCTTGCCGAAGCCGTTCTCGGTGACGGTCAGGATGTCGCCGGTGGCACCGACCACCACCAGCGCGATCACGCGCGCGCTGCGGTCGATCGTGGCCTCGTCGTCGGTGTCGGATTCCTCTTCCTTGAAGCGGATGCCGCGCACGCCGGCGGCGTTGCGGCCCATCGGCCGCACGTCGGTCTCGGCGAAGCGGATCGCCTTGCCGGCGTCGGTGAACAGCATGATGTCGCGCCGGCCGTCGGTGATCGCCACGTCCACCAGTTCGTCGCCGTCGCGCAGGTCGATCGCGATGATGCCGGCGGCGCGCGGGCGCGAGTATTCGGACAGCGGCGTCTTCTTGACCGTGCCGGAGGTGGTCGCGAAGAACAGGTACTGGTCCTCGCCGAACTCGCGCACCGGCTGCACGGCGTTGATGCGCTCGCCCTGCTCCATCGGCAGCAGGTTCACGAGCGGCTTGCCGCGCGCGACGCGTCCGGCCTGCGGCAGCTCGTAGACCTTGATCCAGTACACCTTGCCGCGGTTCGAGAAGCAGAGCAGCGTGTCGTGGGTGTTGGCGATGAACAGCTTGTCGATGAAGTCCTCGTCCTTCATCGCCGTCGCCGACTTGCCGCGCCCGCCGCGGCGCTGCGCACGGTAGTCGGTCAGCGGCTGCGCCTTGGCGTAGCCGGCGTGCGACAGCGTGACGACCATGTCCTCCTCGGAGATCAGATCCTCCAGCGTCAGGTCGACCTGCGTGTGCTGGATCTCGGTGCGCCGCGCATCGGCGTACTGCGTGCGCAGCTCGACGAGTTCGTCGCGGATCACCTGCATCAGCCGGTCAGCACTCGCGAGGATGTCGAGCAGGTCGGCGATCCGCGCGAGCAGCTCCTGGTATTCGCCGTGGATGCGGTCCTGCTCCAGCCCGGTCAGCCGGTGCAGGCGCAGGTCGAGGATCGCCTGCGCCTGCGCGCCCGAGAGCCGGTAGCCGTCCCCGACCAGCCCGAGCCCGGCTTCGAGTCCTTCGGGACGCGAGGACACCGCCCCGGCGCGCTCCAGCATCGCCGTGACCGGTCCGGCCTCCCAGACGCGCGCCATCAGCCCTTCCCTGGCATCCGCCGGACTCGGCGAGCGGCGGATCAGCTCGATCATCGCGTCGATGTTGGCGAGCGCCACCGACAGGCCTTCGAGCACGTGGGCGCGTTCGCGGGCCTTGCGCAGTTCGTAGATCGTGCGCCGCGTGACGACTTCGCGCCGGTGACGCACGAAGGCTTCGAGGATCTGCCGGAGGTTCAGCAGCCGCGGCTGGCCGTCGAGCAGCGCGACCATGTTGATGCCGAACACGCTCTGCATCTGCGTGTGCTGATACAGGTTGTTCAGCACGACCTCGGGCACTTCGCCGCGCTTCAGCTCGATGACCATGCGCATGCCGTCCTTGTCGGACTCGTCGCGCAGTTCCGAGATGCCTTCGAGCTTCTTCTCGCGCACCAGCTCGGCGATCTTTTCGAGCAGCCGCGCCTTGTTGACCTGATACGGCAGCTCGGTGACGACGATGGTCTGGCGGCCGGTGCGCTCGTCGGTCTCGATTTCGGTGCGCGCCCGCACGTAGATGCGCCCGCGTCCGGTCATGTAGGCATCGCGGATGCCGCGCGAGCCGTTGATGATCGCGGCGGTCGGGAAGTCCGGGCCCGGCAGGTACTGCATCAGCTCGGGGATGCCGAGCGTCGGGTCGTCGATCAGCGCGATGCAGGCATCGACGACCTCGCCGAGGTTGTGCGGCGGGATGTTGGTCGCCATGCCGACCGCGATGCCGGCCGAGCCGTTGACCAGCAGGTTCGGCACGCGGGTCGGGAACACCGCCGGCTCGGTCTCGGAGCCGTCGTAGTTCGGCACGAAGTCGACGGTTTCCTTGTCGATGTCGGCCAGCAGCTCGTGCGCGATGCGGCTCATGCGCACTTCGGTGTAACGCATCGCCGCCGGCGCATCGCCGTCGATCGAGCCGAAGTTGCCCTGGCCGTCGACCAGCATGTAGCGCATCGAGAACGGCTGGGCCATGCGCACGATGGTGTCGTAGACCGCGGTGTCGCCGTGCGGGTGGTACTTGCCGATCACGTCGCCGACGACGCGCGCCGACTTCTTGTACGGCCGGTTCCAGTCGTTGCCGAGCTCGCGCATCGCGTGCAGCACGCGCCGGTGCACGGGCTTGAGGCCGTCGCGGATGTCGGGCAGCGCGCGACCGACGATCACGCTCATCGCGTAATCGAGATACGACTGCTTCATCTCGTCTTCGAGATTGACCGGCAGGACTTCCTTCGCGAAATCGACCATGTTACGGGGCAGCTCTGTCGGGGGACGGGCAGCCGCGGGGCTGCACCTGCAGGAAGCGCGCGAGGATACCATGCCGGCCCCGGCCCGCGGCCGGTCGGTCGGTCAGTGACCCGGGCAAACGGCGGGATGCCAGAAGGCCCGGCCCGGAGGATCAGGCGTCGTGGAATTCGATCCTGTGTACCGGTTCGAGATCGACGCGCTGGCGGGCCTGCCAGAGATCGTGATGCGCCTGCATCGCCAGCCAGCTTTCCGCAGACCGCCCCAGCGCCTTGGACAGGCGCAGGGCCATTTCGGAACTGAGGCTGCTGCTGCCGTTCAGTATCCGGCTCAGCGTCGACGGAGACACCTGCAGGATTTCGGCAAGCCGGCGGACCGTGATGCCGAATGGTTCAAGATAAACCTCCCGGATGAATTCGCCCGGATGCGGCGGATCATGCATGACCATCAGTGATAATCCTCGTAATCGAGAACACGGGCGTGGCCGTTCACGAATTCGAAGGTCACACGCCAGTTGCCATCCACCCGGATCGACCAGCGGTCCTGGTCCCTGCCTTTCAGTGCATGCAAACGGAAACCGGGAACATCCATGTCATCAATGGTTTCGGCGGTATCCAGGGCGGCCAGCAGAATCCGGAGCCGCCGTGCATGCTGCGCCTGTATTCCGGCCACCGAACCGGACTCGTAGAACTTCCTGAGTCCCTTGTGGTGAAAGGATTGAATCATGGCCGGAACCTAGCATGTTGCGTATCACGCAACAACCGCGAATCCGGATTCATCCGATGCATCAGGCAGACAGCTCGCGATCCGCTGCAACGGGTTTCCGGAGGTCCCCGCTCCAGCCCTCCAGAAACGCCGCCGCCACCTGCCGTCCCTCGCGCATCAGCCCGCGCAGGAAGGCCGGGTTGCGGTCGCGCTTGGCGGCGTGATCGAGCGTGCGCGCCAGTTGCAGCCGGTGGACGCGGATCGGGCGGAAGCGCCCCGGGGCGAGTTCGCCGCTCGCGAGCAGGCGGTTCACCAGCTCGATCGTGCCGAGCGCCTGCTCCAGCGCCAGATGGCCGGCGAGCTCGCCGTGGCGCTCGCGGATCGCATCGAGCGTGCGCGGCAGCTCCGGCGTGCTGCGCGGGTTGATCTGCACGACCCACAGCTCG
>JAFEGB010000048.1 GCA_018240295.1 Pseudomonadota bacterium
CGGCCGGCGGCGGCATCGAGCAGGGCGCGCTGGACCGCGGCCGCGGCGGATGGCGCCAGGGCCGCCAGCGCGGCGGCGGCAGGGACGGCATACATCAGCGTCAGCGGGAACTGCGGGGCGGCGGGCATGTTCATGAGTGAATAGCCTGCGCGAGCCGCCGGCGGCCGGCAAGGCGGTGTGCGGTGGCGCCCGCGCCGGCGCGCACGCCATAATCCGCCGCCCGCCCGGCGGCGCGTGCCCTTTCCGCGCCCTCCCGCGCCCCTCCCGCGCCTGCATGCGCGCCGCACCGGATCGCCCCGTGAGCCAGCCGACGCCCGAGACCCCCGTCACCGAAATCAAGCGCCCGCGCGGCATCTACCTGCTGCCGAACCTGTTCACGACCGCGGCGCTGTTCGCCGGCTTCTACGGCGTGCTGGCGGCGATGAACGGCCGCTACGAGGCCGCAGCCGTCGCGATCTTCGTCGCGATGATCCTCGACGGCCTCGACGGGCGCGTGGCGCGCATGACGCACACCGAGAGCGAGTTCGGCGTGCAGTACGACAGCCTCTCCGACATGGTCTCGTTCGGCGTCGCGCCGGGGCTGATCATGTACCAGTGGACGCTGTCGGGCCTCGGCAAGGCCGGGTGGCTGGCGGCCTTCGTGTATACGGCCGGCGCGGCGCTGCGCCTGGCGCGCTTCAACGTGCAGGTCGGCAGCATCGACAAGCGCTACTTCATGGGCCTGCCGAGCCCGTCGGCGGCGGCCGTGACCATGGGGCTGGTGTGGATCGGCACCGATCTCGGCCTCGATCCGGCGACGCTGGAGCTGCCGGCCTTCGTGCTGACGCTCGGCGCCGGCCTGCTGATGGTCAGCAACTTCCTGTTCCACAGCTTCAAGAAGATCGACCTCAACGGCAAGGTGCCCTTCGTCGTCGTCACCGTCGTGATGCTCGGCTTCGGGCTTGCCTACCTGCAGACGCCGGCGATGGTGTTCGGCGGCTTCCTGATCTACGCGCTGTCCGGGCCGACGCTGGCCATCGTGCGCTGGCGCCGGCGGCGCCGCCGTCACGAGCCCGACGCCGGCTCAGGTGGCTGAAGGCGCGGCTTCGGGCGCCGGCGTCAGGGCCGCGCGCAGCCGGTACCACAGCCGGCCGAGCAGTTCGTGGCTCGCATACCAGGCCTCCCAGGCCGCGCCGGCCTGCGGCAGCCAGTCGGCCGCTTCGGTCGTGGCTTCCACGCCCGGTGGCGGCGTCCACAGGAAGGACTGCGTCGGGGCCGGCACCGCATCGACGCCGGCGCGCGCGAAGGCTTCGAGCGCGCGCGGCAGATGCGCGGCGTGGCTGACCAGCAGCACGCGCTGCACGCCCTGCGCGGCCAGCATCGGCGCGCTGTAGGCGGCGTTCTCGCGGGTGTTCTGCGAGCGGTCCTCGGTCCAGACCTCGCGCACGCCGTATTCCTCGCTGAGCACCGCCGCCATGCGCGCGGCCTCGGACGGCTCGCGGCCGTGATCGCGGTAGCCGCCGCTGACCAGCACCGGCAGCCCGGTCAGGCGCTGCAGCCGGGCGCCGTAGCGCAGCCGCGCCAGCGTGATCGCATTCAGGTCGATCGGCCCGTATTCGGGCGCGCGCACGCTCAGGCCGCCGGCGAGCACGACGATGGCCTCGGCGCCGCTCTCCCGGATGGCTTCATCGGACAGCACCGGCGGCGGCGCCAGCGCGCGGTTCAGTGTCGCCGCCATCTGCGGCGTCGACAGCAGCCAGGCGGCGAGCAGGCCGGTCGTGATCAGCGCGCTGCCGAGCCGCGGCCGGCGCAGGCGCAGCAGCAGCCCGAGCAGCGCGAGGCACAGCGGGCCGCCGGGAGGCAGCAGTAAGAGTTCCAGCATCGGTCGCGTGTCCTCAGCAGGCTAGAAGGGGCGGCCGAGGATTCCAGAGGCCGGCGCCCCGCGACAAGCGCCGATGCGCGCCGGCGACGGGTTTCAGCCGCCGCTGCCACCGCTGTAGCGGATGCGGTAGATGCGCCCGCCCTGGTCATCGGAGAGCAGCAGCGAGCCGTCCGGCAGTTCGAGCAGGTAGGCCGGCCGGCCGCTGACCTCGCCGTCGCGCTCGAAGCCGATCAGGAAGGGCCGGTAGTCCTCGGGCCGGCCATCGACCACGTCGGCCATCATCACGCGGTAGCCGCTCTTGCGGCTGCGGTTCCAGGAGCCGTGCTCGGCGACGAACACGCGCCCGCGGTACTCGGCCGGAAACTGCCGGCCGCCGTAGAACAGGATGCCGAGCGGCGCGACGTGGGCGTCGAGGCGCAGCGCCGGGGCCGAGTAGTCGTCGCAGCTGCGCCCGCGCCCGTACTGCGGGTCCGGCAGGCGGCCGCCGTGGCAGTACGGGAAGCCGAAGTGCGCGCCCGGCGTGATCAGGATGTCGATCTCGTCCGGCGGCTGGTCGTCGCCGAGCCAGTCGCGGCCGTTGTCGGTCAGCCAGAGTTCGCGCGTGCCGGGGCGCCACGCGAAGCCGACGCTGTTGCGCAGGCCGCGGGCGACGGTTTCCTCGTCGCGGCC
>JAFEGB010000049.1 GCA_018240295.1 Pseudomonadota bacterium
AGAAATAGCCCATCTTCGTCGGCCGCCAGCGCATGGCCTGAGCGAGGCCGAGTTCTTCGAGCAGCGCGAAGGTCGGTGCGTCGGCCTTGCAGACGAAGTGATAGAAGCGCTCGATGCTCAGGCCGCCGAAGTCGAAATGCGCGGCCATGCCGCCGGCGACCCGGTCGGCTTCGAAGAGCTCGACCGTGTGACCGGCCTTCAGCAGGTGATGCGCGGCGGCGAGGCCCATGGCGCCGGCGCCGAGCACGATGACGTGTGCCATGAGGGCAGGATTCTCCGGATAAGGGTATGGGCGAGTGCGGGCGCGAGCGCTCAGCGTTCGAGCACGATGTGCGCGTAGCGCGGATCGCAGTAGCTTTCGCGGATCGCGTCCTCGAACGGCATCTGCCGGATGCCGAATTCGGCTTCGGTGTCGACGCCGGTGAAATCATCGCCGGCGGTCAGCGCCTTCAGCTGGTCGGCCGTGAACGGCGGCTTGTCGCTGAACAGCGCATAGCCGAGCAGCAGCCAGCGGAACAGCGTGTACGGGATGTGCACGATCGGCGTCCTCAGACCCTTGACGCGCCTGATCGTGTGGATGATGTCGACGTAGTCGATGCGCGTGTCGCCGACGATGTCGTAAATCGCCCGGTCCGGCGCGCGCTCCATGCACTGGACGATGATCCTGCAGAAGTCGCGGTTATAGAGCGGCTGGCGCATGTAGCGGCCGTGGCCGGGGATCGGGAACACCGGCACCTTCGCCATGAAGCGCGACAGCCAGCCGAGGTGCTTCGGGTCGAACCAGCCGAACATCAGCGTCGGGCGCAGCACGCAGCACGGCAGGCCGCTGTCGAGCACGAGCTTTTCCTGCGCCTTCTTGGTGTTGGTGTAGTCGTCATCGGCGACCGAGTTGACCACCGACGAACTGATGTGCACGAGAAACGGCACCTGATGCTCGCGCACGGCTTCGAGCACGAGCTTCGTCGAATCCAGGTTGTTGCGCACGAACAGCTGCGCTTCCTTGCCGGTGATCTGCGCCTGCAGCTGCAGCACGCGCGCCGCGCCGCGCAGGTGTTCGCGCCACGGGCCGGGCTCGGCGAGGTCGGCCAGCACCGTGGTCACGTCCGGATGCAGCTGCGCCAGCACGCCGAGGTTGTGCGCGTGCTTGTCGATCGCCACCAGCTGCCGGTAGCCCTGCGCCTTCAGCTCGACGATCAGGTTCTGGCCGACGAGGCCGGCGGCGCCGAGTACGACGATCTTGTCGTTCTTGTCCATCGGGATCGGTTCCGGTCGGGAATGCAGGAAAGGGGAGCTTCGGCCTACAGCCGGATGCGCCGGAACACCGGCTCGGGGATCGCGCGGATGATCGCCATGATCGGCCGCCAGAAGCCGGGCAGGTAGACGACACTGCTGCGCCGCTCGATCGCCCGGACGATGCCGGCGGCGATCGTATCGGCGCTCGCCCACAGCGGCCCCTTCGGGAAGGCGGCGGTCATCGGCGTGTCGACGAAGCCGGGCTTGATGGTCAGCACGTTGACGCCGGCCTTCGCGAGCCGCTGGCGCAGGCCGCCGGTGAAGGCCGTGACCAGCGCCTTGGCGCTGCCGTAGACGTAATTGCTCTGCCGGCCGCGATCGCCGGCCACCGACGAGATCACCGCCAGCGTGCCGTGGCGCTGGCGCTCGAAGCGCCCGGCAAGCTCGGTCAGCAGCGCGACGGTGCTCAAGCCATTGGTGTGGATCTCGGCGAGCGTCTGTTCGACCGAGGCCTCGCAGGCCGCCTGGTCGGACAGCGTGCCGTGCGCGATCAGCACGGTGTCGAGCCCGCCGAGTGCGGCCGTCGCGCGATCGAGCATCGCTGCGTGCCCGGCGACATCGTTGGCATCGAGCACCTCAACTGCGACCAATGCTGCCCCGCGCACGCGCAGGTCGGCCGCCAGCACGTCGAGCCGCCCGGCGCGCCGTGCGCACAGGCAGAGCGCGTCGCCTTCGGCGGCGAAGCGGCGGGCACAGGCTTCGGCAATCGCCGAGGTCGCGCCCACGATCAGGACCTTGCGCATCATCGGCTCCCGGATGTGCCAGTCATTGCGGTTGCGTGTCCAGCCATCGTCAGGCCATGACCCGACGCCAGAAACTCGACGAGAACTGCGGGTCGAGGTAATCGGCGAAACGCTGCCAGCGCGGATACGCGGCCCGGAACAGCGCGCCGCTCATGCGCGCGTCCTTGGCCGGATAGATCGCGCCGGCGGCCTCGCGGACCACCGCATCGAGCCGGTCGAGCAGCGCGAAGGTGGCGGCGCCGCGGTTCGGGAAATCCAGCGCCAGCGTGTAGCCGGGGCGCGGGAACGACAGCCAGCCCGGCGAGGCGAGCTCGCCGAAGCGCTTGAGCACGGCGAGGAACGAGCCGCTGCCGCTCGCGGCGATCTGCGCGAGGATCGCGTGCAGCGCATCGAGCCCGGCGGCCGGCGGCAGCGCGCACTGCCACTGCAGGAAGCCGTGCGGACCGTAGATGCGGTTCCAGTCGCCGATGCCGTCGAGCGGATAGAAGAACGGCTCGTAATGCGTGATCTGCGTGCATCCGCGTCCGCCGACCGGCCGGTGGTAGTACAGCGCGTTGAATGCGTGCAGCGTCGGGCCGTTGATCAGCGACACCGGCGGCACGAAGGGCACGCGCAGCCGGCCGGGCTTCGCCGCCGGCCGGGTCCGCGGCAGGGCCGGCGCGTGGTTGCCGCGCATGAACAGCCCGCGCCCGGCCGCGGCCGCGCAGTCGATCCACGCCACCGTGTATTCGTAGTCGTAATCGGATTCGGCCGACAGCGCATCGAACTCGG
>JAFEGB010000004.1 GCA_018240295.1 Pseudomonadota bacterium
AAGCAAAATTGCCCTGTGGGCACTCGATACCGATTACGATGAACGCTCGCTGTTCCCGCGTCAGGTATTCTTCCCGCTCGCCGGCAAGGGCGAAGGCTGGGAAAAACTGCGCAAGACCATCCGCGCCGAACTCGACGAATCCCGGCTCGCGCAATTCCACGGCACCATCAGCCTGCCGTTTGCAGCCGGCGACCATCGCCGGATCGCAGTGAAGATCGTCGATGACCGGGGGATTGAATCGTTGAAGGTGATGATGCTGGGGGCAAACTGAATGAATGCCACTGTCAACCCCAAGCCTCAACTGGACCTGGCTAGCTGGCAGTTTCAGGTCAGCAAATTAGGATGTCTGACTGCGGATGTCAGCGAGATTGAATTCAAGCCCCTCACTCTGGTGTGCGGACAGAACAATACGGGCAAGACCTGGGTGCTTTATGCACTCTATGGATTCCTGGCCGACACCGGAATGTACAAACTGCCGGGCATTGATGACCTGTCCAATGAACTGCTCAGCAAAGGACAGCGAGTTTGGGACTTCGGCGCCTGGTTGACTGAAAATTGCTCAAAAATCATCAAGGCAATCAACTCGGACACCCGAAGAAGATTGCCTTCCATCTTCAACAGCTCCCCGGACTTCTTCAAGGAAGCCAACTTTGCCTGGAAGGTTGCCCCCCAGCAGCTCATTGATCAGGGCATTGCGCGCGAAATAGACTTTCGTCTGGCACTGGGGCGTGAACGCAACGAGATATTCAGGCTGGTCAAGCCAGCCAATGAGACCATTGCCAATCTGGTCATATCATCAGATTCGTTTCCGGATATCAACACCATCCTTTCCGATGCAATCGTTCGGCACCTGATAGGCAATCCATCCAACCGCAATGTTTTCCTGATGCCTGCCGAAAGAAACGGCCTGCACTTGTTTTATCGGGAACTGGCCAGCAGGCGCACTGCACTGCTGCACCATGCAACCAAAAAAGACAAAGACATCGACATCATTCAACTCATTCAGGATGTTGCCAAATCACGCTATCCCCAGCCAATTGCCGATTACATTGACTGGCTGAACGCATTGCCGGACATTCGTAAAAAGCGCAGTGGCATCTACCATGGACTGGCAGAGGAACTGAAGAAGATCATCGGCGGACGATACGATATCGACTCCGAAGGAGAAATCAGTTTTACGCCATACAAAGCCAGACGTGGCGACAAGGAAACTTCGCCGAGGCTGGAATTTCATCTGTCTTCATCCACAGCAAAAAGTCTTTTCGGTCTTTGGGCATACCTTGAATACAGCGCCGAACCCGGCGATGCATTGATGATTGACGAACCGGAATTGAATCTGCACCCGAGCAACCAGAGAAAACTGGCCAGACTGTTGGCAAAGCTTGCCACCCATGGCCTGCGCGTCATCATCAGTACGCACAGCGATTACATCGTTCGCGAAGTCAATTCTATGATCATGCTGTCAAAACAGAACGAAATACAATCCGCTCTGATGAAGCGCTTTGGCTACTCCGAAGACGAAATCCTGTCCCCGGACAAGGTTGCCGCGTGGCTGTTCAGCAATCAGACCATATCCGCCATGCCGATCGATGCGGAAGAAGGCATCAACGCCAGCACGTTCGACGAACAAATCCATGATCTCAATGAAACCAGCGACGCGATCTTCTATGCGTATCGAGATGGCGAAATATGATGTCACTGGTCGGGGTGTTCGAGGGATTGATCCACAGCGACTGGCGAATTGAACGCACCGGCTCCAACTGGCATGTCCGGGAACACAAACCCACCAGCAATCCGGACCTGAAAATCAGTGGCGCCAAAGCCTTCGGTTTCTCACTGGACCAGTCCGGACGCATGGCCTGGCCATTCATGCAGGCTCTGGCAGGCATGCACAAGGTCTGCGACGCCATCATCATTGCCGAAATCGATGACGCACCACTCGTCATCGCCGTTGAACTGAAATCCGGAAACATCGGCACGGCAAGCCGCCAGATTCACAGCACATGGCTGTTCATGGAATGGCTGCGCACGCTGCTGGAATACCATTCACACTGGCCGCATGGCTGGATGTTCTGCGGACTGATCAGCAGCACACCTCGCCGTCAGGAACACAAGGGCACTACACATCGCAACCGCAGTTTCGAAATCGACAAATCCGGCCCCTATCCAGTCGCAAAAATCAGGAACAGGCCAAACATCAATCTCCGTGACCTGCACAAAGAACTGAGCCCGTGATGTCAGCCACCCGTAAACGCACTGCTTTTTCCCCGTTTCCTCCGCCCCGCTCCCGCGACGGTCGAGCGGCTGAAAAACCAAAGGTCACGGTGTGACCGGCATGCACCATTCGCTGATCATCAATTCCCCGTTCGAACCGCCGACCCATCACTGGCGCCGGAAAAGTGATCGGCAGCTCGAACTGGTCAGCGGCCGGCGGCCGGCCGGGTATGAAATCTTCGATACCCGCAACAACACCACGCGCGTCGTCACGCTCGATCTGGTCAACCGCATCCGCGAGCGTGTCGCCGAATGGCGGACGGCCGGCTGGCCGGGGCTGACCTCGATCACCCGGCAACTGCTCGAACACTGGCAGGACCGCAGCCCGATCCGGCAGTACCCGTTCTACTTCTGCCAGCTCGAAGCCATCGAAACCCTGATCTGGCACGTCGAGGCGCCGGCCGAATTCCGGCAGGGCATCTTCGTGCCCGGCGACGGCGGGCCGTGGGAACGCATCTGCAGCAAGATGGCGACCGGCACCGGCAAGACGGCGCTGATGGCAATGATCATCACCTGGCAGGTGCTGAACGCACTGGCCTATCCGAAGGAAACCGCGAAGTTCGCCAGCCGCGTGCTGATCATCGCGCCCGGCCTGACGGTGCGCGAACGCCTGCAGATCCTGCGGCCGGGGCATCCGCAGAACTATTACGACGAGTTCTCGCTGTGCCCGAACGAGGCGCTGCGCCAGAAGCTCAACGGCATCGAACTGCTGATCGAGAACTGGCACACGCTGATGCCGGCGCGACCGCCGGAACGCTCGGTGGTGCGCAAGGGCGCGGAAAACGATGAAGCCTATGTGCGTCGCGTGCTCGGTCCGCTGGCGGCCAGCCGCAACCTGATCGTCCTCAACGACGAGGCACACCATGCCTACCGCCGGCCGGCGGAGCTCAAGATCAGCCGCAAGGACGTCGAGTCCCTCGGCATCGATCTCGAAGAAGCCACCTGCTGGATCGCCGGGCTCGACCGCATCCACCGGCAGCGGCGCATCGTGCGCTGCTTCGATCTGTCGGCAACCCCGTTCGCGCCGACCGGCAAGACCAGCACCGAAGCGGCGCTGTTCGACTGGGTGGTTTCGGACTTCGGCCTCAACGACGCCATCGAGGCCGGACTGGTCAAGACACCGCGCGTCGTGATCCGCGACGACGCCCTGCCGGACGCCCGCACCTACCGCAGCCGGCTGTATCACCTGTACCGGGAGACCGAGGTCGGCGAAGACATCAACCGCCGCGGCGCACAAGCCACCGAAGCCCTGCCGCAACTGGTGCGCATCGCCTACACGCTGCTCGGCGCCGACTGGCGGGCGACCCGCCAGAGCTGGCAGGCCGCCGGCCACGACATTCCGCCGGTGATGCTGACCGTCTGCAACCGCACCGAAACCGCGGCCCGCATCGAGCACTACTTCGGCAGCGGCGATGTGCAGTGGCCGGAACTGCAGGCCCCCGAACGCACGCTGCGCGTCGATTCGAAGGTGCTCGCCAAGGCCGAAGCCGGCGAGGCTGCCGGCAGCGACAAGGCTTACGAGGAACGTTTGCAGGCCATCGTCGCAGCGACCGACATTCCGGCCACGCGCAAGGCCGAACTGCGGGCACTGAAGAAGGAGGAACTGCTGCGCGCCATCGTCGATAACGTCGGCAAGCGCGGCACGGGCGGACAGGACCTGCAGAACGTGATTTCGGTGGCGATGCTCTCGGAAGGCTGGGATGCGAAGAACGTCACGCACATCCTCGGCCTGCGCGCCTTCACCAGCCAGTTGCTGTGCGAGCAGGTGGTCGGCCGCGGCCTGCGGCGCGTGGCCTACGAGACCGAAACCGTGCGCTGCCCGGATGGCGTCGAGCGCGAGCTGTTCCGGCCCGAATACGTCAACGTGTTCGGCGTGCCGCTGACGGTGTTTCAGGACAGCGAGGAAGGCGGTGATCCGCCGCCGCCGCCGCGCCCGAGCACGGCCGTGCAGTCGCTCGCCGAGCGCAGCGACTTCGAGATCGTCTGGCCGAACGTGCTGCGCATCGATGCCGTCGTGCGCCCGGAACTGACGATCGACTGGGCGCAGGTGCCGGCGCTGAAGATCGACCCGGCGCGCATCCAGCTCAGTGCCGAACTGGCCCCGGCGCTCGGCGATGCCGCCGACCTGTCGCGCGCCGTCAGCATCGATCTTGAAAAGCTGCCGGCCGATTTCCGCCTGCAGCGCCTGCTGTTCGTCGCCGCACGCAAGGCGTTCGAGCAGTTGCGTCCGGGCTACGAAGGCAGCCGCGAGTGGCTGGTGCAGCAACTGATCCGGCTGGTCGAGCGCTTCTTCGCGTCGGACCGGCTGGAGATTCCGTCGCGCTTCCATCAGGACCCGCTGCGCCGGCGCATCCTGATCGCGCTGTCGATCGACGAGATCGTCCAGCACGTCATCGGGCAGATCGAACAGCGCAACGTCGAGCGGCTGGAGCCGGTGTTCGATCCGCAATGGCCGATCGGCTCGACCCGGCAGATGCGCACCTGGTACACGACCCGGCCGTGTCTCGAAACCGCGAAGTCGCAGATCAGCCACGCGGTCGCCGACAGCACCTGGGAGCAGTACACGGTCGGGCGGCTGGAAGCCTGCGCCGGAGTCGCCGCCTTCGCGCGCAATGACCATCTCGGCTTTCAGGTGCACTACCTCTGGCACGGCAGCCGCCGGCGCTACGTGCCGGACTTCCTGATCCGCTTCGCAAACGGCAAGCAGATGGTGCTGGAGATCAAGGGCGAGGACTCGGAGCAGGACCGCTGCAAGCGCCGTGCGCTCGATGCCTGGGTGCAGGCGGTCAACAGCCGCGGCGGTTTCGGCGTCTGGTGCCGGGATGTGGTCTGCGGCGAGCCGGCGCGCATCGACGATGTGCTCGACCATCACGCCGGTACGGGCGGGGCGTCGATGCCGATCGGTGAGGTGCAGTTCAGCCTCGGGACCGGATGATGCAGCCGGCGCCATATTCCACATCATGAAAACCATTGCATCCGCACTGGAAAGCCGGCGTATTTCTGCGGCATGCTGCGGCACAACATCCCGCCCTCCCCCCGCGCTGTCCGGCTTGTTGCGCCAGTCAGCGTGCCGTGCCTTCCGGAGACCGCATGGCCGTTTACGCAATCGGCGACGTGCAGGGCTGCTACGAGCCCCTGCTGCGCCTGCTCGACAAGCTGCATTTCGACCCCGACACCGACCGCATCTGGCTGACCGGCGATCTGGTCAACCGCGGTCCGCATTCGGTCGAGACGCTGCGTCACATCAGCGCCCTCGGCCCGGCCGCGACCACCGTGCTCGGCAATCACGACCTGACGCTGCTCGCGGTCGCCGAAGGCCACGTCAAGCCGGGCAAGAAGGACACCTTCTATGACGTGCTCGACGCGCCCGACGCCGCCGAGCTGCTTGCCTGGGTGCGCGGGCTGCCGATGCTGCATCACGATGACGCGCTCGGCTTCACGATGGTCCACGGCGGGCTGTCGCCGCACTGGGATCTGGCGCTGGCGCAGGCCTGCGCGCACGAGGTCGAGGCCGTGCTGCGCGGCCCGGGCTATCCGGAGTTCCTCGCGCACATGTTCGGTTCCGAGCCGCGCGCCTGGCGCGATGACCTCGAAGGACTGCCGCGGCTGCGGCACATCGTCAACGTCATGACGCGCATGCGCTTCGTGTTTGCCGACGGCTCGCTGTGCTATGACCAGAAAGGCGCGCCCGGCAGCCAGCCGCCGGACCTGATGCCGTGGTTCGAGGTGCCGTGGCGGCGCAACGCCGATCTGCGCATCATCACCGGCCACTGGGCGGCGCTCGGTTACTTCCGGGCCCGCGGCATCTACGCGCTCGACTCCGGCTGCATCTGGGGCCAGCACCTGACGGCGTTCCGCCTCGATGCCCACGAGGTGCCGTGCTGCGTCGACTGCTGGGAGATGCGCAAGGTCAAGAACCGTGAGGATCAGGGCATCTGAGCCCGGTCCCACCACATGCGAGCGGCTTCCGCCACGCGGCGCCAGCGGGCGGCGGCAACGCAGCGCTCGACGATGACGACAAACGCCCCACCGGCACGAGAGATACGGACATGGTCACCGCACTGGTATTGCTGAACACCGAGAAGGGCCGCATCAACGAGGTCGCCGAGACGCTTGCCGGCATCCCCGGCATCACCGAGGTCTATTCGCTGGCCGGCGTGCACGATCTGGCCGCGATCATCCGCGTCGACAGCAACGACGCGCTCGCCGACGTGGTCACGCACCGGATGCTGAAGGTCGAGGGCATCCGCGACTCGCAGACGCACGTCGCCTTCCGCGTGCACTCGCGCCACGACCTCGATGGCATGTTCGCGATCGGCGGCGAGCTGTGATGCTGCGCATCCGTCCGTGACCGCCAGACATCCACCCTATCTCCAAGCTTCGTTTTACGAACGAAGTGCGGATAATGCTGCCGCACCAACCGGTATGAGCTTGGAAAGGCGGCTGTATGGCTTTGGGTGATCCGGACAAGAGACTGGCCATCATCGTCGCGATGGCCCGTAATCACGTCATAGGTCTCAACAACGAAATGCCGTGGCATCTTCCTGATGACCTGAAGTTTTTCAAGAAGATGACCATCGGAAAGACGGTCATCATGGGCCGCAGGACGTGGGAATCATTGCGCATGCGCCCGCTGCCGGAGCGTCAGAACATCGTCCTGTCCCGGGATCCGTATCTGCATCTCGATGGTGCTCTTGTCGTTGAATCCCTTGCTCAAGCCATCGACCAGGCGGCAAGCGACGAGATCATGCTGATCGGCGGTGCCGAGCTGTACGCGCAGACGCTGCCGATCTGCGACCGCCTCTACCTGACCGAGGTCGACGCCGCGCCGGACGGCGATGCGTTCTTCCCGGCGCTCGATCCGGCCGACTGGCGGGAGACCGCTGCCGAGCCGCATCCGGCCGATGCGCGCCACGCCCACGCCTTCACGTGGCGGACGCTGGAGCGCGTGCGCCGCTGAAAACCTGCCGCCGGAACCGCCGGCCCCGCATCCCGGTCGGAGCGCGAGAACGACCACCGGGGGGATGCGACGATGGAAGCGCCGGACTGGGCCAAGCTCTGGCTCGGCAACGAGTCACCGGATTTCCTGATCGAGATCGCGCTGCGCAGCGTCGTCATGTACGTGGCGCTGATGCTGTGGCTGCGTCTGCTCGGACGGCGCACGCTCGGGCAGTTGTCGATCCTCGAATTCGGCATGGTCATCATCCTCGGCTCGGCGGCCGGCGATCCGACCTTCTACGACGACGTGCCCCTCCTGCACGGAATCGCCGTGATCGCGGTGATCACGCTGCTGCAGCTCGGCTACACGCAGCTGCTGGCGCGCTCCGAGAAGGTCGAGACGCTGATGGAAGGCAAGCCGGTCGAACTCGTGCGCGACGGCGTGCTGCAGGTGCGCGCGATGGCCGGCGTGCCGATGAACCCCGAGGAAGCCTTCGAGGCGCTGCGCCTGCGCGACATCGAACAGCTCGGTCAGGTGCGCCGCGCCTACATCGAGCAGGGCGGACAGATCAGCGTGCTGCGCTGGCGGCCCGAGGAAACCCCGCCCGGCCTGCCGCTGATCCCGCCCTGGGATCTCGAACAGCCGCCGAAATGGCACGCCGATGCGCTGCCGCAGGCCGGCGGCCTGCGCTTCTGCTGCGCGAACTGCGGCCTGTGCCCGGACACCACGCCGGACGGCCCCTGCCCGCACTGCGACTGCGATGAATGGACGGTTGCCGTGCAGCGGGCGCTGGAGCCGCTGCCGGTGGCCCTGACCCGCATCGCCACACCGATCCCCGAACACGCCTGAGGCGGGCGCGCCGGGGCGTTCAAATATGAAATAAGGTTAACGCCCTGCCGCCGCCGCTGCCGCTATACCTGCAAGGTCTCCGCACCGGACGACCGGGCTTCCGTCAGCTTGGGCCGAACGACCGGCGGGGACTCCAGGTACCGGTTCGTTCGCCTCGGCCGTCCCACTGGCCCTGCGGCGTCCAGCTTTCATCCGGACGAACCGGTGCCGCCTTTTCTGTCGTTCCCGCGCTGCCGGCTGGCGTTGCCCGTTCACGGCACACCCCGATGCCCGACGATCTCCTCCGCGCCCTGTTCGCCGATCCCGACCTGCCTGAGCTGCTGATCCGGCTCGGCTGTGCCTGGGGGGTCGGCGCGCTGATCGGTCTCGAACGCACCTTCCGCGGCCGTCCGGCCGGCTTCCGCACGCACGCGCTGGTCTGTCTGGCTTCGGCGCTGCTGATGCTGCTCGGCGTGCAGCCGCAGGCCTGGCTTGAGGATGCCGATGCCGCGCTGCGCACCGATCCGACGCGCGTCGCGCAGGGCATCATGACCGGCGTCGGCTTCATCGGCGCCGGCGTGATCTTCCGCGAGGGGCTGACGGTGCGCGGACTGACCACGGCCGCGTCGCTGTGGATCACCGCCGTACTCGGCCTGCTGTATGGAGCCGGCTACTTCGAACCGGCCGTGATCGTGTCGCTGCTGACGCTGGCGACCCTGTCGGCATTCCACTGGATCGAGAAGCGCGTGCCGGCGTGGCACTACGCGCAGTTGACCGTGCGCTACGACACGGCGGCCGTACCCGATGAGGCCACGCTGCGCAGCCGCTTCGCCGCCTGCCGCGTCGGCATCACGCAGATCGGCTACCGGCTCACCGAAAACGGCCGGCGCTTCGAATACCGGCTGGTCGTGCGCACGCGCAGTTCCGCCGGCTTCGAACCCCTGTGCCGGCAACTGCGCGCCGAGACCGCCGTGCCGGCCTTCCGGCTGGCACCGATGGGCGACTGACGCCCGCCCTTCGCTGGCGCCCGCATAGCGCAATCCCGGTCAGGGCGAGGCCGTGCTGTATCTGGCGCTGATCCCGGCCTGAACCGGAACCGGCCCGGCCCGGCCCGGCCGCGCAGTGGCGGTCGGGCCGGCGGAGGCTGTCCGGAACCCTCACGCGCGCCCGCGCGCTTCTTCCTTAGTTCCTCCCGGCCCTCGCCCATAAGGGCGGGAGGGCCGGGCGGAACCGGCAGCGCGAATCGCAGTGAGCGGCCTCAGACCCGGCGCTCGCGCGCCAGTTGCTGCAGCACGTGGATCATCCGGTCGACTTCCTCGCGCGTGTTGTAGAAGGCCAGCGACGGGCGCACCGAGGTCTCCAGACCGAAGCGGCGCAGGATCGGCTGCGCGCAGTGAT
>JAFEGB010000050.1 GCA_018240295.1 Pseudomonadota bacterium
GAGCGCCGTCCACGCCAGCGCCAGCCCGTAGCCGGCCGGCAGCGCATCGCCGGTGCGGGTGTCCGGCAGCAGCGGGCCGTGGCGGCTGGTGCGCACGGTCAGCCGTTCATCGGGCGCGTTGCGCACGTGCAGGATTTCCTCGCGCTGTTCGAAACGCTGCCAGCCGTCCGGCGTCTGGTAACGCCCCGGATCGGCCGGATCGCTGCGTTCGACGTAAAGATCCTGCACATCCGGGTTGGTGTTGGTCAGGCCCCAGGCGATGCGCTCGTTGCGGCCGATCACGACCATGGGCACGCCGGGCAGCGTCGCGCCGATCACGCGCAGGCCCGGGGCTTCGAGGTGCGCGAAGTACCAGATCGCCGGCGCCGTCAGCCCGAGGTGCGGATCGTTGGCGAGCAGCGGCTTGCCGCTGGCACTGCGGCTGCCGGCGACCACCCAGTTGTTCGAGCCCAGGCCATCGGTATCCGTGCGGGGTTGCGGACCGAGCGCGGCGAGCGGCAGGTCGAGCCCGCGGTACAGCGCCGCGTAGTCGGCAACCGGCAGCGGTCCGGCGTACGGCACCGGCGGCAGGAAGTCCTGGATGCGCGCGGTCGGCAATTGTCTGGCGAGCCGCAGGCGCGTCAGCTCGCCGCTCCAGTTGCTGCCGAGATCGAGCGCCATGACCTTCAGCCAGGACAGCGAATCGGCCGGCTGCCAGGCCTCGGGGCGCACGCCGGTCAGCAGGAATTCGGGCGGCAGCGGCCCGCCGTGCGCGGCAATCCAGGCGTTGACGCCGGCGGCGTAGGCATCGAGCACGGCGCGGGATTCGGCATCGAGGTTGCGGTAATTGCGCTCGGCGACGCGCCGAAGCCCCATCGTGCGCAGCAGCCGGTCGGTGTCGAGCGCCGTCGCGCCGAGTGCTTCGGCGATGCGCCCGCCGGCGATGCGCCGCGACATCTCCATCTGCCACAGCCGGTCCTGCGCATGCACGACGCCGAGGGCGAACCAGGCATCGTGGACATTCTGCGCACGGATGTGCGGCACGGCCGCGGCGTCGCGCACGATGCTCACCGGCGCCTGCAGGCCGGGCAGGTTCAGTTCGCCGGCGAGCGGCGGCAGCGAGCCGCGCAGCCAGTACCAGCCGCCGGCGATCCCGAGTGCGAGCAGCGCCGTCAGCACAGCCAGCGTCCGCCACGCCGTGCGCGCGAATCGATGCGACATCCCCATGACCGATCCCCTCTTCCGGCCGCTGCCGCGGCGAAAGTCCGCGATGATGCACATCCGGCCGGACGCGCGTCACCGCAGCTTCATGACAGTTTCATCACCCCGTCATGTTCCTGCGCTGCGACGAGCCACATGGAGGCAGCCACCGGCCGGGCGTGCACAAAAAATCCCGGTGCAGCCTCCGGACCGGCTGCGGGCGAAGCCGCAGGAATCGGGTGGGCGGGCCGCCGGGCAGCGGCCAGAATGCCGCCCGCCCGTCCCCGCCCGCGGAGAGCCCGCATGTCCCCGTCTGCCGAAACCGCTGCCGCCGTCCCGTCCACCGGAACCTTCGAAGCCGTCGAACCCGCGCGCGCATGGACGATGGTCGCGGGCGCGATCGAGCAGCTCTGCGCGCGAAGCCCGGCCGCGGTGCCGCTCGCCGAGCTGGCGGCAGCGGCCGGCCTGAGCGAAGGCCAGTTCCAGCGCGTGTTCTCGGCCTGGGCCGGCATCAGCCCGAAGCGCTTCCAGCAGTTTCTCGGCAAGGAATACGCGAAGCAGGCGCTGCGCGCCGGGCAGGACGTGCTGAACGCCGCGCTCGCCGCCGGCCTGTCGGGTCCGGGCCGGCTGCACGATCTGCTGGTCAGCGCCGAAGCGGTGTCACCCGGCGAATGGCGCGCCGGCGGCGGTGGCCTGACGCTCTGCTGGGGTTTCGCCGACACGCCGTTCGGCCGCGCCTGCCTGACGCTCGCGCCGCGCGGCCTGCACCGGCTGACGTTCGCGGACACGGCCGATGCGGAACTTGCGCGCCTGCGTGCCGACTGGCCGCACGCACGGCTGGTCGAGGACCACACCGCCGCGCAGGCGATGGCCGATGCGGTGTTCGCGCAGCCGCCCGCGCCGGGCCGCGCGCTGCACCTGTGGGTGCGCGGCACGCAGTTCCAGCTGCGGGTCTGGGAGGCGCTGCTCGCGGTGCCGCCGGGGCGGCTGGTGGCCTACGCCGACCTGGCCCGCGCGCTCGGCCGCCCGGGTGCGGCGCGCGCGGTCGGCGGTGCGGTCGGCGCCAACCCGGTCGCGGTGCTGATTCCGTGTCATCGCGTGATTCGCGGTGCCGGCGAACTCGGCGGCTACCACTGGGGGCTGACGCGCAAGCGGGCGCTGATCGGCTACGAGGCGGCGCGCGGCGCGGATGGAGCGGTGCCGCCCTCCATCGGAGCCGAAGCGGCAGACCTCTTCCCCGCCGGGGTCCGCGACTGATGCGCAGCGCCGATCTCGCGCGCCTCGTCGCGCTCGCGGCGATCTGGGGCGCGTCCTTCGTGTTCCTGCGCGTACTGGCGCCGGTGCTCGGTGCGGCGTGGACGGCCGAATCGCGCGTGCTGATCGCCGGCCTCGCGCTGACCGCGTGGTTTCGCCTCACCGGCTTTGCACCCGGCTGGCGGCGCAATGCCCGGGTGTTCGTCGTCGTCGGCCTGCTGAATTCGGCGCTGCCGTTCGTGCTGTACGGCTGGGCCGCGCAGCACCTGCCGGCGGCGGTGATGGCGGTCGTCAATGCCTGCACGCCGCTGTCCGGCGCCGTGTGCGCGGCGATCTGGCTCGGCGAACCGCTGACCCGCACCCGGCTCGGCGGCATCGGCTGCGGCATCGCCGGCGTCGCGTGGCTGAGCTTCTCCCGCCCGGCGGGCGGCCCGCTGCCCGACCCGCAACTGCTGCCGGCGATCGCCGCCTGCCTGCTGGCGACGCTCTGCTACGGCCTGGCCGGCGTCTACCTGAAGCGCTGCGCGAGCGCCGTCGCCCCGCTCGCGATCGCCGGCGGCAGCCAGCTCGCGGCGGCACTGTGGCTCCTGCCGCTGCTGCCGTTCGCCGCGCCCGTCGGGGCACTGACCGGCCCGGTGCTCGCGAGCCTGCTCGGCCTCGGCCTGATCTGCAGCGCCCTCGCCTACGGGCTCTATTACCGCCTGATCGCCGACCTCGGCCCGACGCGCGCGCTGACCGTGACCTTCCTGATCCCGCCCTTCGGCGTCACGTGGAGCGCGCTGCTGCTCGGCGAGCCGCTGTCGCCGGCGCTGGCCGGCAGCGGCGTGCTGATCGTGGCGGGGACGGTGCTGGTGCTGCGCGGGCGATGAACCGGAACGGCCAATGGATCGCGAATCACGAATTCTCGATCCAAAAAATCAAAGAAAAAAATAAAGAAAGGAAAAGAAAATAAAGGGTAAAAGGACAAAGAATAAAGGGTCAGGGTGTCCTGGCGAGACGAATACCGACACCGCCGTCCGCTCCATCCGCGTTGTTCCAGTCGCGGCCGGCCGAACGCAGGAGCCGCGGGTAGTCGAACCAGGAACCGCCCCGCAGC
>JAFEGB010000051.1 GCA_018240295.1 Pseudomonadota bacterium
GCGCTGCTCGGCGGCGAGCACGAGGCGCTTGGCCTTCGCCTCGGCGAGCGGGCGCTCCTTCACCGGCAGCGCCGCCTGCGCCGGCGGACCGTAGCGGCGCCAGATTTCGGCGGCATCGAGGCCGTGCGTCGGCAGCGCTTCGAGTTCGGCGAGCAGCGCCGGCGGCAGCGGCAGCGAATCGGGCTGGAGCTGGCGGGCGATCCAGGCGTCGGTGCCTTCGGCAGCGACCGCATCGAGCTCGCCGGGCCGCGGCCCGTAGGCGAGCCGGTCGAGCACGTGCAGCGTGCGTTCGGCGTCGGAAAGCGGAGCGGGAGCGGGGGCGGCAGCGGCGGCCGGGGGCAGCAGCAGCCAGCCGGTGAGCAGCACGGAGCACAGCAGGGATCGTGACATCTGCGCCACCTGACGCACGCCGGTGACCCGGCGTGCCTGAGGAATCAGGGGCTTGAGCTTACTGGAGCGTGGCGGTCGCGGGTATCCGGCATCGGCCCGGGGCGACAGGATTTGCGTTTCGTGACCGATCGGCGCTCATGGTGCCTGCGGGTCCGCCGGCAGCCCGCCCGGAAGCTTTGCGGCGCGCTTGCGGCCGGTGATCATCGCGCGCACCAGGTTCTCGCGGTGCAGCAGGCTCTCCCAGAGCACGCCGAGCAGATGGCCGGCGATCAGCCACACCGTCAGCCAGGCGGCCAGCTCGTGCGCTTCGGTCAGTGCATCGGTCGCGAAGGCGCTCAGCTCGCCGAGCCAGTCGCCGAGCGGTCCGTTGCCGCGCGCACCGTACGCGCAGAGGCCGAGTCCGGTCGTCACCAGCAGCATCACGAGCAGCGCGACGATCATCGCGCCGCCGGCCGGATTGTGGCCTATGTGGCGCTCGGCGCGACCGCGCAGCACCGCCTGCGTGTACTGCCAGACGGTGCGCGGCCGGTGCACGAAGTCGCTGAAGCGCGCATGCCGCGGACCGACCAGCCCCCAGACCAGGCGCACGAGCACCAGCCCGAGCACCGTGTAGCCGGCGATGACGTGCAGCCACTGCCAGTCGTCCTCGGTGAGGAAGGCCAGCGTGAACGCCACGACCAGCGACCAGTGGAAGACCCGCACCAGCGGGTCCCAGACCTTGATTTCAGCGGGGGCGGTCATGTCGGCAGCCCGCGCTTACTTGGCCTTCAGGTCCTGCTCGCCGGTCTCGGCGTCGATGAAGATCGCCGCCTTCCTGCCGTCTTCGCCCTTGATCTGCACTTCCCACAGCGTGCGGCCGTGCTGGACTTCGGTATAGGCCTTGACCACCTCGCCGGGGTGGATGGCCTGGGCCTTGGCGATCGCCTCCTCCTTGGTGAGGGTGGCGGCGAAGGCGCTGCCGGCGGTGGCGAGCAGGGCGGCGGCGAGCAGGGCGGGCAGGGTACGCATGGTGCGGAAGTCTCCGTCAGGCCGGAATGGCCATGCCCATGCTAGGGATATGCGCCCGGCCCGGGCTTAGCGCCGGCTTAACGACCCCTGCGCCATCGAATGCAGCCTGCGCCGCAAGGCCGGGCGCGCTCAGACCGCGTAGCGGAAGCGCTGCACGAGATCGCGCAGCTGCGCGCCCATCTGCGCCAGTGCGTGCGCGGCGCTTTCCAGCTCCCGGCCGGAGGCCGCGGCGCCGGCGGCGATCTGCGTGACCTCGATGAGGCCGCTGCCGATCTCGCCGGTGCGCGTGGCCGCCTGCGCGATGTTGCGGCTGATGTCGTCGGTGACCACCGACTGTTCCTCGATCGCCGCGGCGATCGTGGTCTGCAGCGTGTTCACGCGCCCGACGCTGTCGCCGATGCCGCGGATCGCCTCGACGGCGCCGGCGGTGTCGGACTGGATCGTGCCGATCTTGTCGGCGATGTCCTGCGTGGCGCGGGCCGTGCCGTCGGCGAGTTCCTTGACCTCGTGCGCGACCACGCCGAAGCCGCGTCCGGCCTCGCCGGCGCGCGCCGCCTCGATGGTCGCGTTCAGCGCCAGCAGCCGCGTCTGGCGCGTGATGTGGCTGATCAGCGCCACGACCTCGCCGATGCGCGCGCTGCTCTCATCGAGGCGCTGCATCGCGGTCGTCGCCGCGCTGGCGAGCGACACCGCCTCGCCGGTGACGCGCGCGCCCTCGGCGGTGCTGCGTGCGATCTCGTGCACGGCGGTGTTCATCTGGCTGGTGGCGGTCGCGACGCTGGCGACACGCTCGTTCATGTCGGCGGCCGCGATGCTGAGCTTCTCGGCATCGGTGGTCGTGCGCGCCGCCCCGTCGTTGACGCGGCGGCTGACCTCGGTCAGCGCCTGCGACGACTGCCCGAGCTGCTGCGCGGTGTCGGCGATCTCGCCGATGCTGCGCGACAGCGCATCGAGGAACACATCGAGGTCGCGCCCCATGTGTCCGAGTTCGTCGCGCGAGCGCGGGCGCAGCCGCCGGGTCAGATCGCCGCCGGCGGCGGTCTGCAGCACGCGCGCCGTCTGCGACAGCGGTGCGGTGATCGTGCGCACGATCGCCAGCGTCAGCCCGCCGGTCAGCAGCGCGATCCCGACCATGGCCGCGGCGAGCAGCTGCTGCTGGCGCTGCAACGCGCCCGCCTGCACTTCGATGCGGGTTTCGAGCGCCTCGATCAGCGAGCCGAGCAGGGCGAACTGGACATCGATCGCCGCCGTGCTGATGCGGAAGAACTCGCCGGCATCGAAGCGGATGGTGTCGGCTTCGATGAATTCCCAGAGCACCAGCTGCGCCAGCTCCTCGACCTGCGCATTCGCCGCCGTGACCGGCGTGCGCAGCCGTTCGCCGAGCGCCGGGTCCAGTTCGGTGATGGCGGTGAGCGTACCGCTGACGCTGCGTGCCTGATGCTGGATCGCGTCGTGCAGCCGTTGCATCTCCAGCCGGTCGGCCTCGCTGATGCTGCTGCGGGTCGTACCGCCGGTGGCCCGTGCCGACGTGAGCGAATCGGCCGTGACCGTACCGTCGTTGCGGACCGTGAGGACTGCCACGCCGCGCGCGCGCGTCTGGCCCATCAGCTCGGCGAGCGGCGGCAGCTGGTCGATGATCGCGCGCTGCAGGAAGTAATCGGCCTTGTCCGGAGTCAGCGCCAGATCGTGGTGATTGGCGATCAGCCCCAGCAGATCGAGCAGCCGCTGGATCAGGGCGGTATGGGCGGCAAAGGCTGCGGCCGGCTCGACCTGGGCGTTGCCGACCGAGGTGGCCAGCGCCTGCCAGGTGCCCGGGAGCTGCTGCCAGAACGAAGTGAGCACGACATCGTCGCTGCGCGCCCGCACGATGGCATCGAGCGCGGCCAGCGCCGCGGTGATGGCCTGCGCCTTGCCGTTGCGGGTGGCGCCGGCATCGGTGCGTCCGGACAGCGTCTGCGCCGAAAGGCCGCGGTGCTGCTGCACGAGCTGCACGGCCTGCAGCGTCTGGCGCAAGGGCTCGATGCCGTCTGCCTGATGCCGGTTGAGCGTGCGCGCCGCGAGTTCGTCGCGCACCAGCAGCCCGAGCGGCACGGCCACCAGCACGGCGCCGAGCACGGCGAGCAACAACAGCTTCTGCCAGACCTTCAGGCGGTTGAGGAGCATTTGCGTACCTGCTGAGAAACAAAGCCGAGGGGGCAGCGACGCACCTGCGTGCGCGGACATGACCGGGCCGGTGCGCTTGCCGGCGGCCCTGCAGGCCGGCCGATCAGCAGATATCGGCCGCCGGGCAGGGCGCTTGAGCGGCA
>JAFEGB010000052.1 GCA_018240295.1 Pseudomonadota bacterium
CGATGATCGACGAATCCGCCGTGCTCACCTGCGCCGAACTCGGCTTCGAGCGGCTCGAAGCCCTGTTCGCGCCGTATGGTCTGGGCATCGGGCGCGTGCCGGATGGCGCGCCGATTCCGGGGAGCTGGTTCGGCGAGCGCGAGGCCGGGCTGATCGGTGAGCGGCTGTGGCTGCGCGCCGACACGCCGGTGCATTCGGCGCTGCACGAGGGCTGCCACTGGCTATGCCTCGACGGGGCACGCCGCGCCGGGCTGCATACCGATGCCGGCGGCGATGACCTGGAGGAATGCGCGGTCTGCTACCTGCAGCTGCTGCTGGCCCCGGAGCTGCCCGGTTTCGGGCTGGCGCGCGCGCTCGCCGATCTCGATGCCTGGGGTTACAGCTTCCGGCTCGGCTCGGCGCAGGCCTGGTTCGAGCAGGACGCCGATGACGCCCGCGACTGGCTGATCCGCCACGGCCTGATCGACGCCGGCGGGCGGCTCACCGGGCAGCGGCGCGAGTGAGGGAGGGGGATCACGCGGGAGCGCCCCGCGCCTGTCAGTCCCTCGTCCGCTGCGGGAGCGGGGGAGGGCAGGGACCGGCTGAGGCCGGCAGGGCTCAGCCGCGGCTGCGCAGCCAGTCGGCGATGGCCGGGGCGATCTGGCGGCTGGCCTGGCGGCTGACGTAGATGCCGATGTGGCCGCCGTCGAAGGCGATCTCGGAATAGTCGCGGCCGCCGTAGAGCCGGCGCAGCGCCTGCGAGGACTGCGGCGGCACGATGTGATCGCGCGTCGCGTAGATGTTCAGCATCGGCATCAGCAGCCGGGCCGGATCGACGCGCCGGCCGCCGATCTCGAAGTCGCCGCGCACCAGGCGGTTGTCGTGGAAGGTCGCGGTCACGAACTCGCGGAAGGCCGTGCCGGCGAGGTCCGGGCAGTCGTAGATCCAGTGCTCCATGCGCACGAAGTTGGCGAGGGCCCCGGGGTCTTCGGCGAGGTCGGCGACGTGCACGTACTTCTGCCGGCCCTGACGGAAGGGGCTCAGGCTCAGGAACAGGAAGTTCAGCAGCGGCCCCGGCATGTTGCCGAGGGTGCCGATCATCAGCTCGAGATCGAGCGGGCGCACGAGCTTGGTCAGCAGGAACTCCGGCACGTGGAAATCGACCGGCGTCACCATCGGGATCAGGTTGCGCACGCGCCCGGGGTGCAGCGCCGCGTAGGCGAGGCTCAGCACGCCGCCCTGGCAGATGCCGAGCACGTGGATCGCCGGCAGGCCGTGGCGGGCACAGACCGTTTCGACGCAGTCGTGCAGGTAGCCGTTGACATAGTCATCGAGCGTCAGCAGCCGGTCGGCGCGGTCCGGATAGCCCCAGTCGATCAGGTAGACCTCGAGCCCGGCATCGAGCAGGCCGCGCACCAGCGAGCGGTCGGGCTGCAGGTCGGTCATCGTCGGGCGGTTGACCAGCGCGTAGACGATCAGCAGCGGCGTCTTCTGCGGCGCCGCCACGCGCGGCAGGTAGCGGTACAGCGTCAGCTTGTCGGCGCGGCAGATGACCTCGCGCGCCGTGGCGGCGAGCTCGGGAGCACCGCCGGCGTGCAGGTGGTCGAGCCCGGCCCCGAGGCGGCGGCCGTAGTCGAGCAGTTCCGCGTACGGGTCGGCGCCGGCGGAATCGGCGGAATCGCTGGGCGTCATGGCTGCGCGTCACCGCGGCCGGCGAACGCACTGCGCAGCGCCGCCAGCTCGCGTTCGAGCTGGCGCTGGCGCGTGCGCTGCTCGTGCAGGCGCAGTTCGAGCGTGTCGATCTCGGCGCGGGTCGGCAGGTCGACGTGGGCGGCGAGTTCGGCGACGAGCTGCTGCAGCGCGCGGCGGCAGTGCAGCATCGCGTGCACCAGCCGCGCCTGCGTCTCGGCGTAGCGCGGCTCGCGGATCAGCTTCGCCCAGACGTGCTCGCTCGCCTCGACCCAGCGGTCGTACAGCGCACGCACGCTGGCCGGCGGCTCGCGGCCGACCTCGGCACGCAGGCGCTTGGCGGCGGCCGCGGCGGCTTCATCGAGCAGCGTCCGGTAGGCGGCGTCGGCTGCCGAGTATTCCTGCCAGGCGCCGGCGAGTTCGAGCCAGAGCGCGCGCGAGGCCGCCGGCGCGAGGCCGGGCAGCGGCAGGCCGCGGTGCAGCTCGGCGGCCAGCCCCGGCGAGCTGCCGCCCTGCTGCAGCCACGGCAGCAGCGCCGCCCAGGTCGCCGGCAGCTGCCCGGCGAGCGAGCGCCACGCCGCCTGCCAGCCATCGTCGGCGCTGGCGCCGAAGGGCAGCGTCTGCAGCGAGTCGATCAGCCGGCGCCAGTCGGTGGCATCGGCATCGGTCTGGCCGGTGGCGGCGCCGAGGCGCAGCAGTTCCTCGACCAGGCCGACGAAGCGCAGGCCCTGGGCGAGCGTGCGCTCGAAGGTGTCGCCGGTGTCGGGGTTGGCGGCCCGCCATGCCGCGAGCGCGGCATCCGGCGTCGGCGCCCGTCCGGCGGCCCCGCTGCGCAGCCATTCCTGCAGTGCGTGGCAGTGCGCGGCGAGCAGTTCGCTCAGGCGGTCGGCGGGGCCCTCAGGGGTGTCCGGCATCGGGGGCGGGTCTCGGCGGGCGGATCAGCGCGGCAGTCTGGAGGCTTTCTCGTACTCGTTCAATTCGCGCAGCCGCTGCGCGCGCTGGCGCAGCTGCGCGAGCTGCTGGCCGCTGGCGTTCGGGGCGCGCAGGCCGATCTCGGCCTGATCGAACGCGGCCTGCACGTCGCCCGAGAGCTCGTAGAACTGGCTCATCGCCAGATGCTTGCCGGCGATGTCGCCGGTCTGCTCGGCGGCGCGTGCGTAGAGCTCCTGCAGCTCGGCCGACTCCGGGCGGCGGCGCAGCTGCTCGTCGAGCAGGCGGATGGCGAGGCGCGGGTCGCCGCGCGTGACCAGCGCCTCGCCGTAGCTCAGCGTCAGCACGTAGTCGTTGCCGTAGGCGCGGCGCAGGGCCTCGTAGGTCGACCAGGCGCGGGCGGTGTTGCCGGTGAGCAGCGCCAGCCGGGCTTCTTCGAGACGCAGCGCCAGCGCCGCGGCGGCCGGGCGCGGCAGCTTCGCCAGTTCGCGCGCGGCGTCGTCGAGGCGCCCGGCGCGTTCGAGCGCGAGCACGTAGCCGTAGCGATCGGCCTCGTCGGTGCCGCCTTCGGCGGCGCGGCGCTCGTGGTCGCGCACCGCCTGCGCCGGCGTGGCGACCGACAGCGCGGCGATGCGCGCGCGCATGTAGCGGTAATA
>JAFEGB010000053.1 GCA_018240295.1 Pseudomonadota bacterium
CGCGCTCGCCGCCAGCGAGGCGGCGCTGACGCGCGCCAGGCTTGATCTGGAGTTCACCGAGGTGCGCGCGCCGGTTTCCGGCCACGTGTCGCGGGCGCTGATCACCGCCGGCAACCTGGTCACGCCCGAGAGCGTGCTGACCACCGTCGTCGCCGATGAGCGCATCCACGCCTACTTCGATGTCGACGAGCAGACCTTCCTGCGCGTCGGCAACGACACCGGCAACGCCCGCGTGCAGATGGGGCTTGCCAGCGACAGCGGCTATCCGCACGCCGGACGCATCGACTTCGTCGACAACCGCGTCGATGCCCGCACCGGCACGATCCGCGTGCGCGCGCTGTTCGACAACGCTGACGGCCGCTACACGCCGGGCCTGTATGCGCGCGTGCGCCTGCTCGGGCCCGAGCTGCGCGACACCGTGCTGATCGAGGATCGCGCCATCGGCACCGACCTCGACCGCCGCTTCGTGCTGGTGCTCGGCGCCGACGGCACGGTTGCCTACCGCGCCGTGCGCCTCGGCCCGCAGATCGACGGCCTGCGCGTGGTCACCGACGGCCTCGCGGCCGGCGACACCATCGTCGTCAACGGCCTGCAGCGCGTGCGTCCGGGCGCGAAGGTCGCGGCGACGCACGTGTCGATGCAGCTCGATGACGGCGGCGCGACGCTGAAGCAGATCGCCGGCGACGACGGCGCGCCGGACGACAGGCCGGCCGCACATCCGGCCGCCAGCCGCGGACCGACGCGCATCGCGGTGCGCTGAAGCCGCAACGGCCGCCGGCGCGGCGGCCGTGACTCCCCTGCGGTTCCCCGGATCCCCGAACGCCCCAGCCCGGCGCTGCGCCCGCGCGCCGCCGGATCTCCCCGCCTGTGCCCGCACGCAGGTGCAACCGAAGCCGGAGCCCTCATGAACCTGTCCGGATTCTTCATCTCCCGCCCGATCTTCGCCGGCGTGCTGTCGGCGCTGATCCTGATCGCCGGCCTGATCTCGCTGCCGGTGCTGCCGATTTCGGAATATCCGGACGTGGTGCCGCCGACCGTGGTCGTGCGCGCGCAGTATCCCGGCGCCAACCCGGTCACGATCGGCGAGACGGTCGCAAGCCCGCTGGAGCAGCAGATCAACGGCGTCGAGGGCATGCTGTACCAGTCCTCGCAGGCGACCGGTGACGGCACGCTGACGCTGACCATCACGTTTGCGCTCGGCACCGATGTCGACAAGGCGCAGGTGCTGGTGCAGAACCGCGTCGCGCAGGCGCTGCCGAAGCTGCCGGCCGAGGTGCAGCGCCTCGGCGTGACCACCAACAAGGCCTCGCCCGACCTGACCATGGTCGTGCACCTGCTCTCGCCCGATCAGCGTTACGACATGCTGTACCTGTCGAACTACGCGGCGCTGCGGGTCAAGGACGAACTGGCCCGCCTCGATGGCGTCGGTGACGTGCAGCTCTTCGGCGCCGGCCAGTTCGCGATGCGCGTCTGGCTCGATCCGGAGCGGCTCGCGAGCCGGGGCCTCGGGGCCGGCGACGTGCTGCGCGCGATCCGCGAGCAGAACGTGCAGGTGGTCGCCGGCAGCCTCGGCGCGCCGCCGGCGCCGAACGCCGCCGACTTCCAGATCGCCGTCGATGCCGGCGGGCGCCTCGCGAGCGAGGAGCAGTTCGGCAACATCGTCGTCAAGACCGGCGCCGACGGCCAGCTCGTGCGCCTGCGCGAGCTGGGACGCGTCGAGCTCGGCGCCGATTCCTACGCGCTGCGCTCGCTGCTCGACAACCAGCCGGCGGTGGCGATGCCGATCTTCCAGCGCCCCGGCAGCAACGCCATCGCCATCTCCGACGCCGTGCGCGCCAAGATGGCCGAACTCGCGAAAGCCTTCCCGCAGGGCGTCGAGTACCGCATCGTCTACGACCCGACCGTGTTCGTGCGCGGCTCGATCGAGGCCGTCGTGCACACGCTGCTCGAAGCCGTGGCGCTCGTCGTCATCGTCGTGATCGTGTTCCTGCAGACCTGGCGCGCGTCGATCATCCCGCTGCTGGCGGTGCCGGTGTCGCTGGTCGGCACCTTCGCGGTCATGCACCTGTTCGGCTTCTCGCTGAACGCGCTGAGCCTGTTCGGACTGGTGCTGGCGATCGGCATCGTCGTCGATGACGCGATCGTCGTGGTCGAGAACGTCGAGCGCAACATCGAGAACGGCCTCAAGCCCATCGACGCCACGCGCCAGGCGATGCGCGAGGTCACCGGCCCGATCGTCGCGACCGCGCTGGTGCTCTGCGCGGTGTTCGTGCCGACGGCCTTCATCAGCGGCCTGACCGGGCAGTTCTACCGGCAGTTCGCGCTGACCATCGCCATCAGCACCGTGATCTCGGCCTTCAACTCGCTGACGCTGTCGCCGGCACTGGCCGCACGCCTGCTGCCCGAGCACGGCGCGGCGCCCGACCGGCTCACCAGGCTGCTCAACGCCGCACTCGGCTGGTTCTTCCGGCCGTTCAACCGCGGCTTCGCGCGCGCCGCGCACGGCTACACCGGCCTCGTGCGCCGCACGCTGCGGCTGTCGGGCATCGTGCTGGTGCTGTACGCCGGGCTGGTCGCGCTGACCTACGTCGGCTTCACGCGCACGCCGACCGGTTTCGTGCCGGGCCAGGACAAGCAGTATCTGGTCGCCTTCGCGCAGCTGCCGGACGCCGCCACCCTCGATCGCACCGAAGACGTGATCCGGCGCATGAGCGAGATCGCGCTTGCCGAGCCGGGCGCGCTGAACGCCGTGGCTTTCCCGGGCCTGTCGATCAACGGCTTCACCAACAGCCCGAACAGCGGCATCGTGTTCGTGACGCTGAAACCCTTCGAGGAACGCCGCTCGGCGGAGCTGTCGGCCGGGGCGATCGCCGCCAAGCTCAACGGCAAGTTCGCCGCCATCCAGGACGCCTTCATCGCCATCTTCCCGCCGCCGCCGGTCATGGGCCTCGGCACGATCGGCGGCTTCCGTCTGCAGATCGAGGATCGCGCCGGCCTCGGCTATGCCGAGCTGTTCCGCCAGACGCAGAACCTCATTGCAAAGAGCCACGAACGCCCGGAACTCGCCGGCCTGCTGTCGAGCTTCCAGATCAACGTGCCGCAGTTGAAGACCGACATCGACCGCGACAAGGCGCTGGCCGCCGGGGTCGCGCCGGCGGACGTGTTCGAGACGCTGCAGGTGTATCTCGGCTCGGTCTACGCCAACGACTTCAACCGCTTCGGGCGCACCTACCCGGTCTACGTGCAGGCCGGCGCCGAACGCCGGCTGGAGCCCGCCGACGTGCTGCGCCTGCAGACGCGCAACCGCGACGGCGACATGATCCCGCTCGGTGCCTTCGTCAGCGTCACGCCCGGCTCGGGGCCGGATCGCGTCAGCCACTACAACGGCTACCCGACCGCCGAGATCAACGGCGCCGCGGCACCGGGCTTCAGCAGCGGCCAGGCGCAGGCGGCGATGGAGGCGATCGCGCGTGCCGAGCTGCCGGACGGCATGAGCTACGAATGGACCGAGCTGACCTATCAGCAGCTGCTCGCCGGCGACACGACGCTGTACGTGTATCCGCTGGTCGTGCTGCTGGTGTTCCTGGTGCTCGCCGCGCAGTACGAGAGCCTGCGCCTGCCGCTGGCGGTGATCCTGATCGTGCCGATGTGCCTGCTGTCGGCGCTCGCCGGCGTCAATCTCGCCGGCAGCGACAACAACGTGTTCACGCAGATCGGCCTGATCGTGCTGGTCGGCCTCGCCTGCAAGAACGCGATCCTGATCGTCGAGTTCGCGCGCGAACGCGAGCACGAGGGCGAGGACGTGGTCCAGGCCGTGCTCGACGCCTGCCGCCTGCGCCTGCGCCCGATCCTGATGACCTCGATCGCGTTCATCATGGGCGTGGTGCCGCTGGTGCTCTCGAGCGGCGCCGGGGCCGAGATGCGTCACGCGATGGGCGTGGCGGTGTTCGCCGGCATGCTCGGCGTGACCTTCTTCGGCCTGCTGCTGACGCCGGTGTTCTACGCGGTGCTGCGCCGCGGGCCGGCGCGGCGGGAGCGAGCGGCGGTGGCGGCGGTGCCGGTAGCGGGGCACTGAGCCGGAGCCTTCCGGCGGGCGACGGGCCGTTCCGGTCAGCGCCCGCCGGAATTATCCAGCAGCAGTGGCAGTAAACGCAGTCGTGCCCGTTTCAGATCGATGGTCAGCAAGGCACCGGCAACCAGTTCGGACTGCAGTTGTTCCAGTGCCTGAACGAGCAGGCTGCCGATGGTTTCCGGAATCGGCATCTCGCCTCTGAGCTGGATGACGCTTGGCTTTTGGCCGTGCGTTGCGGCGAGGATGGCGCCGAAGTCGAGTCGTGTGTCAGCACGACGTAATCACCCGTCTGTGCAAAAGCCATGATGCTTGCATCGGACGCATCGACCGGCCCACACATTGACCAGTGCTCGGCTGCAAACCCTGCGTCGTGCAGGTAAGCCACCCAGCGCGGCGTCAGGTTCATGTCGATCAGCAGTTTCATGCCTGGTCGTCACGCTAGGCGCCAAGAATGATTTCACGTTCCTGCAGACGCCAGGCGGCATAACGCAGCGCCTGCAGGACATCCTCGCGTTCCAGATAGGGATAGTCGGCCAGCACCTCCTCGATGCACCGGCCCGCACCGATCTGGCTGACGATTGCACCCACGGTCACGCGCATGCCACGAATGCACGGTTTGCCGCCCATGACCGCCGGGTTCTGGGTGATGCGTTCGAACTCGTTCATGGCGTCGATCCTCCGGGTCTCTGCGGCGTTGCGCACGATGGAAGTATCGCAGGCCGGTCAGGATCAGCGCATGCAGTATCCGGTCAGCTTGCCAGCGCCGGCCGCCACCACCGCAGCCGCCCGCCGAAGGTGTTCAGCGTCAGCCCCGCCAGCACCAGCGCGCAGGCGACGAGGCGCAGCGGCCCGTAGTGCTCGCCGTAGACCAGCATCGCCGCCAGCATGCCGTTCAGCGGCACCAGCAGCGAGAACGGCGCGACCAGCGTCACCGCGTGGCGCTGCATCAGCCAGCCCCAGACGCCGTAACCGATCCAGGTCGAGGCGACGACGATGTAGCCGAGCGCGGCGGCCCCGATCGGGTCGATCGCCGTCCACGCCCGCGACAGCGCCCCGGGGCCTTCGAAGTACAGCGAGGCGAGCGCCAGCGGCAGCGGCGGCACCAGGCTCATCCAGACCACGAAGTGCAGCATGTTGACCGCCCCGGCCCGGCGCAGCGCCAGATTGCCGCTCGCCCAGCCAAGCGCGGCAACCAGGATCAGCATGAGGCCGCCGGCGCTGACGCTGGCATCGAGGTCGGTGCCGATCAGCGCGATGCCGGCGAACGCCAGTGCCAGCCCCCACCACTGCCACGGCCGCGGCTTCGTGCCGTCGATGACGCGCGCCAGCAGCACCGTGAAGAAGGCCTGCATCTGCAGCACCAGCGACGCCAGCCCCGGCGAGATGTGCCCGTCCATCGCCGTGAACAGGCAGCCGAACTGCACGACGCCGATGCCGCCGCCGGCGAGCAGCAGCCACTTCCACGAACCGGCCGGGCGCGGCAGCCACAGCGCCGGCAGCGCCGCGATCACGAAGCGCAGCGCCGTGAACAGCAGCGGCGGCAGGCTGTCGAGCCCGGCCTTGATCGCGACGAAGTTCCAGCCCCAGAGCACCGTGACCAGCACGGCGAGCAGCAGGTGGGAGACGGGCATGGCGGGGGCGTCCGGCGGCAGGGGGCGCGCAGGATTTCATGACATCGAGGGCGGTGGCAGCCCTGCCGGTGCAGGGCAGTCATTCAGTCCTGCCGGGGGTTGAGGCGCCGGATTGCCGGATCACTGCATCGCTTCTGCAGGATGCCGGTTCCGGACGCGGGCACCGTGATGGCGCAAACGACCGCCGGAACTTGACCGTTACACGCAGCCTTCGTCCCCGGTGTGTACCGGGTAAAGCGGACTGCACTCGATCCTGATCGATATTTTGCTGATGGCAGAAGTGATTGCAATTTAATATATTGCAATCACTGCAATCAAAACATGACGGAGAAAGCCATGCCATCCATCACCATTCGCAACGTCCCGGATGAGGTACACCGGGCGATCCGGGTTCGTGCAGCCAGGCACGGTCGCAGCACTGAAGCTGAAATCCGCGACATCCTGGAGCAGGCGGCGAAGCCCGAAGGCCGCCTGAAACTCGGTTCGCTGCTGACTTCCATCGCCCGCGAGGCCGGCGGTCTGACCGATGCCGAAGCCGGGCACTTCGACCAGCTCCGCGACAGGACGCTGGCCGAGCCGCTGAGGTTTGAATGATCGTCATCGATACCAACGTGATTTCCGAGTTGTGGAAGATCGAACCGAATCCCGGCGTGCTGGCGTGGATCGACGCACAGGCCATTGAAACGCTCTATCTGTCCGCCATCACCGTGGCCGAGCTGCGCTATGGCCTTGCCACGATGCCCGACGGCCGGCGCCGCACGATCTATCAGGATCGTCTGGAACAGGAGGTATTGCCGGCCTTTACGGCTCGTGTTCTCCCGTTCGATCTCGAGGCTTCCCGGGCTTATGCAGACCTGATGGCGCGGGCGAGGGCCGAGGGCAAGGTCATCGGCAAGGCAGACGGCTACATCGCCGCGATTGCCAACGCTCGCGGCTTCACCGTTGCCACACGCGACGTGGCGCCGTTCCAGGTGGCCGGCCTCCACGTCATCAATCCATGGCAGGCGATGCTGTAGCAGCAGCATGGAACTGCGCCCGATTACGCCTGCGGCTGCGCTCGTAAGCGCCGCCTGCCATGCACCAGAGGCGGCAGCGAGCTTCAGAACGTGCTGCGGATCAGCGCCGCGATCGCCTCCACGTCCTCTTCCAGCGCGAAGTGGCCGGATTCGAGGTAGTGGATGTGCGGCTGCTCGAGGTCGCGCCGGAAGGCTTCAGCGCCGGCAGCGATGAAGATCGGGTCGTGCCGGCCCCAGGCGACCAGCGTCTTCGGCTGCTGCGTGCGCAGGTACTGCTGCCAGGCCGGGTAGGACTCGACGTTGTGGCGGTAGTCGCGAAACAGCGCGAGCTGGCGTTCGCTGCTGCCGGGGCGGTCGAGCCCGGCCTGATCGTGCAGCCAGGCGTCGGGGTTCAGGCCGTGCGGATCGCGGGCGCCGGCCGTGTACTGCCAGCGCGTCATTTCCGCCGTCAGCATCTGCCGGGCGCCGGTCTCGTCGCCGCGCTCCCACAGCGGCAGGAACACTTCGCGCGCCGGCGCGCCGATGCCGTCGAGATAGGCGTTGGCGTTCTGGAACACCAGGCCGAGCACGCGCCCGGGTGCGGCAGTCGCCAGCCGCATGCCGACCGGGCCGCCGTAGTCCTGCATGTACAGGTGATAGCGCCCGACGCCGAGGCGTTCGAGCAGCGTCGCGACGATGCCGGCGAGGCGGTCGAAGCGGTATTCGAAGCGTTCGACCGGGGGCGCATCGGAGTGGCCGAAGCCGATGTAGTCGGGCGCGATGACGTGGAAGCGCCCGGCCAGACGCGGGATCAGCTCGCGGAACATGTGCGAGGACGACGGAAAGCCGTGCAGCAGCACGAAGGCCGGCGCGGCCGGATCGCCGGCGCTGCGGTGAAACACGGACAGGCCGTCGATCGTCGTGCGCCCGTAGCGCACGCGCAGCAGATCGGCGGGCGCCGGCAGCGGCGGGACAGGCATCGACAGTTCGGCAGGGGCGGTCATGATCGGGAAGCTCCGGTGGGGGAAGGTGAGTAACCGTTAAAAACAAATTTGATGGTTACTGCGGCACACCGTAACCATGACCACAAAACCTGTCAACATGGTTTTTATCGGTTACTATCCCCCCATGCCCGACCCGAACGATGTTCCGCCCCCCCCTGAGACACAGCCGGCCCCGGCCGCTCTGGCGCCGATGCGCATCGGCGAGCACCCGGCGCTCGACTTCGCCAACACGCTGGCGGCGCCGGCCGAGGTGCTGCTCGATTTCCTCGCCACGCCGGCGGCGCTGCTCGACTGGCTGGCCGGCACGCCGGAACTCGCCGATGCGCACGCGCTGGCGCAGCAGGCCGGAGCGCGCGGCGAACTCGACGCCGCACTGGCCGCGGTGCAGGCGCTGCGCGCGGCATGGCGCAGCGCGCTGCCGCGACTGGCGGATGCCGGAGCGCGCGCGGCGCTGCAGGAAACCCTGAACCTCTGGCTCGCGGCCGGGCGCGGTCACTGGCAGCTCGTCGCGCAGGACGGCGCCCTGCGGCTGCTGCACGTGACCGACTACACCGGGCCGGACAGCGTCGCCGCAGCGATCGCCGCCGTGCTCGCCGGACTGCTCGCGGAGGTGCCGGCAACCGAGGTGCGCAAGTGCGAGAATCCGGCCTGCGTGCTGTGGTTTCGCGATACCAGCAAGCGCGGCAACCGGCGCTGGTGCAGCATGGCCGCCTGCGGCAACCGCGCGAAGGCCGCTGCGCACCGCCGGCGCCTGCGGGCGGGCGACGGCGGCGGGTGAGGACGACGGCCGGCGACGGCGCTCCGGGCCTGCAGGAAACATGCGCGTTGCCGATGTCTGACTCACGTCAGACCCATGCCCTGACCCGCAAGCCGCGGACGCGGCCTGCGGACACGCGGACTGCGGAGCAGGCCGCGGAACCATCTGCGGGAATCGGCCTGTCCGGCGCACCCGGGCCGCTTCCGCGACGGTGACGGAACCGCCGCATCGGCGCGCCTTCCCGATCATCGGGCTGCCGGCATCCGGCCGGCCCGCCGGGGGCCGCCGCCATGCCTCTCTGTACCTCCGCCCGCTGCGAGGAAACCGTCAACGCCGTCACGCACGGCGCCGGCTTTGCCGCCAGCCTGGTCGGGCTGCCGTTCCTGATCCTCGCTGCGCACGCGCGCGAGCCCGGCGGCGCCGCTGCCGTGGTCGGTGCCAGCGTCTTCGGCGCCGCGATGCTGCTGCTCTACGGCATCTCGACCGTCTATCACGCCTGGCCGGAAACCCGCGGCAAGCGCATCTGGCGCGTGCTCGACCATGCGGCGATCTACCTGCTGATCGCCGGCACCTACACGCCGTTCACGCTCGGCGTGCTGGCCGGGCCCTGGGGCTGGTCGCTGTTCGGCACGGTCTGGGGGCTGGCGCTGCTCGGCATCGTGCTGCGCAGCCTCGGCGGCCTGCGCGACTGCCGCCGCTGCCAGCGCCTCGGCATCGCGCTGTACGTGGCGATGGGCTGGATGATCGTCATCGCCGCCGGGCCGATGATCGAGCGCATGGCCGTCGCCGGCCTCGTCTGGCTCGCGCTCGGCGGCGTGCTCTACACCGGCGGCCTGTGGTTCTTCGCGCGCGATCACCGGCGCTGGCATCACGCCGCCTGGCACGTGTTCGTGCTCGGCGGCAGCGTCTGCCACTATTTCGCGGTGCTGTGGCACGCGGGCTGAA
>JAFEGB010000054.1 GCA_018240295.1 Pseudomonadota bacterium
CGGCTTCGTTACCCGCCCAGGCTCCGGCTACCGCCGGCACGATGGCAGCATCCCTGATCGCGGCGCTGCTCGAAGGCGCCGGGCTCACCCACCTGCAGATCCCCGAGGACCGGCAGCTCGAACTGATGCACGCCCTCGGCGACACCCACCGGCGCATGGTGCAGGGCCTGATGACCGTGCTGCGCGCCCGCTCTCACATGAAGGGCGAATTCCGGATGCAGCAGACTGCCATCCGGCCGATCGAGAACAATCCGCTGAAGTTTGCGCCGAATGTCGAGGAGGCCATGACCCTGCTGCTGAGCACGCGCAGCAACTCCTACCTGTCGCCGGAGCGTGCGATCAGCGAGGCCTTCGAAGACCTGCAGGCGCACCAGCTGGCGATGATGGCCGGCATGCAGGCGGCGCTCGGCCACCTGTTCCGGCGTTTCGACCCGGCGACGCTCGAAGCCCGCTTCGGCAGCGGCGGCCTGCTGCCCGGCAGCCGCAAGGCCCGCTGCTGGGAGCAGTTCACGGCGCTGTACCAGGACATCGCCCGCGAGGCCGAGGACGATTTCCAGGAACTCTTCGGGCGCGAGTTCGTGCGCGCCTACGAAGAACAGATCGCCCGCCTGCGCTCGCGCTGAGCCCGCCTGCACCCGGACCGGCCTGCCGACCGGTTCGCGCCGCCTACACTTCGCCGCGATCGCCAGTCGCCACCGGAGACGTGCCATGAACCTTCGCCACGGCCTGTCCGCCCTGGGCCTGCTCGTGCTGCTCGGCGCCTGCGCCGCCCCGGCCCCGCCGCCGCCGACCCGCATCAGCGGCCAGATCGAGGCGGCAACGCCGCTGAATCCCGGCCCCGGCGGCGGTTCGCTGCCGCTGCGCGTGCGGCTCTACGAACTGAAGAACCCGGGCACCTTCCAGAGCGCCGACTTCTTCTCGGTCTGGGACAACCCGCAGGCGAAGCTCGGCGCCGACCTGCTCGGCACCGAGGACTACACGCTGCAAGCCGGCGCCCGCCAGCCCTTCGAACGCACGCTGGACCCGCAGGCGCGCTACGTCGGCTTCGTCGCCGCCTACCGCGACCTCAACGGCGCGGTCTGGCGCCAGTCGCTGGCGGTGCCGGCCAACCAGACCACCCGGCTGCGCGTGCAGGCCGGCACGAAAACCCTGAGCGTCGGCGCCGGGCAGTGACGGCGCTGCCGCTTCCTCCAAGGCCTCTTTCACGGAGCATCGTCTGCAGATGAGCTGGCACAGCAAGGTCGTGTGGTCCGAGGGCATGTTCCTGCGACCACAGCACTTCCAGCAGCAGGAGCGCCATCTCGACCGGGTCCTGCAAGGCGTCTGCGGCGCGCTCGAACCCTATGTCTGGGGCTTTGCGGGGCTCGCGCTCGATCGCCAGGCGCTGACGCTCGGGCGCATTGCGATCGCCTCGGCGCGCGGCGTGCTGCCCGACGGCACGCCGTTCTCGATCCCGGACGATGACGCCGCGCCGCCACCACTGGCGGTGCCCGATGATCTGCGCGATGCGCGCGTGGTGCTGGCGCTGCCGCTGCGCCGTCCGGGCCTGCGCGACACCGCCCGCGATGGCGAGGATGCCGCGATCACGCGCTACCGCACCGAGATCGCCGAGGTGCGCGACAACAACGCCGGGCTCGAAAGCCTCGCGCCGGTCGAGCTGGCGCGCCACAACCTGCGCCTGCTGACCGATCGTCAGGACCTCGGCGAGTACGCCTGCCTCGGCATGGTGCACGTGATCGAGAAGAAGACCGACCAGAGCGTCGTGCTCGACGAGCGCTACGTGCCGCCGGTGCTCGATGCGCTGCAGCAGCCGGTGCTGGCGGCGCTGGTGCGCGAGATCGAGGGCCTGCTGCACCAGCGCGCCGAGGCGCTGGCCGGGCGTGTCGTTGCCTCCGGACGCGGTGGCGTCGCCGAGATTGCCGACTTCCTGCTGCTGCAGGCCGTCAATCGCGCCGAACCGCTGTTCACGCATCTGGCGCGCGTGCGCGCGCTGCACCCCGAGCCGCTGTACCGCGAGCTGCTCGGGCTGGCCGGCGAACTGGCGACCTTCACGCGCCCGAACAAGCGCCCGCCCGAGTTCCCGGCCTATGACCACGACGATCTGGCCGCGACCTTCGCGGCGGTGATGGCCGAAATCCGCCAGGCGCTGTCGATGGTGCTCGAACAGAACGCCATCCAGATCCCGCTGCAGGAACGCATCGCCGGCGTGCACGTCGGCGTCATCACCGACCGCAACCTGATCGGCAAGGCGAGCTTCGTGCTCGCGGTGCGCGCCGACGTGCCCGGCGAGATCCTGCGCGCGCGCTTCCCGACCCAGGTCAAGATCGGTCCGGTCGAGCACATCCGCGATCTGGTCACGCGCCAGCTGCCCGGCATCGGCCTCAACCCGCTGCCGGTCGCGCCGCGCCAGATTCCGTACCACGCCGGCCTGACCTACTTCGAACTCGATCCGGCGAGCGAACTCTGGAAGTCGCTCGCCAGTTCCGGCGGCTTCGCATTCCACGTCGCCGGCCAGTTCCCGGGGCTCGCACTGACCTTCTGGGCGATCCGCAGCTGAGCCACTGGCAGGAGCATCCGTCATGGTGGATCCGAACGATCCGTTCGCCGGTCTCGGCGGCGACACCGGCGACCGCACGCAGGTCCTGAAACCCCGGCCCGGTGGCGCGCGTGCGCCGCTGCCGCAGGGCGCACCGTCGGCGGCGAACGCGGTGCCCTCCTACGCACCGCCCCCGCCACCGGCCCCGGCGGCGCCGGTCGAGGCCTTGCGCTTCGGCGGCGGCATCAATGCGCTGGAGCGCGCGGCCGCGCCGCTGCTCGCGCTCGTGCACGGCCTCAGGAACAGCGTCTCGCATCCCGATCCGCTCGGGCTGCGCCGGCGCGTGGCCGAGGAAATCCGCAGCTTCGAGGCGCGCGCGCGTGCCGACGGCGTGCGGCAGGAGGAAATCTTCGCGGCGCGCTACGTGCTCTGCACGCTGCTCGACGAGACCGCGATGGCCACGCCCTGGGGGGCGAGTTCGGGCTGGAGCGCGCAGAGCCTGCTCGTGCAGTTCCACAACGAGGCCTGGGGCGGCGAGAAGGTCTTCCAGCTGCTCGAAAAACTGCTGCAGGACCCGCGCAGCAACCTCAACCTGCTCGAACTCGTCTACGTGGTGCTGGCGCTCGGCTTCGAGGGCAAGTATCACGTGCTGCCCGACGGCCGCAACCAGCTCGAAGCCCTGCGCGAGCGGCTGTTCCAGACCCTGCGCACCGTGCGCGGCGAGTTCGAACGCGAGCTGTCGGTGCACTGGCGCGGTGCGCCGGTCAAGCGCAATCCGCTGAGCCGCTACGTGCCGCTGTGGGCACTCGGCGCGCTGGCCGCGAGCCTGCTGCTCGGGCTGTTCCTGTCCCTGCGTGCCAGCCTCAACGCCGAGGCCGAACCGGTGTACGCGAACCTGCACGGGCTCGGCGAGAACCTCTCGGCGCTGGTGACGCGGCCGCTGGCGCCACCGCCGCCGGTCGCGGTCGCCGCCGTCGCCCCGGCCCCGCCGCCGCCCGCGCCGGCCCCGCCGCGGCTCAAGGGCTTCCTGGAGGACGAGATCCGCCAGAAGCTGGTCAGCGTCGATGACCGCGACGACCGCAGCGTCATCACGATCCGCGGCGACGGCCTGTTCGCCTCGGGCGCGGCGACGGTCAAGGACGCCTATCTGCCGGTGCTCGGGCGCATCGCCACCGAACTGAAGCGCGTGCCCGGCGAGGTGCTGGTCACCGGCCACAGCGACAACAAGCCGATCGCAACGCTGCGCTTCCCGTCGAACTGGAAGCTGTCGCAGGCGCGCGCCGAGTCGGTGCTCGAACTGCTCGCCCGCGACACCGGCCAGCCGCTGCGCTTCACCGCCGAAGGCAAGGCCGACACCGAGCCGGTCGCCCCGAACGACACCAATGACGGTCGGGCGCAGAACCGGCGCGTCGAGATCACCCTGTTCGCTCCCGGCGTGCGCTGAACCGGCACTGCGTCCGGGACGAGGACCGTCATGAAGGCTTTCATCAAGAACTGGCTGATCCCGCTGCTCGCGCTCGGTGCACTCGCGGCGCTGATCTGGTTCGTCGGCCCGCTGATCGCGATCGGCGGCTGGGTGCCGTTCGAATCCGAGACGGTGCGCTGGATCGCGATCGGTGTGGTCGCGCTGCTGTGGCTGATCTGGCGCATCGTGCGGCTGATCAGCGCGAAGAAGCACGAGCGCGAGATGCTCGCCGGTCTGGTCGAGGCGCCGCCCGATCCGGCGGCGGTCGAATCGGCCGAGGAGATCGCCGCGCTGCGCAGGCGCCTCGACGAGGCCGTCGGCGTGCTGAAGAAGGCGCGCCTCGGCGCGAGCGGCGGCGAGCGCCAGACGCTCTACCAGCTGCCGTGGTACATCCTGATCGGCCCGCCGGGCTCGGGCAAGACGACGGCGCTGATCCACAGCGGCCTGAACTTCCCGCTCGCCGAACACTTCGGCAAGGACGCGATCCGCGGCGTCGGCGGCACCCGCAACTGCGACTGGTGGTTCACCGACGAGGCCGTGCTGCTCGACACCGCCGGCCGCTACACCACGCAGGACAGCCACGCCGCGGTCGACAAGGCCGCGTGGCTCGGCTTCCTCGACCTGCTCAAGCAGCACCGCCGCCGCCGCCCGATCAGCGGCGCGCTGATCGCGATCTCGGTCGCCGAGCTGATGCAGTCCTCCGAGGCCGAGCGCAACGCCCATGCGCGCGCGATCCGCGCCCGCATCCAGGAGCTGCACGAGCGCCTCGGCATCCGCTTCCCGATCTACGTGCTGCTGACCAAGAGCGACCTGATCGCCGGCTTCACCGAGTTCTTCGATGATCTCGGCAAGGACGAACGCGGTCAGGTCTGGGGCATGACCTTCCCGCTCGACGAGACCGGCAACGGCGAGCCGCCGCTCGCGCGCTTCGCCACCGAGTTCGCAGCACTCGAACAGCGCCTGTCGGCGCGCCAGACCGAGCGCCTGCAGGGCGAGCGCGATCCGGGGCGCCGGGCGCTGATCTACGCCTTCCCGAAGCAGTTCGAGGCGCTGCGCGACCTGCTCGACGGCTTCCTGAACGAGGCCTTCCGCCCGAACGCCTACGAGCAGCGCCCGCTGCTGCGCGGCGTGTACTTCACCAGCGGCACGCAGGAAGGCACGCCGATCGACCGGCTGATGGCCGGCATGGCACAGACCTTCCGGCTGGCGCGCACGCAGCTCGGCAGCCTCGGCAACAGCGGCCGCAGCTACTTCCTGACCCGGCTGTTCCGCGAGACCGTGTTCCCGGAGCAGGGCCTCGCCGGCGTCAACCTGAAGCTCGAACGCCGGCGCGCCTGGCTGCAGGCCGGTGCCTGGGCCGCAGCGCTGCTGATCACGCTCGGCATGGGCGCACTGTGGCTGCTGAGCTGGCAGGGCAACCGGTCGCTGATCACCGATACCGACGCGCAGGTCACCGACGTGCGCAAGCTGCTGGAGAAGGTCTCGCCGGACCAGCGCGAGGCGCTGGCGGTACTGCCGCTGCTCGATGCCGTGCGCACGCTGCCCGGCGGCTACGCCGAGCGGGACGAAGGCACGCCGTGGCGGCTCGGCTTCGGGCTGTACCAGGGCGACATGCTCGGCAGCGAGGCCACCGCCGTGTACCGGCGCATGCTGCACGGCGCACTGCTGCCGCGGCTGATCCTGCGCCTGGAGCAGCAGATCCGCGCCAATCAGGCCAACCCGGACATCCTGTTCGTGGCGCTGAAGACCTACCTGATGCTCGAAAACCCGGATCACTACGAGCCCGATGCGATCAAGGCCTGGATCGCGCTCGACTGGGACAACAACCTGCCGCGCGACGTGACGCGCGAGCAGCGCCAGCACCTGCGCGAGCACCTCGACGCGCTGTTCGAGAAGCGCCCGCTGCCGCTGCCGCTCGCGCTCGACCGCCAGCTGATCGGCCAGACGCAGGCGATCCTCGTGCGCGTGCCGCTGCCGGTGCGCGCCTACGACCGCATGAAGCGCTTCGTCGCGCAGGACAACAAGGCCTACCCGGACTTCCGCATCGACACCGCCGCCGGCCGCGATGCCGGGCTGGTGCTGCGCCGCGCGAGCGGCAAGCCGCTCGGCGAGGGCGTGCCGGGCTTCTACACCTACCGCGGCTACACCGAGGGCTTCGGCAAGGCCGGCACCGAGCTGGTCGCGCGCCTCGCCGAGGAGAGCTGGGTGCTCGGCGATGTCGGGCGCATCGCACCGCAGGATCTGCCGCAGCTGATCGAGGACGTGCGCCGGCTGTACTTCGCCGACTACATCAAGGTCTGGGACGCGCTGATCGCCGATGTCGGCGTCGTGCCGCTCGGCAACACCCAGCAGGCGATCGACATCCTGCGCGTGCTCTCCGGCCCCGGCTCGCCGCTGAAGCTCTGGCTCGAAGCCGTCGCCCGCGAAACCAACCTCGCGCGCAAGGAAGGTCTGGCCGCGGCCGGCGACAAGGCCGCCGACAGCGCCGTCGACAAGCTCAAGCAGCAGCTCGCGAGCCTGATCGGCTCGACCGGCGCCACCCCGCCGCCGGCGGTCACGGCCGCGCAGGAGCTTGATCCGGTCACCAGGCACTTCGCCGACCTCGCCGCGCAGGTCAGGAAGGACGGCAGCAATCCGGCGCCGATCGACGCGACGCTCGCCGCCTTCAACGACCTGTACGTGAAGCTCAACACCCAGGCCGGTGCCAGCGGCGATGCGCTGATCAAGGACGCCGCCGGCCAGACCGCGGCGGTCGTGCGCGGGCTCAAGCTCGACGCCGATCGCGCGCCACCGGCCGTCGGCGCGGTCATGAAGGCCGTCGCCGATCAGGCCGACGGCCTGACCATGGGTGGCGTGCGCAACCAGATCAACCAGCTCTGGCAGGCCGAGGTCGCTGACTTCTACCGCCAGACGCTGGCCGGGCGCTACCCGCTGGCGCGCAGCCCGCGCGATGCCGCACTCGCCGACTTCGGCGAGTTCTTCGCTCCGGACGGCCGCATCGACAAGTTCTTCAAGAACTATCTCGCGCGCTACGTCGATCAGTCGACCAAGCCCTGGCGCTGGCAGCCGAACGCCACCGACAAGCTCGGCATCTCGGCCGGCGTGCTCGTGCAGTTCCAGAACGCCGCGACCATCCGTGATGCCTACTTCCGCGCCGGCACCGCCGGCCCCGGCGTGCGCTTCGACCTCGAACCGGTGTCGATGGATGCCGAGATCGCGCAGATCATCGTCGATCTCGACGGCCAGCTGCTGACCTACGCGCACGGCCCGACCCGCGCCACGGCCATGCAGTGGCCGACCCCGAACGGCGCCGGCAACCTGCAGATCAGCATCACGCCGCCCGGCAACAGCGGCCGCACCGGCCTGAGCTACGACGGGCCGTGGGCGCTGTTCCGGATGCTCGACCAGCAGTCGGTGCGCGGCAGCGGCGAGGTGTACACGGTCACGATCAACGTCGATGGCCGCAGCGCCAGCTTCCGGCTGCGCGCCAACAGCGCCTTCAATCCGTTCCGGCTGCCGGCGCTCGGCGCCTTCAGCTGCCCGGAGCGGCTGTAGATGGCCGCCTGCGGTTTTTACGGCAAGCTCGCGAGCCGCGGCGACTTCGTGTCACGCCGGCTGCCACGCGAGTTCGTCGAACCCTGGGACGGCTGGCTGCAGGCAGGCCTCAGTGCCAGCCGCGAGCAACTCGGCGACGGCTGGCTGGACTGCTATCTGACCAGCCCGCTGTGGCGCTTCGTGCTGGCGCCGGGCTGCTGCGGACCGCAGGCCACGGTTGCCGGCGTGCTGATGCCGAGCGTCGACCGGGTCGGGCGCTACTTTC
>JAFEGB010000055.1 GCA_018240295.1 Pseudomonadota bacterium
GCGACCACCTCGCCGAGCGTCAGCCCGGCGTTGTGGCCGAGCAGCAGCCCGGCCAGAGCCTCGACGACGGCATCATCCGGATTCTCGGCACCGACCGCCGCAGCCAGCGCCGAACGGCAGTTCCAGAGCACTTCCTCGCGCGTCGCCACCTTGCCGCTGCCTCCTGTTGCTGCGCAGGACCGATCCGGTCATCCGGCCCGCGTGGTTGATGGGCGCCGTCTCGCGGCTCACTCCGGCCGCATGTGCGGGAACAGGATGACCTCGCGGATCGACGGCTGATCGGCGAACAGCATCACCAGCCGGTCGATGCCGATGCCTTCGCCGGCGGTCGGCGGCAGGCCGAATTCCAGGGCCCGGACATAGTCGGCATCGTAGTGCATGGCCTCGTGATCGCCCGCATCCTTCTGGCGCACCTGCTCGCGGAAGCGCTCGGCCTGGTCCTCGGCGTCGTTGAGTTCCGAAAAACCGTTGGCGATCTCGCGCCCGCCGATGAAGAACTCGAAGCGGTCGGTCACTTCGGGGTTGTCGTCGTTGCGGCGCGCCAGCGGCGAGACCTCGGTCGGGTACGCGGTGATGAAGGTCGGATGCCGCAGCTGGTGCTCGACGGTTTCCTCGAAGATCGTCGTCACCACCTTGCCGATGCCGTCACCGGGCTTGACCGGCAGCTTCAGGCGCTCTGCCACCGCGCGTGCGCCTTCGAGCGTGGCGATGTCTTCCGCCGTGACGCCTTCGTTGTAGGCGACGACCGCCTCCGGGATCGTCAGGCGCGCGAACGGCTTGCCGAAGTCGTAGACCTCGCCCTGATACGGCACGTCGGTGCTGCCGAGCAGTTCGAGCGCCAGTCCGCGCAGCAGGTCTTCGGTCAGATCCATCAGGTCGCGGTAATCGGCGTAGGCCTGATAGAACTCGATCATCGTGAACTCGGGGTTGTGGCGCGTCGACAGCCCCTCGTTGCGGAAATTGCGGTTGATCTCGTAGACGCGCTCGAAGCCGCCGACGACGAGGCGCTTCAGGTACAGCTCCGGCGCGATGCGCAGGTACAGCGCCATGTCGAGCGCGTTGTGATGCGTGACGAAGGGCCGCGCCGCGGCGCCGCCCGGGATCACATGCATCATCGGCGTCTCGACTTCCATGAAGCCGCGCGCGTCGAGGTAATCGCGGATGCCGCGGATCACGCGGTTGCGGATCGCGAAGGTGCGGCGCGTGTCGTCGTTCATGATCAGATCGACGTAACGCTGGCGGTAGCGGACTTCCTGATCGGTCAGGCCGTGGAACTTCTCGGGCAGCGGGCGCAGCGACTTGGTCAGCAGCCGGATCGACTCGACGCGCACCGACAGCTCGCCGGTCTTCGTGCGCATCAGCACGCCCTCGGCACCGACGATGTCGCCGACATCCCAGCCCTTGAACGCCGTGTAGGCGTCATCACCGACCGCGTCGCGCTGCACGAACAGCTGGATCTGGCCGCTCATGTCCTTGATCGCCGTGAAGCTCGCCTTGCCCATGATGCGCTTGGCCATCATGCGGCCGGCGACCGTGACGCGCCGGGCGGCGGCGTCGAGCGCCGGGCCGTCGAGCGCGGCGCATTCGCCCTGCAGCGCACCGGCGAGCGCGTCGCGGCGGAAGTCGTTCGGGAAGGCGTTGCCGGCTTCGCGCAGCTTCGCGAGCTTCTGGCGGCGCTCGGCGATCAGCTTGTTCTCGTTGGTTTCGTCGTTGGCAGCGGCTTCGGGGGTGACGGCGGGTTCGGTCATGTCGGTCGGTTCCGGGGGCTGATCCGTGCAGGCGACGGGGCGGTGCGACGAGTCGGCGGGCTGATCGGGAAAGGGACGGGCGGGAGGCTCAGAGCCCGCTCTTGAGGCTCGCCTCGATGAACGGATCGAGGTCGCCGTCGAGCACGGCCTGCGGATTGCCGGTCTCGTGGCTGGTGCGCAGGTCCTTGATGCGCGACTGGTCGAGCACGTAGGAGCGGATCTGGCTGCCCCAGCCGATGTCGGCCTTGGTGTCTTCGAGGGCCTGCGAGGCGGCGCGGCGCTTCTGCATCTCCATCTCGTAGAGCTTGGACTGCAGCTGCTTCATCGCCGTCGAGCGGTTCTTGTGCTGCGAGCGGTCGGCCTGACAGGCGACGACGATGCCCGAGGGCACGTGCGTGATGCGGATCGCCGATTCGGTGCGGTTGACGTGCTGGCCGCCGGCACCGGAGGCGCGGAAGGTGTCGACCTTCAGATCGGCCGGGTTGATCTCGATCTCGATGCGGTCGTCGATTTCCGGCGACACGAACACCGACGTGAAGCTGGTGTGGCGGCGGTTGTCGGAATCGAACGGACTCTTGCGCACGAGCCGGTGCACGCCGGTCTCGGTGCGCAGCCAGCCGTAGGCGTACTCGCCCTCGAAGCGGATCGTGCAGGATTTGATGCCGGCGACTTCACCGTCCGAGACTTCGAGGATTTCGGTCTTGAAGCCGCGGCGCTCGCCCCAGCGCAGGTACATGCGCATCAGCATGTCGGCCCAGTCCTGCGCCTCGGTGCCGCCGGCGCCGGCCTGGATGTCGAGGAAGGCGTTGCAGGGGTCGGCCTCGCCCGAGAACATGCGCCGGAATTCGAGATCGGCGACCTGGTGCTCGTAGCGTTCGAGGTCCTTCGCGACCTCCCCGACCGTCGCCTCGTCCTGTTCCTCGGCGGCCATGTCGAGCAGTTCGGCGGCGTCCTTCAAGGCTTGGCCGAGCGATTCCAGCGTCAGCACCACGCGTTCGAGGGCTGCGCGTTCACGGCCGAGCGCCTGTGCGCGCTCCGGGTCGTCCCAGATGTTCGGCTGTTCGAGTTCGCGCGTCACCTCGACCAGGCGATCGTGCTTCTCGTCGAAGTCAAAGATACCCCCTGAGGGCGGCGGCGCGCCCTTCGAGGTCCTTGATGCGGTTGTAGTACGGATTCAGTTCCAGCATCGGCGTCGCGCTCGTCTCGGCGGCCCCGGAAAGGCCGCATGGCGGGGAAAGCCGCGCATTCTATCGGAGTTTGCACCGGGCGACGGCCGCACAATGGCCGCCCCCGCACCACGCGATCGCCGCGCGACTCCCGTATGCTGCACGCCCTTTGCCCGACGGCCGCCGCCGCATGAACCGGACCGATGCCCCGCTCGCCGGAGCGCTGCTGCTGCTCGCCTCCGAAGCGACGTTCGCGGCGATGAACGCGCTGATCAAGCTCGCCTCGGTGAACGTGCCGACCGCGACCATCCTCGCCATCCGCCACTGGCTGGCGCTCGCGCTGCTGCTGCCGATCGCCTGGCAGCGCGGCTGGATCGGCCGCCAGACGCCGGCGAAGCTGCGCTTTCACGCTGCGCGCTCGCTGACCGGCCTCGCGGCGATGTGGACCTCGTTCTGGGCGGTCGGCCACCTGCCGCTCGCCGATGCCGCGGTGCTGAAGATGACCTCGCCGCTGTTCGTGCCGCTGATCGCGGCGCTGTGGCTCGGCGAGCGGCTCGGGCCGCGCATCGCCTGGGCGGCGCTGATCGGCTTCGCCGGCGTGCTGGCGATCCTGAAACCCGGCTCCGGGCTGTTCGTGCCGGCGGCGCTGGTAGGCCTCGCAAGCGGCGCGCTCGCCGCACTGGCGCGCGTGACCATCCGGCGCATGTCGATCGGCATCGGCGCCGGCGAGATCGTGTTCTGGTTCACGCTGGTCGGCACGCTGCTGACCACACCGGCCGCGCTCGCCGCCGGCGTCGTGCCCGGTATGCGCGATTCCGGCATCATCGCCGCCCTCGCGCTGCTCGGCACGCTCGGCCAGTTGCTGATGACGCGCGCCTACGCCAGCGCCCCGGCCGGCATCGTCGGCCCGCTCGGCTATACCGGTGTGCTGTTCGCGACCGGCTTCGGCTGGGCGATCTGGCAGGAACGCCCGGACCTCGCCACCGTGACCGGCGCCCTCGCCATCGTCGCCGCCGGCCTGCTGGTCATGCTGCCGGCACGGCGCGGCTGACCACCCTCCTGCGCGCTTGCGAGCCGAGCAGCAGCGCCGGTCATATTAGGGTTTTTACTTATAAGACTACGTGATGTTACGATGCGCCCGCCTCGCGCTTCGTCACAGAACACATTCAAGAATGCCGAGTCCGTTGGAGGAGACATCCAGACATGGCAACCGAAAGAGAAGTGATGGAATACGACGTGCTCGTCGTCGGCGGCGGCCCGGCCGGCCTCGCGACGGCGATCCGTCTGAAGCAGCTCGCCCTGGCCGCTGATCGCGAACTCGGCGTCTGCCTGCTCGAAAAGGGCTCGGAGATCGGCGCGCACATTCTTTCCGGTGCCTGCATCGAGCCGCGCGCGCTCGACGAGCTGTTCCCGGACTGGCGCGAACTCGGTGCACCGCTGCTGACCCCGGCCGGCGATGACCGCTTCCTGTTCCTGACCGCGCAGACCTCCTACCGCCTGCCGACGCCGCCGAGCATGCACAACCGCGGCAACTACGTCGCCAGCCTCGGCAACCTCTGCCGCTGGCTCGGCACGCAGGCCGAGGAACTCGGCGTCGAGATCTACGCCGGCTTCGCCGCCGCCGAAGTGCTCTACGACGAGACCGGCGCCGTGCGCGGTGTGGCCACCGGCGACATGGGCCTCGACAAGGACGGTCAGCCGACCGATGCCTTCGAGCCCGGCGTCGAGCTGCACGCGCAGCAGACCGTGTTCGCCGAAGGCTGCCGCGGCTCGCTGACCAAGACGCTGTTCGAGCGCTTCAAGCTGCGCGAAGGCGTCGATCCGCAGACCTACGGCATCGGCATCAAGGAACTCTGGGAGATCGACCCGGCGAAGCACCGCCCCGGCCTCGTCGAGCACACGGTCGGCTGGCCGCTGGACTTCTCGACCTACGGCGGCTCCTTCCTGTACCACCTCGAAAACAACCAGGTCGCGGTCGGCTTCGTGGTCGGCCTCGATTACGCCAACCCCTGGCTGTCGCCGTTCGACGAGTTCCAGCGCTTCAAGAACCACCCGGACATCCGCCCGACCTTCGAGGGCGGCCGGCGCATCGCCTACGGCGCGCGGGCGCTGAGCGAAGGCGGCATCCAGTCGCTGCCGAAGCTGAGCTTCCCCGGCGGCCTGCTGGTCGGCGACACCGCCGGCTTCCTGAACGTGCCGAAGATCAAGGGCACGCACACCTCGATGAAGTCCGGCATGGTCGCCGCCGAGGCGATCTTCGCGCACCTCGGTGCGCAGGCCGCCGGCAGCGAAGTCAGCGAGTACCGCCCGCTGCTGGAGGCGAGCTGGCTGTGGCCGGAGCTGCACGGCGTGCGCAACATCCGCCCGGCCTTCCGCTGGGGCCTGCTCGGCGGCCTCGCCTACGGCGCGCTCGACACCTACGTGTTCCGCGGCAACGCACCGTGGACGCTGCACCATCACCCCGACCACACGGCCCTCAAGCCCGCCGCCGAGTGCGAGAAGATCGATTACCCGAAGCCCGACGGCAAGGTCAGCTTCGACAAGCTCTCCAGCGTCTTCCTCTCCAGCACCAACCACGCCGAAGGCCAGCCCTGCCACCTGCAGCTGCGCGACCCGGCCGTGCCGGTGGCCGTGAACCTGAAGACCTACGCCGGCCCCGAAGCGCGCTTCTGCCCCGCCGGCGTCTACGAGTTCCTCGGCGAGGCCGGCGCGCAGCGCCTGCAGATCAACAGCCAGAACTGCGTGCACTGCAAGACCTGCGACATCAAGGACCCGACCCAGAACATCAACTGGGTCGTGCCCGAGGGCGGCGGCGGACCGAACTATCCGAACATGTGAGCGGCTGTGTCCGCCCCCGATGGACGAAGGGACCGGTGACGGTCCCTTCTGTTTTTGAAGCAGGCCCGGTCTTGCAGATAAGATTGACGGATTTTCATGATTCCGGGGCGTGCGCTGCGCCGTTCGAATCCGGCCCTGCGCTGTGCAGGCCCAGGCAGGGATGTTTAGACCGTGCACGAATCCGCCGACGCTCTGGCTTCGGACCTGCTGACGCTGATCACGCGTCACCCGGAAGGCCTGCGCGCCTCCGAGTTGCAGGCCCGGGCCGCGATCGCCGGCCGTCGCCCCCGGCTCGACGCCGTGACGGCCGGACTGCTGACGCTGCAGCGCCAGAACCTGGCCGGGATCGATGCGCATCGCCGATGGCATCTGCGCATTCCCGGCACGGCCATCCCGGCATCGGCGACCGGCGAGGTCCATGCGCCGCCAGCGGCCAGCCGGGGGCCGGTCCTGGCCGCCCTTCCGGCGCATGGCAGCGAAGGCGAAGCGTGGACTGCATCAGCGCCCATCCATGTGCAGGCCGGCGAACAACTGCATCCGTCCTGGGCCATGTTGCGCGATCTGCTGCCGTACTACGCCGAGGCACTCGCCCGCAACGAACGCGCGCAACTGCTGGGAGCCAGCGAGCGATACGGAGAACAGTTCCTGCTCGTTGCGCCCGGCGGCCGCTGGTGGCCGACGCAACAGGAAAAGCGCGTGCTCGATATCGGCCGCGCACATCTGCCCGCCGCCTTCCTGACCGCCCTGTCCCGGCGCGCACGTGAGCCGGTGTACATCGCCTATCCGCTGGCTCTGGTGCATCCGAAGGATCCGCAGCGCCAGCCATTCCTGCTGCCGGTCACGACCCTGGCCGCAGAGTGGACCCTGGATGCCGACCGTCTGCGGGTGATCCTGCCGGCACAGACCCCGGCGATCGAATGGCGCTGGGCCAGCGGACAACGCCAGCGCGGGCACCGGATTCGGGAGCTGCTCGATGCGCTCGACGTGCAGGCCGACGACGAAGCCTGGCAGGCCGGCTCCTTCGTCGACTGGCCGAGCTTCGTCGAGCGGCTGGCCGGAGCCGTGCCGGCGGATCTGCGCACTGCGCTCGATCCTGCCCGACCGGTACGCGAACTCGACTGCGGCGGGCCGGCCGGCCTCTACGGCGCGCTGGGCCTGTTCCTGTCGAGCGAGCTGCAGTATGCCCGCGGCGCGGTACGCGATCTGCTTGCACTCGGCCAGTGGTCGGATGCCGAATTCGCCGCAACGGCGCTGGCCCCGCTGTTCACAGCTGGCTCAAACGACGGCGGCGCGATGGCCGCAGCCGCCACCGTACCGGTCATGGAGCCGCTCGCGCTTGGCGAGGACCAGCTTGATGCGGTGCGGGACGGACTCAACGCGCCGCTGACCGTCGTGACCGGCCCGCCCGGCACCGGCAAGTCGCAGGTCGCAGTCGCCGTGCTGGCCAGCGCCGCGCTGAGCGGGCGCAGCGTCCTGTTCGCCAGTCGCAACCATCAGGCCATCGAAGCCGTCGCCGGACGGCTCACCGAACTGCTTGCACATCAGCCGCTGCTGATCCGTGCCAACGCCCGCGACGGTGGCGAAGGCATCAGCATCGCGCGTGCGATCGACGCGATTCTCGCCCGCCCCGGCGCCGAAGCCCGGCGCGAGCAGCTGGCCGAATCGATAACCGTGCTGTCCCGGCTCGATGCCGCGCGCATGCGCGCCCTCGACACGGCGACGGCTGCAGCACTGGCCGCCGAAGAA
>JAFEGB010000056.1 GCA_018240295.1 Pseudomonadota bacterium
GGCATCGCCAACGAGAGTTCGATCGCCTACGCCGTCGCCCGCACCATCCGCGAACTCGGCGGCGAGGTCGCCGCGACCTATCTCAACGCCAAGGCCGAGAAATTCGTGCGCCCGCTCGCCGAGGGCCTCGGCGCGCCGATCATCCTGCCCTGCGATGTCAGCAAGGCCGGCGAACTGGAAGCCGTGTTCGAACGCATGAAGGCCTGCTGGGGCACGATCGACTACGTCGTGCACAGCATCGCGTTCTCGCCGCTCAACGAGCTGCACGGACGGCTGGTGGATTCGACCCCCGAGGGCTTCGGCGTCGCGATGGACGTGTCCTGCCACTCGTTCATCCGCATGGCGCGGCTGGCCGAGCCGCTGATGCCGAAGGGCGGCACGCTGCTGGCGATGTCGTACTACGGCGCCGAGAAGGTCATCGAGCACTACGACCTGATGGGGCCGGTGAAGGCCGCGCTGGAATCCTCGGTGCGCTATCTTGCCGCCGAACTCGGCCCGAACAACATCCGCGTCAACTGCATCTCGCCCGGCCCGATGCTCACGCGTGCGGCCTCGGGCATCAAGGACTTCGACGAGCTGATGGCCGATGCGACCACGCGCTCGCCGCTCGGACGGCTGGCGACGCCCGAGGACGTCGGCCGGCTCGCGGCCTTCTACATCGCCCAGACCGGCAACAACATCACCGGCAACATCGGTTTCGTCGACGCGGGCTACCACGTCCGGGGCTGAGGCTGCGTGCGGTGAGGCGCGGGGGCAGGGCGTGAATTCACGCCCTGCCTGCCACGTCGCCCTGGTTCATCCCACCTTCGCACCTTTCCCCTCACGCTTGTCCCGGAACGACGGTCATGAACGACGAAACCCATCTGATCCAGAACCGCACCTTCGACGAGATCGAGATCGGCCAGAGTGCCAGCCACACGCGCACGCTGAACCGCCGCGACATCGAGCTGTTCGCGCTGCTGTCGAACGATCTGAACCCCACGCACATCGACGAGGAATTCGCGCGCGGCGCCAAGTTCTCGCGCGTGGTCGGCCACAGCATGTGGAGCGCCGGCCTGATCTCCGGCGTGCTCGGCACCGAGCTGCCGGGGCCGGGCACGGTCTATCGCGGCCAGACGCTGAATTTCCACGGCGTCGTGTCGGTCGGTGACGTGATCACCGCCACGGTCACGGTCAGCGGCAAGAACGAAGCGGCGCGCACGATCGAGCTCGACTGCCGCTGCACCGACCAGACCGGTCGCGTGGTGCTCGACGGTCGCGCCGAGGTCTACGCGCCGCCGGTCAAGATCCACCGCGCCGCGATCGCGCTGCCCGAGGTGCATTTCAGCGAGCATGGCGCGCGCCACAAGAAGCTCGTCGACGAGGCCGCGCGCCTGCCGGCGATCCCGACCGCGGTCGTGCACCCGGTCGATCAGGTCTCGCTCGAAGGCGCGGTGCGCGCCGCCGAGGCCGGGCTGATCGTGCCGCTGCTGGTCGGACCCGAGGCCAAGATCCGCGCCACCGCCGAGCAGCACGGCCTGCACATCAAGGGTTTCGAGATCGTCGACGTGCCGCATTCGCACGCGGCCGCCGAGACCGGCGTGGCGCTGGTGCGCGAGGGCCGCGCCGAGGTGCTGATGAAGGGCAGTCTGCACACCGACGAATTCATGGGCGCGGTGGTGGCCAAGGCCACGGGCCTGCGCACCGGCCGGCGCGTCAGCCATGCCTTCATCATGGACGTGCCGACCTATCCGAAGCCGCTGCTGATCACCGACGCGGCGATCAACATCTATCCGGACCTGATGGACAAGGCCGACATCGTGCAGAACGCCATCGAGCTGATGCATGCGCTCGGCGTGGCGCAGCCGAAGGTCGCGATCCTGTCGGCGGTCGAGACGGTGACGCCGAAGATCGGTTCGACCATGGATGCCGCGGCACTCTGCAAGATGGCCGACCGCGGCCAGATCAAGGGCGCGATCCTCGACGGGCCGCTTGCCTTCGACAACGCCATCAGCAAGTCCGCGGCCAAGACCAAGGGCATCGTCTCGGTCGTGCCCGGCGAGGCCGACATCCTGCTCGCGCCCGATCTCGAAGCCGGCAACATGATCGCCAAGCAGCTCGAATACCTCGCCGACGCCGCGGCGGCCGGCGTCGTGCTCGGCGCGCGCTGCCCGATCGTGCTGACCTCGCGCGCCGACGGCACGCTGGCGCGCATGGCCTCGTGCGCGGTCGCGGCGCTGATGGCGCACGCCAAGCGGGGGTCGCTGAAATGAGTGACGGCATCCTGGTCCTGAACGCCGGTTCGTCGAGCATCAAGTTCGCGGTCTATGCCGATGCCGCAGACGGGCCGGTCGAGGCCGCGCACGGCCTGATCGAGGACATCGGCGGTGCCAAGCCGCACTTCGTCGCCAAGGCGCCGGATGGTGCGAAGCTGCACGAGGCGCTGCCGGAGTCCGAGCCGAAGTACGACCATGCCCGCGCGCTCGGCGACCTGCTCGCCTGGCTCGGCGCGCATCCGGAACTGCCGACGCCGCGCGCCGTCGGCCACCGGGTCGTGCACGGCGGCACGCGCTACAGCGCCCCGGTGCGCGTCGATGCCGACGTCCGCAGCGAACTGGAGCGCTACGTGCCGCTCGCCCCGCTGCACCAGCCGCACAATCTCGCCGGCATCGACGCGATCCGGGCGCTGAATCCGGAGCTGCCGCAGGTGGCGTGCTTCGACACCGCCTTCCACCGCACGCAGCCGGAGCTGGCACGGCTGTTCGCGCTGCCGGCGCAGTACCGCAACGAGGGCGTGCAGCGCTACGGCTTCCACGGCCTGTCGTATGAATACGTCGCCGGGCGCCTGCCCGGGCTGATCGGCGCGCGCGGGCAGGGCAAGGTCATCGTCGCGCATCTGGGCAACGGTGCCTCGATGTGCGCGATCGAGGACGGCAGAAGCGTCGCGAGCACGATGGGCTTCACGGCCGTCGAGGGCCTGCCGATGGGCACGCGCACCGGCTCGATCGACCCCGGCGTGCTGCTGTACCTGATGGACGCGCACGGCATGGGGCCGAAGCAGCTCACCGACCTGCTGTACAAGCGCTCGGGCCTGCTCGGGCTGTCCGGCGTGTCCAACGACATGCGCACGCTGCTCGCCTCGGACGTGCCGGAGGCGAAGCTTGCGGTCGATTACTTCTGCTACCGCATCGCGCGCGAACTCGGCTCGCTCGCAGCCGCGCTCGGCGGACTCGATGCGCTGGTGTTCACCGGCGGCATCGGCGAGCACGCCGCGCCGGTGCGCGCGCAGGTCTGCGCGCAGGCGGCCTGGCTCGGCATCGCCTTCGATCCGGCGGCCAACGCCGCGGATGCGCCGGTGATCACGACGGCATCGAGCCGCGTGACGGTCGCGGTCGTGCCGACCGACGAGGAAGGCGTCATCGCCCGGCACGCACGCCGGCTGACGCTGGGGTGAGGAAGCCCGGGGCGTGAGCGGGCGGTGCCCTGCTCACGCCTCATGGCCGGACTTCCCGTTTATCCACGTGAACAATCATCGACCGTCCCGCCGGCCGGCTTGTCGGTCGGCGGCGCGGGTCGGTACGCTGGCGCCCCGTATCCTCCCGCTGCAACAGGAATCCTTGCCATGTGCGGAATCGTCGGCGCCATCGCCGAGCGCAACGTCGTCCCGATCCTGCTGGAGGGACTGCGCCGGCTCGAATACCGCGGCTACGACTCCGCCGGGATTGCGACCCTGGATGACGAGCGTCGTCTCCAGCGCGTGCGCGCGGTCGGCAAGGTCCAGGCGCTCACCGACAGCCTGGCGGCGAATCCCGCTCCGGGCCGGCTCGGCATCGCACACACGCGCTGGGCCACGCACGGCGTGCCGAGCGAGCGCAACGCTCATCCGCACGTCAGCGGCAGCGAGCTCGCGCTGGTGCACAACGGCATCATCGAGAACTACAAGGATCTGAAGGCCGAACTCGAAGGACTCGGCTATCGCTTCGAATCCGAGACCGACACCGAGGTCGTCGCGCATCTGGTCGCGCGCTACCTGGCCGAGGAGCGCGACCTGCTCGCCGCGGTGCAGCGCGCGGTGTCGCGCCTGACCGGCGCCTACAGCCTCGGCGTGATCTCGCGCCACGAGCCGGGCCGGCTGATCGCCGCACGTCAGGGCTCGCCGCTGGTGATCGGCATCGGCATCGGCGAGCACTTCATCGCGTCCGACGTGTTCGCGCTGCTGCCGGTCACGCAGGAGTTCGTGTTCCTGGAGGAAGGCGACGTTGCCGACCTGTCGCGCAGTGCGTTCACGATCTACGCGCGCGACGGCCGGCTGGTCGAACGCGCCCGCGCAACCTCGGCGCAGAGTGCCGGCGTCGCCGACAAGGGGCCGTACCGGCACTACATGCTCAAGGAAATCCACGAGCAGCCGGCTGTGGTCGCCGACACGCTCGAAGGCCGGCTGCACGGCGGCCGCGTGCTGGAAAGCTGCTTCGGCCACGAGGCCGGCGCGCTGTTCGATCAGGTGCGTCAGGTCCACATCGTCGCCTGCGGCACCAGCTATCACGCCGGTATGGTCGCGCGGTACTGGCTCGAAGCCTGGGGCGTGCCGGCCACGGTCGAGGTCGCGAGCGAATACCGCTACCGCGACCCGGTGATCCCGCCCGGCACGCTGTTCGTCAGCATCTCGCAGTCCGGCGAGACCGCCGACACGCTTGCGGCGCTGCGCGGTGCGAAGGCGCGCGGGTGTCTGGCGAGCCTCGCGATCTGCAACGTGCCGGAAAGCTCGCTGGTGCGCGAATCGGCGCTGGTGCTGATGACCCGCGCCGGCCGCGAGATCGGTGTGGCCTCGACCAAGGCGTTCACGACCCAGCTGGTGGCGCTGCGCCTGCTCGCGATCGTGCTCGGTCGCCGCCACAGCCTCGACGCGGCAGCCGAGACACAGGCCGTCGCCGAACTCATGCAGCTGCCGGCACGCCTGGAGCAGGCGCTGGCGCTCGATCCGGTCGTCGAGCATCTGGCCGAGACCTTCGGAGCCAAGGCGCACGCGCTGTTCCTCGGGCGCGGCGCGCAGTTCCCGATCGCCCTTGAAGGGGCGCTGAAGCTCAAGGAAATCAGCTACATCCATGCAGAGGCCTACGCGGCCGGCGAACTCAAGCACGGTCCGCTGGCGCTGGTCGATCCGGCGATGCCGGTGATCTGCGTGCTGCCGGACAACGCGCTGCACGAGAAGGTGATCTCGAACCTGCAGGAAGTGCGCGCCCGTGGCGGCGAGCTGTTCCTGTTCGCCGACGAGGCGGTCGATGTGCATCTGGATGGCGACGCCGTGCACGTGCTGCGTATCGCACCGACCCCGGATTCGATCGCCCCGATGGTGTTCACGGTACCGCTGCAGCTGCTGGCCTACCACGTCGCAGTGCTGCGCGGCACCGATGTCGACCAGCCGCGCAACCTCGCGAAATCGGTGACGGTGGAGTAGGGCGCCGCCGCCCGCCAGGCCGGAATTCCTCCCCCTTTCCCCTCCAGAGAGACCAATGATGGATCTCAGCAACGTCCGCATCGGCCTGATCGGCCTCGGCTACGTCGGCCTGCCGCTGGCCGTCGAGTTCGGCAAGCACTATCCGACCGTCGGTTTCGACATCAAGGCCGATCGCGTCGCCGAGCTGCAGGCCGGCCGCGACAGCACGCTCGAAGTCGAAGCCGAGGAACTCGTGCTTGCCGATCAACTGAGCTACACGAGCGCGCTCGAAGACATCCGTGCCTGCAATGTCTACATCGTCACGGTGCCGACGCCGATCGACGCCGCCAAGCGTCCGGATCTCACGCCGCTCGTGAAGGCCAGCGAGACGCTCGGCAAGGTGCTCAAGCGCGGCGACGTGGTCGTTTATGAATCGACGGTGTATCCGGGCGCGACCGAGGAGGTCTGCGTGCCGATCCTCGAAGCGGTGTCGGGCCTGAAGTTCAACCTCGACTTCTTCGCCGGCTACAGCCCCGAGCGCATCAATCCCGGCGACAAGGAACACCGAGTCACGACCATCAGGAAGGTCACCTCCGGCTCGACGCCCGAGGTTGCCGAGTTCGTCGACCGGCTGTACGGCAGCATCATCGTCGCCGGCACGCACCGCGCGAGCAGCATCAAGGTTGCCGAGGCCGCCAAGGTCATCGAGAACACGCAGCGCGACGTGAACATCGCGCTGATCAACGAACTGGCGCTGATCTTCGGCCGTCTCGGCATCGACACCGAGGAAGTCCTGCTCGCCGCCGGCACCAAGTGGAACTTCCTGCCGTTCCGGCCCGGGCTGGTCGGCGGGCACTGCATCGGCGTCGATCCGTACTACCTGACGCACAAGGCGCAGGAGATCGGCTATCACCCCGAGGTCATCCTCGCCGGCCGGCGCATCAACGACGGCATGGGCGTGCACGTGGCTGAATGCGTGGTCAAGCTGATGACGCAGAAGCGCATGCACGTGGTCGGCTCGCGCGTGCTGGTCATGGGCCTGACCTTCAAGGAAAACTGCCCGGACCTGCGCAACACCCGCGTCACCGACATCATCGCCGAACTGAAGACCTATCACGCGCACGTCGATGTCTACGATCCATGGGTCTCGGTGGCCGAGGCCGAACACGAGTACGGCATCCATCCGGTCTCGGAGCTGATCGACGGCCAGTACGACGCGATCATCCTCGCCGTCGCGCACAACGAGTTCCGCAAGCTCGGCATCGAGCGCATCCGCGCCCTCGGCAAGCCTGGCGCCGTGCTCTACGACATCAAGTACGTGCTGCCGCGCAGCGCCGTCGACGGCCGGCTCTGAGCTTCGGCCTTCGCCTGCCACCGAAACGCCGCCCGCCCCCGAAGCGGGCGGTTTCGCATCCGTCAGCTCCGGTAAGTCCATGTCAGCGAAGATTCTCTGCGTCGTCGGCGCCCGGCCGAACTTCATGAAGATCGCCCCGATCATGGCCGCGTTCCGTGCCCGGGCCCCGCAACTGGTCGTCAAGCTCGTGCACACCGGCCAGCACTACGACGTGGCGATGAATGACCGCTTCTTCGAGCAGCTCGGCATCCCGACGCCGGACATCTCGCTCGAGGTCGGCTCGGCCTCGCACGCGGTGCAGACCGCCGAAATCATGAAGCGCTTCGAGCCGGTACTGCTTGAGGAACGGCCGGCGGCGGTGCTGGTGGTCGGGGATGTCAACTCGACGATCGCCTGCGCGCTGGTCGCCGCGAAGCTCGGCGTCAGGGTCGTGCACGTCGAGGCCGGGTTGCGCTCGCGCGACCGCACGATGCCCGAGGAGATCAACCGCATCCTGACCGATCAGCTCTCGGACCGCCTGTACACGACCGAGGCCGAGGCGCTCGACAACCTCAGGGCCGAAGGCATCGATGCCGCGCGCGTCTGCTTCGCCGGCAACGTCATGATCGACACGCTGCGCGCCAGCGAGGCGCAAGCCGTACCGGCCGCGCAGACGCTGGCTGCGGCCGCGGATCCGGCCGTGTTCCGGCAGGCTGGCCATGCGCTGCTGACGCTGCACCGACCATCGAACGTCGATGATCCGGTCGTGCTCGCGCGCCTGCTCGGCGTGATCGACGAGGTGAGCCGCGAGCTGCCGGTCGTGTTTCCGGTGCATCCGCGCACACAGGGCAAGATTCGCGAGGCCGGCCTCGGTGCCGTGCTCGACGGCACGCGCTGGCTGGTGCTGCCACCGGTCGGCTACTTCGAGATGCTCGGCCTGATGCGCGAGGCGCGGCTGGTGCTGACCGACTCGGGCGGCCTGCAGGAGGAAACCACGGCGCTCGGCGTGCCCTGCCTGACGCTGCGCGAGAACACCGAGCGCCCGATCACGATCGCGCAGGGCACCAACACGCTGGTCGGCACCGACGCCGACGCGATCCGTGCCGCGGTGCGTGAGGTGCTCGCGACCGGCGGCAAGGCCGGGCGCACGCCCGAGCGCTGGGACGGCCATGCCGCCGGGCGCATCGTCGCCGATCTCGCCGAATGGCTCGCTCCGGCCTGACGGCCGCGCCGCCTCCCATCGCCCTTTTGCGGAACCGCAGATCATGAAGATCCTCGTCACCGGCGCCGCCGGCTTCATCGGCTTCCATCTGACGCAGCGCCTGCTCGCGCGCGGCGATGAAGTCATCGGGCTCGACAACCTCAATGATTACTACGACGTGGCGCTCAAGCGGGCGCGGCTCGCGCAGCTCGAAGCGCAGCCGGGCTTCCGCTTCGTCGGACTCGATCTGGCTGACCGCCCGGGCATCGCCGCATTGTTCGAGGCCGAACGCTTCGAGCGCGTAGTCAACCTCGCCGCGCAGGCCGGCGTCCGTTATTCGCTGAAGAACCCGCACGCCTACGTCGACAGCAACCTGGTCGGCCTCGTCAACATCCTCGAAGGCTGCCGGCACAACGGCGTCGAACACCTCGTCTA
>JAFEGB010000057.1 GCA_018240295.1 Pseudomonadota bacterium
AGGCTTTCGAGCAGCGGCAGCGCCGACAGGTCGAGGCCGGCGGAGTTGCGCCGCGCCGGCGCGTACAGCGCCGCCGGCAGCGGGATGCGCGGGTGCGGCGTGCCGCCCTCGCGCGCGACGCGGGCGAGCGGATCGGCGATCAGCTCGGCGAGCGGCGCGTGCTCGTCGCTGATGCGGTTGACGAAGCTGGTGTTGGCGCCGTTTTCGAGCAGCCGGCGCACCAGATAGGCGAGCAGGTCCTCGTGCGTGCCGACCGGCGCGTAGACGCGGCACGGCCGGCCGCCGAGCGCGAGCAGCCGCCGGTGCAGCGCCTCGCCCATGCCGTGCAGGCGCTGGAACTCGAAGGGCCTGCCGCCGGCGAGTTCGAGCACGGCGGCGGCGGTGTGGGCGTTGTGGGTCGCGAACTGCGGATAGAACACCTCGGGCGCGGCGAGCAGGCGCTGCGCGCAGGCGAGATACGAGACATCGGTGTGGGTCTTGCGCGTATAGACCGGATAGGCCGGCAGGCCGCGTTCCTGCGCGCGCTTGATCTCGCTGTCCCAGTACGCGCCCTTGACCAGCCGCAGCATCAGCCGCCGGCCGTGTGTGCGCGCCGTGGCCGCGAGCCAGTCGAGGAAGGGCAGGGCGCGGGTCTGGTACGCCTGCACGGCGAGGCCGAAGCCCTCCCAGCCGGCGAGATCGGGCGCGGCCAGCACGCGCGCGATCAGCGCCGCCGACAAGTCCAGGCGCTCGGCTTCCTCGGCATCGACGGTCAGGTTCAGGCCGTGGCCGGCGGCGAGGCGCGCGAGCGCGAGCAGGCGCTCGCCGAGTTCGGGCTCGACGCGCGCGCCCTGCGCCAGTTCGTAGCGCGGGTGCAGCGCCGAGAGCTTGATCGAGATGCCGTTCTCGGCGCGCGGCCCGCGGCCGGCGGCGGCACGGCCGATGGCATGGATCGCTGCCGTGTAGCTCGCCAGATAGCGCTCGGCATCGGCGCCGCTGCGCGCCGATTCGCCGAGCATGTCGAAGGAATGCAGCCAGCCGTGCGCAGCGGCTTCGTGCGCACGCGCCAGCGCCTCGCCGATCGAGCGGCCCATCACGAACTGGCGGCCGAGGATGCGCATCGCCTGCATGACCGCGGCGCGGATCAGCGGCGTGCCGCCGCGCGCGATCAGGCGCCGGAAGGTGGTGTCGGCGGCCTCGCGGCCGAGGCGGATCGTGCGCCCGGACAGCATCAGCCCCCAGGTCGAGGCGTTGACGAACAGCGAATCGGAGCGCCCGAGGTGGCGTTCCCAGTCGGCATCGGCGAGCTTGTCGCGGATCAGCGCATCGCGGGTGGCGTCGTCGGGGATGCGCAGCAGTGCCTCGGCCAGACACATCAGCACGATGCCTTCCTGACTCGACAGCGCGTATTCGTGCAGGAAGGCATCGAGACCGCTGCCCTGCGCCCGCGCGGCGCGCACGGCAAGCACCAGCTCGCGCGCGCGTTCGGTGATCCGCCCGCGCTGGGCCTCGGTCAGCGTCGCCGCGGCCAGCACGCGCGCGACCGCATCGGGCTCGGCTTCGTGCTGCGCGGCGAGCACCGGCGCATAGGCCGGTTCACGACAGACCTCGGGATGGTGATGGCGCATGGCGGCGACTCCGCGGGAGGGGGAATGCGCCTGAGCATATGCAGGCCGCCCGCCGAAGCACGCCGGCGGCGGCCGGGACCGGCCATTCCCGGAAGACTCCGCATTTTCAGCCCCACGCCCCTCGTGGGCATGGTTATCTACACAACTTGCAGCAGCGGTTCCCGAACTTGTCCAGACAGCGCGGATGGATCAGAACGGCAGCAAGACGTTGATGAACAAGCCCCTCCCCCCTTGCGGGGGAGGGGTTGGGGAGAGGGGGCAAGGTCCGGGCGCAGTGCCGGCATCTCCCCCTCTCCCCCGGCCCCTCTCCCGCGAGGGGAGAGGGGAGATCGAAACCCGGCCGTTGGTGGTCGATCCATCCGGCCCGCGGAAGCGCTGACTTGTGTAGATACCCATGCCTCGTGGGAGAGGGGTTGGGGAGAGAGAGAAAAACCATGCAGTTGCGGGCAATCGGCATGAGCCGTTGCCGTCCACGCGCAGGGCAGCCGAAAGCCTCGGCCGGCAGCGATAATCGCGCGTCCTTCCTTCCTTCCGTCTGCCGCGAGCCGCCGCCATGACCGATGCCCCGACCCCTGCCGAGCTGCGCGCCCGGCTCGCCGGAACCCCCGACACCGCCGGGCTGCCCGAGGCCCTGCTCGAACGCCTGGCCGCCGAAGACCCGGCGCTGCGCGCGCAGGCGGCCGCGGAGCTGACCGAGCTGTACAACCTGACCTGGCGCGAAGGTCAGGCGCCGGTCGACGAGACCGGCTTCGCGGCGGCGCTCACGCTCGTGCAGGTCGGCTGGCAGGCCGGTGCGCTGCAGTGGCTGCGCTACGCGGCGCCGGCGCTGATCGGGCCGGCAGCGGTCGTGCTGTACGCCGATGACGAGGGCCGGGGCTTTCGCGCCTGCATCGAGGCCTGAGCACGGAATGCCTGCCGGATTGAGGTTTGATTGATCCGGGTCCGCAGCACTTCCGATGAACAGACCGTAAGATTCGCGCCCGCGGCCGGCCTCTGCTCCGGCCGCGTCCGTTTCCCCTGTCCGCTCCGCCCGGCCCGTACACCAGAACCAGAAGGCTCATGCCCATGCCGTCTTCCGTTGCGCTGCTCCCGATCCGTGCCCGCTCCCTGCTGCTCGCCGTCGCGCTCGGCGCGGCCGCCCTGCCGGCAGCGGCCGGCAAGTACACCGATCAGGTCAACATCCTGCTCGATCGCGTCGATACCGCGATGGCGAAGCGCGGCTTCGAGCAGACGCACACGCCGAAGATCGACAAGCTGCGACAGGGCGACAGCGACAGCTTCTCGTTCACGCTGAAGAAGGGCATGTCCTACAAGATCGTGTCGGTCTGCGATGCCGACTGCAGCGATCTCGACCTCGTGCTGCGGGACGAGGGCGGCAACGACATCGACAACGACGACCAGCGCGACGACATGCCGATCGTCAGCGTCCAGCCGAAGTGGACCGGCAAGTTCACGCTGCGCGTGAAGATGTACTCGTGCAACAACAACCCCTGCTACTACGGCATCGGCATCTACGGCGCACGCTGATGCGCCAGGGCCGGCGGCGCCGGACGCCGCCGGCGGTTCGGGCGCGGCGCCGTCACCAGCGCCGGTAGCGGTACGGATGCCACCAGCCGCCGACCACCACCGGCGGCGCGACGACGGCGACCGGCGCCGGCCGGTAGCCATAACCGTATCCGTAGCCGTATGGCTCGGCCGGCACCACGGCGCAGGCCGATACGCCGGCGGCGAGCGCGAGACAGAGCCCGCAACGGGCAACGGCGTTCACGCCCAGTGTCCCGGCACCCACACCCAGCCGCGCGGGCGCTGATCCCAGTGACCCGGCACCCAGCCGGCGCCGAGGCGCGGCGGCTGCAGCCAGTGGCCGTTCTGCCAGACCCACTCGTTGCCGACCCGCTGCCAGTGGCCGGCGACCCAGACGTGGCGCGGCGACGGGCGCTCGATGATGACTTCCTCGCGCGGCGGCGGCGGCGCTTCGGTGACGATGACTTCCTCGACCACGCGCCGTACCGGCACGAACTCCCCGGCCACGGCCGCGGTGAGCGGTGCCGCGACGGCAGCGGCGAGCAGCAGGGCTGCCCGGATTCGACGGGATGCCATGATGGCGGTCCTCCCGAGGACGGATGACACCGGAAACGTCCGGCACGCCCGCTTCGAGCCGGCGCGACGCGCCGCGTTCGTGCCGGATCGCTTAGGCGAGGCTTAAGCCGGGGCGTCGCCGGTGGCGAGCCGGCGCAGCCAGAAACCGGCGATCAGCGCCGCTACCGTCAGTCCGACCGCGCTGCCGGCCAGCACGTCGCTGGCCCAGTGCTTGGCGAGCAGGATGCGCGTCAGCCCGATCAGTGCCGCGAAGCCGAGCACCCAGGCGCGCTGCCACGGGCGCGCCAGCAGCAGGCAGAGGCAGAAGGCGCTGGTGGCGATGTCGGCCGAGTGCCCGGACGGGAAGCTGTTGTAGGCGGCATTCCAGGTCAGCCCCAGCCACTGCAGCGGCGCATCGCCGGCGCCGGTGTCGGGGCGCGGGTGTGCGATCCACATCTTCAGCACGCGCACGACGAGCAGGCCGCCGATGAGCTGCGCGGCGAGCCATACGCGCGCGACTTCGAACCACAGCCGCTGACGCCGCCACCAGCCGAGCACGAGCAGGGCGATGAAGCACGCATAGCCGGCGTACAGGCCGGCGTCGGTCAGCCACTTCAGCAGGCTGCGCTGTCCGGCGACCCAGAAGCGGCTGGAGAGGTGCCGGCTGAGCGGCGCATCGCCGATGAGCGCCGTCAGCAGCGCCGCCAGCGCGAGCAGCGCGAAGGCGAGCGCGAGCGTGGCGTGGGCGCGGGCGCGCACGCTCGCGAACATCGTCGCCGTCAGCGGCTGCCCGGCGAAGCGCTGCGGCTGCGCGCGCAGCAGCGCGCGAGCGATGTCCTCGTCAGCGCGGGCAGCCGGCAAGGACACGGTATTCCTTCAGCTCGACCGAGTAGGTCTCGTCGGTCGTGCAGGCCGGCACCTTGCCTTCCGGGAACCAGTACGACAGGTGCGCGGACTGGATCACGACCAGCGCATCGGGATGCAGCAGATACCACGCGGCGATGTCGGTGCGCTCGACCTCGGTCATCAGCCGGCCGGCGTAGTAGTTCAGGATGCCGCGCGTCGAATGCACGATCGCCACCGGCCGCGAGCCGGGTGCCAGCCGGGCGATGGCCTCGCCGAGCGGCTTGCCGGAGTACAGCGGGTTGACGAGCGTGATCAGCGCGCCGAACACCACCCAGGACACCACGGCCGACAGTCCGGTCCAGCCGATCAGCCAGCGTCGCGGCGGCTGGCGCGACAGCCGGAAGCCGAGGATCGCGCACAGGCCGAGGATCGTGGCCAGCGCGAAGCCGCGCGGGTTGTTGCCGAGCACGTCGTGCGTGCCCCAGCCGATGCCGCCGGCGAGCAGCGTGAACCACACCACCGGCAGCAGCGCCTGTTCGGTGCCGATGCGTGACTGCGCGAGCAGCGTCGTGCAGCCGACGCCGGCGAGCACCGCGCAGAGCGGCAGCAGCGGCTGCAGGTAGATGAAGAGCTTCCCGGAGATCGCCGAGATCGCGAGCAGTGCGACCAGCAGGCAGGCGAGGACGAAGCGCGCCGCCGCCGGTTCGGCCTGCCAGAACGTGCGCGCGCCGCTGACCGCCAGCCCGGTCCACGGCATCAGCAGCACCGGCAACAGCGTCACGTAGAACCAGACCGGCTCCCGGTGCGACCAGGAATTCACGGCCCGGCCGACCAGCTGCTCGTTCCAGATGGTCACGAGATACGCGCTCTCGCCGTCGAGCCAGACCGCCGCGATCCACGCCAGCACGCCGCCGACCAGCAGGCCGAGGCCGTGCAGCGGCTTCAGCGCGGCGAATCCCGCCCAGTCGCGCGCGCCGAGAGGGCGCAGCAGCGCCGGCAGCACCGTGAACAGCAGCGCGATCGGACCCTTGATCGCGACGCCGGCGGCACTCGCGAGCCAGAAGCCGACGAGCGCCGCGCGCGAGCGGCGGGTCTCATGCGCGTGCAGCGCCACCCAGGCCCAGACGCAGGTCGCGCAGAGCGTCATGTCCATGCGCGCGATCTGGCCGACCACCAGCGTGCCGAACAGCGTCACGAAGCAGAGTGCTGCCCAGCGCCCGGCCGCCGGACCGGCGAGGCGTCGCCCGAGCACCCAGGTGCCGAAGGTCGCGGCGACGGTCGACAGCAGCGTGAACAGCCGGAACGCCAGTTCGCCCTGGCCGGTCAGCGCGCCGAGTGCGGCGACCAGCCAGAAGTACACCGGCGGCTTGTCCGGATACGGGAAGCCGTTCAGGTGCGGCACCAGCCAGCGCCCGGATTCGAGCATCTCGCGCAGCACCTCGCCGTAGCGGGCCTCGTCCTGCACCCAGAGATCGCGATGCACGGCGAGGTTCAGCGCATGCACGGCGAGCAGGGCGAGCACGAGCAGCGCGGCATCGCGCCAGAAGGCATCCCGGCCGGCAGCGGGGGCGGCGACCGGTGACATCATTCGGCAGGCTTCCGGGCGGCTTCGCCGGCGGCCCGGCAGCGTTCGAGCAGCGCCTCGATCGCCGGGCGTCCGAGCGTGCGCAGCTTCGCGATGTTGGCGTCCGGGATGCCGTCGACATCCGGATGCGTGGCGGCGGCGCGCTCGATGTCGTCCTCGCGGATCAGGTGCAGCACCGGATGCGGCGAGCGGTTGGTCCAGTGCGAGACATCGTCGGGGGCCTCGTCGGCGAACTGGTATCCGGGATGGAACGAGGCCACCTGCAGCACGCCGGCGAGCCCGGCTTCCTCGACCAGCGCATCGGCGACATCGAGGAAGTCGTTGAAGTCCAGGAAGTCCGCGAAGGCGTTCGGCAGGATCAGCAGCGTGGTCTGCACGATCGCCGGATCGGCCTCGGCGAGCAGCGCGAGTTCGCCAGCCAGCCGTTCGGCGATGACCGCCGGCTGCGAGGCGTCGCAGACTGCGAAGCGGATCGTCTTCTTCGTGAACGGCAGCGACGCGAACGGGCAGAGATTCAGTCCGACGACGAGGTGTTCGACCCAGGCGCGCGTGGCGGCGAGGGCCGATTCGGATTCGATGGCTGCGGGCATGGACGCGACCGGGTCGGGGGCTGCCGGCACCGGCCGGCGGCAGAAGCCGGGTATTGTGCCGATCCGCGCCGGTCCGTCCAGCCGCACAGCCCGCGGCCGCCGGCGCCGAGGCCGGCGACAGCCGTCGCGCTGCAGCACCGGGGCAGGTTGGACCCCCGTGCGCCCGGTGCTACTCTGGCCGGGCGCAGGCCCCGCTGCGGCGGGGGCGACGAAACGACAGAGACTCTGGCAAAACCTGGGGGATACATCATGAAGATCAAGGACCTGCTGGCGACCAAGACCGGTCGTCCCGTGACGGTGGCGCCGACGGCGACCATCGCTGAAGCCGTCAGGACCATGCACGGCAACCGCGTCGGCGCGGTGCTGATCCCCGACGCCACCGGCTGTCCGCTCGGCATCTTCACCGAGCGCGACGTCGTGCGCCTGTACGCCGAGGGCGATGACCTGACGCAGGTGACCGTCGAGCAGCGCATGACCTGCTCGGTGGTGCTCGGCAAACCCGATGACAGCATCGACTCGGTGATGTCGCTGATGACCGAGCGGCGCTTCCGGCATCTGCCGGTCGTCGACGGCGGCACGCTGCTCGGGCTGGTCTCGATCGGCGACGTGGTCAAGGCCAAGCTCGACGAGGCCGCCAAGGAAGCCGAGACGCTGCGCGAGTACATCCACTCCTGAGCCCTGCCGGCCGGACCGGCGCGTGCCGCCGGTCCGGCCGCTTCACCCGGTTTCGCCGATGCCGCCGTTCTGGCAGACCAAGTCCCTCGCCGAGCTGAGCCCGCAGGAATGGGAATCGCTGTGTGACGGCTGCGGGCGCTGCTGCCTGCACAAGCTCGAGGACGAGGACACCGGCGAGCTGTTCCACACCCGCGTCGCCTGCCGCCTGCTCGATACCCACAGCTGCCGCTGCACGCGATATGCGAACCGCCGGCGCTGGGTGCCGGACTGCGTGCGGCTCACGCCCGCCGACGTGCCGCGCTTTCGCTGGCTGCCCGAGACCTGCGCCTATCGCCGGCTCGCCGAGGGCCGGCCGCTGCCTGAGTGGCATCCGCTGCTGACCGGGGATCGCGAATCCGTGCATGCGGCCGCCGCCTCCGCGCGCGGCTGGTGCATCAGCGAGCGCGACGGCGTCGACCTGCACGTGCACATCATCGGACGCTAGCGTCCGGCGTGGTTCCCCGAAAACCACCGAAGGCCACCGAAAGCCATTGAAAATCCCTCGACCCCCCCGCGACCGATCCCGCCCATGAACCTGCGCTGCTTTACCGTCGGCCTGTTCCAGGTCAACGCCTGGCTGATCGAAGACCCCGAGACCGGGGCCTGTGTCCTGATCGATACCGGCGAGAGCGACGAGGTCGCCAGCGAGCTGGCCGCGCTCACGCCGCGGCCGGATCTGCGCGCGATCCTGCTGACGCACGCGCATTTCGATCACGCCGGCGGACTCGTGCCGCTGCAGGCGCTGTATCCGCAGGCCGAGACCTGCCTGCCGCGGCTGGAGCGCCCGATGTTCGACCTGCTGCCGCGTCAGGGCGAGCTGTTCGGTGCCCCGCAGTTCTCGAAGCCCTGCGGGCGCATCGACCGCGAGATCGACGATGACGAACTCGTGCGGGTCGGCGCGCTCGAATGCCGCTTCGTGTCGACGCCCGGACACACGCCGGGGCAGGGCTGCTGGCAGGTCGGCGGACACCTGTTCGTCGGCGACACGATCTTCGCCGGTTCGGTCGGGCGCACCGACTTTCCGCTCAGCGATCCGGGGCTCGCGCAGAAGAGCCTCGCGAAGCTGATGACGCTGCCCGGCGAGCTGCACGTGCACTGCGGCCACGGCCCGGACACGACGCTGGCCGCCGAGCTGAAGGGCAATCCCTACCTCGCGCACGTGCGCCGTGCGCTCGGCATCAAGGAGCCGCGCGGCGGCTACGCCCGCGGCGGCAACTGGGGCTGAGCCGCGATGTGCGAGCTGCTCGGCATGAGCGCGAACGTGCCGACCGACATCCGCTTCAGCTTCACCGGGCTGATGCAGCGCGGCGGTCACACCGGTCCGCACCGCGACGGCTGGGGCATCGCATTCTACGGCGAGCGCGGCGCGCGGCTGTTCCACGACCCCTGCCCGAGCTGCGAATCCGAAGTCGCGCGCCTCGTGCAGCAGCATTCGATCAAGAGCCGCATCGTCATCAGCCACATCCGCCGCGCCAACCGCGGCCGGGTCTGCCTGGAGAATACGCATCCGTTCACGCGCGAGCTGTGGGGGCGCAGCTGGGTGTTCGCGCACAACGGCGAGCTGAAGGGCATCAAGCGCCGGCCCTGCGGCCCGTATGAGCCGATCGGCAGCACCGACAGCGAGCATGCGTTCTGCTGGCTGCTCGGGCGCATCCGCGAGCGCTTCCCGCAGCCGCCGCGCGTGCCGGCGACGCTGTGGCGCTACGTCGCCGGGCTCGCGGCCGAGCTGAACCAGCTCGGCATCTTCAACTTCCTGCTCTCCGACAGCCGCTGGCTGTACGCGCACTGCAGCACGAAGCTCGCGTGGCTGACGCGGCGCGCGCCGTTTGGCGAGGCGCGCCTGACCGATGCCGACATGGCCGTCGACTTCCAGGGCGAGACCACGCCCGATGACGTGGTCACCGTCATCGCCACGCAGCCGCTGACCGGCAACGAGCGCTGGAACCTGCTCGCGCCCGGGGATTTCATCGTGTTCGACGGCGGCGAACCGGTCTGGCAGCACGGGGTGCCGGCCGGCTGTGCGACGCCGTCGGCGTTCCTGCATCCCGGCTGATGAAGCGCTCGCGCACGGCCGCTCAGCCGTCGAGATAGCGGACGCAGCCGATCAGGTTGCGCCGCCAGTACGGCGTGTCGAGGCTCGACTTCAGCACCCGGCCGCCGCGGCTCGATGCGTGGATCATGCGGCCGTCACCGGCGTAGATGCCGACGTGCGTCGGCTTGCCGGGTTCGTTCTCGGAGAACAGCAGCAGGTCGCCGGGCTCGGGGTCGGCGGCCGGCCGGCCGTCGCGCAGCAGGTCGGTGGTGGTGCGCGGCACGTGCAGGCCGGCTTCGGCGTAACTGAGCTGCACGAGGCCGCTGCAGTCGAGGCCGCTGCGATCGGTGCCGCCCCAGCGGTAGGGCGTGCCGATCAGCGCCTCGGCACTGGCGAGCACGCGCGCGCGCCGTTCGGACAGCCCCGATGCGCAGCCGGCCAGTACGACGAACAGGCAGACGTACGCGAGGCGGCGGAGCATGGCGGCGGCACCGGAAGGCGGCAGGGCAGGGGATGCGCCCGAGTATAGCCGGCGGGCGCCTGTGCTAAGGTCGTGCCTTCCCGTCCCCTCCCAGCGGTAAACCCTCCATGAAAGCAGCTTCCGGCATGGTCGTCTCCATGCATTACACCCTGACCGACGACGCCGGCGAAGTGCTCGACACCAGCCAGGGCCGCGGTCCCTTCGACTACCTGCACGGCCACGGCAACATCATCCCCGGTCTCGAAAGCCGGCTCGAAGGTGCCGAGCCCGGCTTCAAGGACAAGGTCACGGTCGCACCGGCCGACGGCTACGGCGAACGCAACGATCAGGCCGTGTTCGACGTGCCGCGCGACCAGTTCCCGCCGGACGAGGAGATCCGCGTCGGCATGCAGGTGCACGGCGAAGGCCCGCAGGGCGTCATCGCCTTCACCGTCGTCGATGTCGCCGAGGACAGCATCCGCCTCGACGGCAACCACCCGCTGGCCGGCAAGACGCTGCATTTCGATGTCGAGATCCTCGACATCCGCGCCGCGTCCGAGGAAGAAATCGCCCACGGCCACGTCCACGGCCCGCACGGCCACCACCACTGAGCCGCTGCGACCGCGGGGCCGGCCCCCGGTCGCTTCCCGATGCCTGCATGAACGCACCGATCCGCTACACGCTGCTCGCCACGGCGCCGCACACCCACCGCTTCCTCAGCCGCTGCACGGTCGCCGAGCCGGCTGCCGACGGGCAGTGCTTCGTGCTGCCGGCGTGGATTCCGGGCAGTTACCTGATCCGCGAGTTCGCGAAGAACGTCATCGCGTTCACGGCGTGCGACGGCGACGGTGCGCCGGTGGCGGTCACGAAGACCGGCAAGGACGGCTGGCGCTGCGCGCCGTGCCGCGGACCGCTGAGCGTCGAACTCGAAGTCCATGCGCTGGATCTCTCCGTGCGCACGGCCTGGCTCGACACCACGCGCGCCTACGCCAACGGCACGGCGCTGTTCCCGCGGCTGCCGGATCGCGCCGATGCGCCCTGCGAGCTGGAACTCGTGCTGCCGCAGGGCGAGACCTACGCCGGCTGGCGCGTCGCGACCGGGCTCACGGCGCTCGCCACCGACGCGCGCGGTGCCGGCCTGTACGCGGCGGCCGATTACGACGAGCTGGTCGACTGCCCGATCGAGATCGGTGACTGGCAGCACGCGCGCTTCACGGCCTGCGGAGTGCCGCACGAGATCGTCATCGCCGGGCGCTGCACGGTCGATCTCGACCGGCTCGCGCGCGACCTGGAGCGCGTCTGCAGCGCGCAGATCCGGCTGTTCGGCGAGCCGGCGCCGTTCGAGCGCTATCTGTTCCTGGTCATGGCGGTCGGCGACGGCTACGGCGGGCTCGAACACCGCAACTCCACGAGCCTGCTGTGCGCGCGCGACGACCTGCCGCAGCCGGGGGCTGCCGAGCTCACCGACGGCTACCGGACCTTTCTCGGTCTCTGCAGCCACGAGTACTTCCACGCCTGGAACGTCAAGCGCATCCGGCCGGCGGCGTTCACGCCGTACGACTACCAGCGCGAGAACTACACGCGGCTGCTGTGGGCCTTCGAGGGCATCACCTCGTATTACGACGACCTGATGCTCAGGCGCTCCGGCCTGATCGACGAGGCCGCCTGGCTGCAGCTGCTCGGCGAGACCGCGACCCGCGTCTGGCGCGGGCCGGGGCGGCATCGCCAGTCGGTGGCGGAGTCGAGCTTCGATGCGTGGACCAAGTTCTACCGCCCCGACGCCGATACCCCGAACGCCGTGGTCAGCTACTACGCCAAGGGCGCGCTGGTGGCGCTCGCCCTCGACCTGACACTGCGCCGCCTGAGCCGGGGCACGCGCTCGCTCGATGACCTGATGCGCGCGCTGTGGCAGCGCTACGGCCGGCCCGGCCTCGGCGTGCCCGAGGACGGCATCGAATCGCTGGCCGCCGAGCTTGCCGGCCAGCCGCTCGCCGACTTCTTCGCCGCCTGCGTGCATGGCACCGGCGACCTGCCGCTCGCGGAGCTGCTCGCCGGACACGGCCTCGTGTTCCGGCTGCGTCCGGCCGAGGGCGCCACCGACAAGGGCGGCCGGGCCGGCAGCGGCCCGGGCGGGCGCGTCGATGCCGGCTTGCGCACGACGCTCGCCGGTGAGGAGCTGCGCGTCGCGCACGTGCTCGACGGCGGGCCGGCGCAGGCGGCCGGGCTCGCGGCCGGGGACGTGCTGGTCGCTCTCGACGGTCTGCGCGTGCAGCCGCGCGGCTTCGAGCGCCAGCTCGGGCGCTACGCGCCGGGGGCGCGCGTCGAGCTGCTGGGGTTCCGGCGCGACGAGCTGATGCGCTTCCCGCTCGAACTCGCCGCCGCCCCGGCCGACACCGTCTGGATCACGCCCGACCCGCAGGCGGACGCCGAAGCCCTGCAGCGCCGTCAGGCCTGGCTCGGTGAGACCGGCGTGTCGCCGGGGTGAGCTTGAACGGTCGGGGGCGAGTGTTTAGAGTCACCGCCGTCTGCGGCCCGCAACAGATCACAACAATTCCGGACAGGGGACGTACGCTCCCGACGCCATGACCCAGACGCCGACCGCCGAGGCGCCCTTCGAGCTCAAGGGCAGCCTGTTCACGCTGACTGTGCTGCATCTGCGCGAGACCGATCTCGGCGCGATCGAGCAGGCGCTGCTCGTCAAGATCGCCCAGGCCCCGGCGTTCTTCGCCAACACCCCGGTCGTCGTCGATCTCGACGCGCTCGCCGATACGGCGGCGAGGCCGGATTTCGCCGGGCTGGCGCGGATCCTGCGCGCCCACGGGCTGGTGCCGGTCGGCGTGCGTCACGGCAGTGCCGCGCAGCTCGCCGCCGCCGCCGCCGCCGGGCTGCCGATGCTGCCGGAAAGCCGTCCGGCGCCGCGGCGCGAAGCAACGACCGACGCCGGCGGCGATGCGAAACCCGCAGACCCCGGCCCGCACAACCGCGTCGTCGTGCAGCCGGTGCGCTCCGGCCAGCAGGTCTACGCGGCCGACGGCGACCTGACGCTGCTCGGCCCGGTCAGTGCCGGTGCCGAGGTGCTCGCCGATGGCAGCATCCATGTCTACGGACCGCTGCGCGGCCGGGCGCTGGCCGGCGTGCGCGGCAAGCTTGAAGCCCGCATCTTCTGCCTCGGCCTCGAAGCCGAGCTGGTGTCGGTCGCCGGCCGATACCGCATCCTCGAAAAGAACGGCGAAGGCTGGGGCAAGGCCGTGCAGATCTACCTGTCCGGCGAACACCTGATCATCGAGCCGCTCACCGTCGAAGCCGGCGCGCACCGCAAGTCCTAGGAGACACACCCTTGGCCAAGATCATCGTCGTCACCTCCGGGAAGGGGGGCGTGGGCAAGACCACGACCAGTGCGAGCTTTGCCACCGGGCTCGCGCTGCGCGGGCACAAGACCGTCGTCATCGACTTCGACGTGGGTCTGCGCAACCTCGACCTGATCATGGGCTGCGAGCGGCGCGTCGTGTACGACTTCGTCAACGTCATCAACAACGAGGCGACGCTGAACCAGGCGCTGATCAAGGACAAGCGCGTCGAGAGCCTGTACGTGCTGCCGGCCTCGCAGACGCGCGACAAGGATGCGCTGCACAAGGAAGGCGTCGAGCGCGTGCTCGAGGAGCTCAAGCAGAGCTTCGACTACATCATCTGCGACTCGCCGGCCGGCATCGAGCGCGGCGCGATGATGGCGATGTACTTCGCCGACGAGGCGCTGGTCGTCACCAATCCCGAGGTGTCGTCGGTGCGCGATTCCGACCGCATCCTCGGCATCCTCGCCAGCAAGTCGCGCCGCGCCGAGCAGGCCGAGGAGCCGGTGCGCGAGCATCTGGTGCTGACGCGCTACTCGCCCGAGCGCGTCGAGAAGGGCGACATGCTGTCGGTCGACGACGTCATGGAGATCCTCGCGATCCCGCTGCTCGGCGTGATCCCGGAGTCCTCGGCGGTGCTGCAGTCGTCGAACTCCGGCGTGCCGGTCGTGCTCGACGAGCAGGCCGATGCCGGCATCGCCTACGCTGACCTGGTTGCCCGTTTCCTCGGCGAGGAGCGCTCGCACCGCTTCCTGAGCGTCGAGCGGAAGGGCTTCTTCAAGCGCCTGTTCGGTAACTGAACATGGGCTTCTTCGACTATTTCCGTTCCTCCCGGCACAAGGACAACACCGCCGCGGTCGCCAAGGAGCGCCTGCAGATCATCGTCGCGCACGAGCGCGGCGCGAACCGCCGGCACAGCCCCGACTACCTGCCGGCGCTCAAGCGCGAGCTGCTGGAGGTCGTGCGCCGCTACGTGCAGGTCGAGCAGGACCAGATCAAGGTGCATCTGGACCGCGACGGCGACTTCGAGGTGCTCGAACTGAACATCCTGCTGCCCGATGACGAATCGGCGCGGGTGACGGTGACGACGCCGTCGGCGCCGAAACCGGCGCGCTGACGCAGGAAACCGCAGCGGTGAGCGGCGTGGCCGATGCCGGGGCCGGGCGTGTCCGCCTCGACAAGTGGCTGTGGGCCGCGCGCTTCTTCAAGACCCGGGCGCTCGCGACCGAGGCGGTGAGCGGCGGACACGTGCATGTCGGCGGCGAGCGCGTGAAGCCGGCGCGCAGCCTGCATCCGGGCGACCGGCTCGACATCACGCGCGGGCACGAGCGCTTCGAGGTCATCGTGCGCGCGCTGTCGGAGCAGCGCGGGCCGGCCAGCGTCGCGCAGACGCTGTACGAGGAAACCGCCGCCTCGCGCAGCCGCCGCGAGCACGAGGCCGAACAGCACCGGCTGCAGGCCCTCGCGAATCCCCGCCCGGATGCCCGCCCCGACAAGCAGGCGCGCCGGCGCATCCTGCGCTTCGTGCGCGAGGGCGGGGGCTGAAAGCCGCAGGCGCTGCGGTTGGCCGGACGCTTCACCTCTGTCATGCTGCGGCGCAGCGACCGCAGGATCCGCCGGGTTCTCTGCGCCCGGCCTGAACAGGAGGGATGCCGATGCTGCCGCCCGCTTCATGCCGCGCCCCGTACGATGATTTCGAAGGGCTGAGTCTGGTGCCGCTCGACAACGCGCCGGATCGCCCGCCGGCTCCGCCGGCGGGCGGTGCGCTGCCGCCGCTGTCCGGCCCGCCGCCGCGCCAGCCGCATCCGCCCGGACTGCCGGTCGCCGCCGTGCCGCTGCGCATGCGCGTGCAGTTTCATGGCGAGGGCGGCGAGTTCTTCCGCATCTGGATCGTCAACCTGCTGCTGACGGTGCTGACGCTCGGCATCTACTCGGCCTGGGCCAAGGTGCGCACGCGCCGCTACTTCTACGGCTGCACCTCGCTCGCCGGTTCGACCTTCGAGTACCTGGCCGAGCCGGTGGCGATCCTGAAGGGGCGGGCGGTGCTGGCGGTCGCCCTGCTGCTGCTGTATGCGTCGCTGTCGATGATGCCGCTGTTCGGCGCCGCCCTGCTGGTCGGCGCGCTGCCGTTCGTGCCGGCGCTGATCGTCTCCAGCCTGCGCTTCAACTACCGGGTGACGCGCTGGCGCAACGTCGCCTTCCGCTTCACCGGCAGCTACGGCGGCGCGGCCGTGGCCTTCCTGCTGTGGCCGCTGCTCGGCGTCGTGAGTTTCGGCCTGCTGTGGCCGAAGGCCATCCAGGCGCAGCGCAGCTATCTGCTGAATCACGTGCACTACGGCAACGCCGCGTTTTCGGCCGACATCCCGCTGTGGCCGGTCTACGGCTGCTCGATCGTCGCCAGCGTGCTGCTCGGCATCGTCACCGCGGTGGCGACGGTGCTGAGCGGGCTGATGCTGGCGCGCGCCGGCCTGCGGCCGCAGTCCATGGCGGATCTGGACCACTGGCAGCTTTTTGCACTGGTGCTGCCGACGCTCGCCTACCTGTTCGGGCTGACGCTGTCCGCGGCCTATTACCGCGCGGCACTGCGCAACATCGTGCTCGCCGACGTGGCGATCGGCGACGGCCACGGTCTGCGCAGCCATGTGTCGGTGCTCGACTACATCGCCTTCGCGACCGGCAACCTGCTGCTGACCGTCGTCACGCTCGGGCTGGCGCGGCCGTGGGTGCGCGTGCGCACCGCACGCTATTTCGCAACCACGACCACGATCCGTTTCGCCGTGCCGGCCGGCGCGGCCATGGCCGGCATCGCCGCGGTGACCGAGGCGGCCGGTCGTCGCGGCTCGACGCTCGGCGATGCCGCCGGCGATGCCTTCGACTGGGATCTGTCGCTGTGAGTGAAGCCGGGAGCCTGCGCATCGCCGGCTGCCACTACCCGGCCGGCAGCGCCGCCGGCCAGGCCGCCGAACTGCACGTCAGCGCCGATGGCGCGCTGCGGCTCGAACCCGGCGGTCGTGCGCTCGGTCACTGGCGCGGCCTGCGCGTGCCCGAACGGCTCGGGCGCGCACCGCGCGTGCTCGGGCTCGGGGACGGCGGCGGCTTCGAGACCGGCGACAATGCCGCCGTCGATGCCTGCGAACGGCGCTTCCGCGGCCGGGTCGCCGGTGGCCGGCTGCATGCGCTCGAAGGCCGCTGGACGATCGCGTGGCTCGCGCTCGCCGGACTCGGCTTCTCGATCTTCGCCGGCTTCGTCTGGGGCATCCCGGCGCTCGCGGCGCGCGTGGCGCCGTGGCTGCCGGCGTCGGTGGTCGTCGGCAGTTCCGAGGAGACCCTCGCGAGTCTCGATCGCCACGTGCTCAGGCCGAGCCGCCTGCCGGCGGCGCGCTGCGAGGCGCTCGAAGCCACGCGCGCGCGCCTTGCCGCGCGTGCCGGTCTGAGCGGCGGCCGGCTCGAATGCCGGCGCGGCGGTGCGTTCGGTGCCAATGCCTTTGCGCTGCCCTCGGGGCTGGTCGTGATCACCGATGAGTTCGTCGAACTCGGCGGGGACGACGACGAGCTGGCCGGCGTGCTCGCGCACGAGGTCGCGCACGTCGAGTACCGGCACGGCCTGCGCCAGGCGCTGCAGGGCAGCCTGCTGACGCTCGGTGCGGCGCTGCTGACCGGGGATCTTGCCAATGCCGGCAGCTTCATCGCGCATCTGCCGGTCGTGCTCGCCGGCCTGCATTACTCGCGCGACTTCGAGCGCGAGGCCGATGCGCGCGGTGCGGCGCTGATGCGCGCCGAAGGCCGCGATCCGCGCGCGCTCGCCCGGGCGCTGGCGCGGCTCGAAGGCGCGGCCCGGCAGAAGGAACGTCCGGCAGCGCCGGCCTGGCTGTCCGATCACCCGGACACGCAGGAGCGCATCGCGCGCATCGAGGCGCTGGCACGCTGAAGCCTGCGCCGCACCGGCCGCGAGGGGCGCCGGCGGGCAGGCTCCGGCATGAGTCCGGCTTGCCCGGGCGCGTGCAGCCGCTACGGTTTGGATGAATCTTCCCCTGGCCGCCCCCCGGAGCCTGCCCGATGCCCCTGCCCGTCACGCCGCGCCTGACCGTCGATGCCATCATCGAACTCGCCGACCGCCCCGGCCGGCCGATCGTGCTGATCGAGCGGCGCAACCCGCCGCCGGGCTGGGCGCTGCCCGGCGGCTTCGTCGATGTCGGCGAGCGCGTCGAGGACGCCGCGATCCGCGAGGCGGCCGAGGAGACCGGGCTGGACGTGCGCCTGATCACGCTGCTCGGCATCTACTCGGACCCGGCGCGCGACGCGCGCTTCCACACCGCCGGAGTCGTCTATGTGGCCGAGGCCACCGGCACGCCGGTGGCTGCCGATGACGCGCGCCACCTCGATGTCTTCGATCCGGACGGCCCGCTGCCGCTGCTCGCCTTCGATCATGCGCAGATCCTCGCCGATTACCGCCAGTGGCGGGCACACGGCACCGGCGCGCCGCTGCGCCCGGCGCACTGAATTCCCGTTCTCACGGCAGCGGATGCCATCCTGATTTCATCCTGATTCCGTCCGGATTCCATTCTGACTGCATCCGTTCGCCGGTCCGGCCCGCATGGCTTGCTGACGGCGATGCTGCGCGACCACCGCTGCCGCCCGAATGCACGGGTGGGCAGCAGGGCGGTGGCGCCTGATCACACGGGGAGTCTCCATGTCTGCACCCGCCGAATTGACCGATCTGCTGCTGGCCAGCGGCCGTGGCGATCGACCTGCCTTCGAGCGCCTGTACCGGCTCAGCTCGCCGCGTCTGTACTCGCTGGCGCGCTGGCTGCTCAAGCGCGATGCGCTGGCCGAGGAGATCATGCAGGAGGCCTACGTGCAGATCTGGCGCGACGCCGCCCGCTTCGATCCGGCGCGCGCGTCGGCGATGACCTGGATGGCGGTGATCGTGCGCCACTGTGCGCTCGACGAACTGCGCCGCAAGCGTCCGGAGCTCGAACCCGGCGGTGGTTCCGCCGGCAGCGACGAGGACGATGCCATGCCCGAACCGGGAGTGGCCGAGGCCGATCCGGATGCCGGCCCGCTGGAACTCGCGCTCGCCGACGGCGACCGCCGCCAGCTCGGCATCTGTCTGGAGACGCTGAGCGAGATGCAGCGCCAGAGCATCCTGCTCGCCTTCCTGCGCGGCCTCACGCACTCCGAGGTCGCCAGCGCGCTGGCCGCGCCGCTCGGCAGCGTCAAGAGCTGGGTGCGCCGCGGACTCGAACAACTGAAGAGGTGCCTCACGTCATGAACTACCGCGATCCGAAACTGGGCACCCGGCTCGCGGCGGAGTACGCGCTGGGCACGATGGGAGGGCTGGCCCGCCGCCGCTTCGAGGGCCTGATGGCCGCCGATCCCTGGCTGCGGCGCGAGGTGCGCGCCTGGCAGGACGATCTCTACGGCATCGTCGAGCTGATCCCGGAGCGCACCCCGCCCGAGCGGCTGTGGACGCACATCGAAACCCGGCTGTGGCCGGTTGCGACCGGCAGGGTCGTGCCGCTCGCGCCGAAGGCCCGGCCGTCGCGGCTCTGGCAGGTCTGGAGCGGACTGGCGACGGCGGCGGCATTGCTGCTGGCCGTGGCCGTGTGGCGGGCGCCGGCGCCGCCCTCGCCGCAGCCGCTGGCGGTGCCCGATTACGTGGCCGTGGTCAGTGACCGCGACGGCCGGCCGGCCTGGCTGGTGCGCCCGGCGCCGGGCGGCGGACTCGCGGTCAGCGCGCTGGCACCGCAGGCGCTGGCCAGCGACCGCGCCTTCGAACTCTGGCTGCTGCCTCCGGGCGGCGCGCCGCCGAAGTCGCTCGGCCTGCTGCCGGCCGACGGCGGCGCGCGCCTCGGCGTGGCGCCGGAGCGGCTGCGCGAGATCGTCGAGGGCGACGGCCTCGCCGTCAGCCTGGAGCCGGCCGGCGGCTCGCCGACCGGTGCCCCGACCGGCCCGGTGCTGTACCTCGGCAAGCCGCTGCCGCGCGTCTGACGCGCTCGTGCGCGCCTGCGCGACCCGGCGGGGCGCGCAGGCGGGGCAGGGCGCCGAGGCCGGATTTCAGCCGTGCAGGCCTTCGAGCTGCATGCCGTTGCGCGAGACCGTCAGCACGCTGCCCTGCGTGTACCAGTCACCGAGCACGACGCGCCAGCCGCTGTCGCCATCGGCGAGCACGAGTTCGTGCAGGGCGGGGCGGTGGGTGTGGCCGTGGATCAGCTGGGTGACGCCGTGTGTGTCCATGAGCGTGCGCACGGCATCGGGGTTTACGTCGGTGATCTCGGCCGGCTTGTCGGCCTGGGCGCTGCGGCTGTCGGCGCGCAGTTGCGCGGCGAAGGCCCGGCGCTGCGCGAGCGGCAGCGCCAGCAGGCGAGCCTGATTGGCCGGTTCGCGGATCTGTGCGCGGAAGCGCTGGTAATCGACATCATCGGTGCAGAGCGCATCGCCGTGCGTGAGCAGCGTCGGCGTGCCGTACAGGTCGATCACCGTGGTCTCCGGCAGCAGGGTCAGTCCGGCGCGTGCCGCATAGTCCGGGCCGAGCAGGAAATCGCGGTTGCCGTGCAGGAAGTGCGCGGGCACGCCGCTGCGCTGCAGACTGCCCAGCGCCGCGGCCACCCGCTCGCCGGTTTCGCCGTCGTCGTCGTCGCCGATCCAGGCCTCGAACAGGTCGCCGAGGATGTACAGCGCCTGCGCGCGCCGGGCGCGGACGGCGATGAAATCCTCGAACAGCGCCAGCGTCTGCGGGCGCGCGGCAGCATCGAGGTGCAGGTCGGCGACGAACAGCGTCGCCTTCATTCGACGATTTCCATCTTCTCGATCAGCACCGGCTCGACCGGCACGTTCTGGTGTCCGCGCTTGTTCGCGGTCGGCACGGCGACGATCGCATCGACCACGTCCATGCCCTCGATGACCTTGCCGAACACGCAGTACCCCCAGCCGTCCTGCCCGGGGTGATCGAGGAAGCCGTTGTCCTTGACGTTGATGAAGAACTGCGCGGTCGCCGAGTGCGGATCCGAGGTGCGCGCCATCGCAATGCTGCCGCGGGCGTTCTTCAGGCCGTTCTTCGCCTCGTTGCGGATCGGCGCGCGCGTGCTCTTCTGGCTCATGTCCGCCAGCATGCCGCCGCCCTGGACCATGAAGTTCGGGATCACGCGATGGAAGATGGTGCCGGCGTAGAAACCGTCGCGCACGTACTGTTCGAAGTTGGCGGTGGTCGCCGGCGCATGCTCGGCGTCGAGTTCCAGCGTGATGACGCCGAGTGAGGTCTGGATGCGGATCATCGCGAATCTCCGTTCGGGGTTTCCGGGGGCGGGCCTGCTTTATCTCATGACTACTTCACGACCGTGACCGAGCGGATCACCACCGGCTCGGCCGGCACGTCGCTGTATGGTCCGACCGTGGTGGTCGGTGTCTGGCGGATGCGCTCGACGACTTCGAGGCCGTCGACGACCTTGCCGAACACGCAGTAACCCCAGCCGTCACGCGACGGGTAATCGAGGAAGCCGTTGTCCCTGACGTTGATGAAGAACTGCGCGGTCGCCGAGTGCGGATCGGCGGTGCGTGCCATCGCGATCGTGCCACGGCTGTTCTTCAGGCCGTTCTTTGCTTCGTTCGGGATCGGGTCGTGCGTCGGCTTCTGTTGCAGGTCGGGCGTGAAGCCGCCGCCCTGGATCATGAAGTTGTCGATGACGCGGTGGAAGATCGTGCCGTCGTAGAAGTGCTCGTCCGCGTAGCGCACGAAGTTGGCGACGGTCTGCGGGGCTTTTTCCTCGTCGAGTTCGAGCACGATCGTGCCGTGACTGGTGACCATCTGCACGCGGGTCACCGCCATGGCCGGCAGGGCGGCCGAAAGCAGGGCAGCGATCAGGAAGGCTCGGGCGCAACGGATCATCGGCAGCCTCCGGGGGCGGGCGCGGAAAGGCCGGCATCATAGTGTGCCGCCCGGCTTTTGTCGGCCTGCACGCGCCGGACTTCCGTTACCATCCCGGTCGGGCCCTGCTGCCGGGGCGCCGCCCGTCCGTTTTCCGTCGCATCGAGTCCAGTCCGTCATGTCCGTCGAACACGATCTGCAGCTGTACAACAGCCTGAGCCGGCGCAAGGAGCGCTTCGTCCCGATCACGCCCGGCCAGGTGCGCATGTATGTGTGCGGCATGACCGTCTACGACTACTGCCACGTCGGCCACGCGCGCGTGATGGTCGTGTTCGATGCGATCGTGCGCTACCTGCGCTGGCTCGGCTACGACGTGACCTACGTCCGCAACATCACCGACATCGACGACAAGATCATCCGCCGCGCGCAGGAAAACGGCGAAACCATCGACGCGCTGACCGCGCGCTTCATCGAGGCGATGCACGAGGATGCCGATGCGCTCGGCGTGCTGCGCCCCGACCACGAGCCGAAGGCCACCGAAACCATCGACGGCATCATCGCGATGGTCGGGACGCTGGTCGGGAAGGACTACGCCTACGTCGCCGCCAACGGCGATGTCTACTACCGCGTCGCGCGCTTCGGGACCTACGGCCGGCTCGCCAACAAGAAGCTCGACGACCTGCGCGCCGGCGAGCGCGTGGCGGTCGGCGAACTGAAGCAGGACCCGCTCGACTTCGTGCTGTGGAAGGCCGCCAAGCCCGGCGAGCCGGCCTGGGATTCGCCGTGGGGACCGGGCCGGCCGGGCTGGCACATCGAATGCTCGGCCATGTCGAAGTGCTGCCTCGGCGAGCACTTCGACATCCACGGCGGCGGCATGGATTTGAAGTTCCCGCACCACGAGAACGAGATCGCGCAGAGTGAGGCCGCCAACGGCCACAGGTTCGTCAACTACTGGCTGCACAACGGCTTCGTCAACGTCGACGAGGAGAAGATGTCGAAGTCGCTCGGCAACTTCTTCACGGTGCGCGAGGTGCTCGCCCGCTACGCCCCCGAGGTCGTGCGGCTGTTCATCCTGTCGAGTCACTACCGCAGCCCGCTGAACTACTCCGACGACAACCTCGACACGGCGAAGGCCTCGCTGACGCGGCTGTACACGGCGCTGAAGGGCCTGCCGCCCACCGCCGCCGCCCCGCTCGAAGCCTGGAGCGCAAGGCTGCGCGCGGTCATGGACGATGACTTCAACACCCCCGGGGCGCTCGCCGTGCTGTTCGAGCTGGCGCGCGAGCTGAACCGTGCGCGCAGCGAGGCGCCGGCCGAGGTGGAGGCGCTGGCGGCGACGCTGCGCGCGCTGGGCGGCGTGCTCGGCCTGCTTGGCGGCGATGCCGATGATTTCCTGCGCGGCGACCATGACGGACTCGATCCGGCAGCGATCGAGGCGCTGATCGCCGAGCGCACCGCCGCGCGCAAGGCGAAGCAGTGGGCCGAGTCCGACCGCATCCGCGATCTGCTGGCCGCGCAGGGCGTGGTGCTGGAGGACGGTCCGCAGGGCACGAGCTGGCGGCGGGCCTGAGCCAGGCGTCAGGCCGAGGCTTGACGCGAAATCGTCGATCCGTAGAATGGCGGGCCTTGCACGCACCCTGTTGCAAGCGCTGGCTGACTCGGCGGGGTATAGCGCAGTCTGGTAGCGCACCTGCTTTGGGAGCAGGGTGTCGGGGGTTCAAATCCCTCTACCCCGACCATCCAGCCCGGCGCGCCGGTCCTGACGAACGCCGCGCCCGTAGCTCATGCGGATAGAGCATCGGCCTTCTAAGCCGAGGGTAGCAGGTTCGAATCCTGCCGGGCGCGCCACTCCCGGCAGTCGTGCAATCAGGTTTCAGTGGTGGCTGTAGCTCAGTTGGTAGAGCCCCGGATTGTGATTCCGGTTGTCGTGGGTTCGAGCCCCATCAGTCACCCCATCAGTTCATTCCGGGCCGCGCTGCGGTCCGGATGCCCGAAAAAACGGGCCGTTAGCTCAATTGGTAGAGCAGTTGACTCTTAATCAATTGGTTGTAGGTTCGAGTCCTACACGGCCCACCATCTTCAGCGAATGAAAATGATATCAAAGGGTTGCGGGCAAACCGCAACCCTTTTTCTTTTCTGGCCCGATCTCCTTCCGTCCATTCTCCGTCGACGTTTTCACCGGCGTCAGGCGCGTATCGTGACGCATGTCCTCCCTTCGTCCGTCTGCTGCGGTGAACGGGGGCGGGCACGCGCAAGGCCTGGATTCTCCCTCAGACCCCGAGGCAGTTCAGGCCAAGGGTGAGCGGTCCGGCGCCAGTCTTGCTTCCGGCGCCGGCCAGTTGTCCGGCGATCATCCGGCCTGTCTCCGGGCGACGATCGGGCGATTCGCAGGACGGGCGTCACGGCTGCGTCTGCAATCCGCGGGCTTCGGGCTTCAGTCCCGTGCGCCGGTCGATGCCGGCGGTTCGGGATGGTGATGCTGATATCCACTGAGCTTTCTGAAATTTAAGTTGCCTGATTTCAATAATGGTGCATTGCCGTAAGGAGGCGTATTGCGCCTGTGGTGCAGCCGAAGGCGCAGATGCATCATTTTGGTTCATATTGATTTCAGTAGTGCACGATTGTGGTGCGTAAGCTTCGCTCTACAGCAGTCGTCAACATGATGCGTTGCCGCAAAGCCATGAACCGGCAGTGAAGCCGGCCTTTGGCATGGCGAATGCTCGAAAGGTTCCTGCGTCCAGGGGGGGCATTCCGTTCGGAGTGCCCGCGAGGGGACGACCACAAACAGAACCGTATCGAGGATTTTCCATGCTCAAGACCCGCACCTTCTTCCTGGGCACGCTGGCCGGTGGTCTCGCGCTCGCCCTGGCCGGCAGCAGCGCGCATGCGGCCGACACCATCAAGGTCGGCATCCTGCATTCGCTGTCCGGCACGATGGCCATCTCGGAAACGTCGCTGAAGGACGTTGCGCTGATGACCATCGAGGAAATCAACGCCAAGGGCGGCCTGCTCGGCAAGAAGCTCGAAGCCGTCGTCGTCGATCCGGCCTCGAACTGGCCGCTGTTCGCCGAGAAGGCGCGCGAGCTGCTGCAGAAGGAGAAGGTTGCGGTCACGTTCGGCTGCTGGACCTCGGTGTCGCGCAAGTCCGTGCTGCCGGTGTTCGAGGAACTGAACGGCCTGCTGTTCTACCCGGTGCAGTACGAAGGCGAGGAGTCCTCGTACAACGTCTTCTACACCGGTGCTGCGCCGAACCAGCAGGCGATCCCGGCCGTCGAGTACCTGATGTCCGAGGACGGCGGCGCTGCCAAGCGCTGGGTGCTGCTCGGCACCGACTACGTGTACCCGCGCACCACCAACAAGATCCTGCGCGCCTTCCTGCATTCGAAGGGCGTCTCCGATGACGACATCATGGAGACCTACACGCCGTTCGGGCACAGCGACTACCAGACCATCGTCGCCGACATCAAGAAGTTCGCCTCCGCCGGCAAGCGCACGGCCGTGGTCTCGACGATCAACGGCGATTCCAACGTGCCGTTCTACAAGGAACTCGGCAACGCCGGCCTGAAGGCCACCGACGTGCCGGTCGTGGCGTTCTCGGTCGGTGAGGAGGAACTGCGCGGCATCGACACCAAGCCGCTGGTCGGTCACCTCGCGGCCTGGAATTACTTCATGTCGATCAAGTCGCCGGAGAACGAGGCCTTCATCAAGGCGTGGAAGGAATACGTCGCCAAGAACAAGCTGCCGGGCGGCGACAAGCGCGTGACCAACGACCCGATGGAGGCCACCTACACCGGCATCCACATGTGGGCGCAGGCGGTCGTGCAGGCCGGCACCACCGACGTCGATGCCGTGCGCCAGGCGCTCGGCTACCAGACCTTCAAGACGCCGTCGGGCTTCGTCGAGTCGCTCGACGCCAAGAACCACCACCTGCACAAGCCGGTGTACATCGCCGAGATCCAGGCCGACGGCCAGTTCAACATCGTCTGGAAGACCGAAGGCCCGATCCGCGCCCAGGCCTGGTCGCCGTACATCCCGGACAGCGCCAAGAAGGTCGCCGACTGGACCTATCCGTGGGTCTGCGGCAACTGCACCGAACCGAAGTACAAGTAAGCCGTCCCGCCGCGCCAGTCCGCTGCGCGTTCCGTGCCGCGTCCGCGGCACGGATGCGGTGCGCAGGCGTCACCCGCAGGGTCGGGCCGCACGCTTTCGCATCGTCCGCCGCCACCCGCAGTCCTGCCTGCGGTCGACGGCGAGCCGGAGCCGGTTCTTTCGCCGGCTCCGGCAGCGTCGCCCCGCGGGGACGCCGGCCACCCGTCCGAAGAACCCAGGCTTCGGCCCGCAGACCGGCGTCCCGGCGGCTTCTTTCCGTCGGCCCCCCGAGGTTGCGCATGAATCCTCCTGTCCGGTCGCGTCCGAGCCTGTCGACTCTGGCGGCACTGCTGTTCTGCCTCCTGCTGCTGCCGCTGGCACAGCCCGTTTCCGCCGCAGTCGATCCGAAGATCGATGCCACGCTCGCGGCGCTGGCCGAAGACCCGAAGACGCTGCGCAGCGCCCTCGACGTGCTGGCACAGAGCCGTGATCCGCGCGCCAGCCGCGTGCTGGTCGCGCTCGACGAGGGCCGGCTGACGATCGCACCGGGCGCCGTCCTCATCCGCACCCGCGACGGTCAGCGGGTCAACGCCGCCGACGGTCAGCCGTGGACCGGTGCCGCCGGTGATGCGCCGGCGATGACCAACGCCGTGCGCCGCGTGCTCGCCAGTTCCATCGAGCGCGCGCGCCTGCGCTCCGAGGACCGCGCCGAGCGTCTCGGTGCCGCGCGGGCATTGAATGACCGGCCATCGGCGAGCGCCGAACCGGCGCTGCGCGCCGCACTCGCCGAGGAGCAGGACCCGGAAGTGGTGACGGCGCTGAAGCTCGCGCTGGCGCCGCTCGATCTCGACAGTCCCGACAAGGACAAGAAGCTCGCGGCACTCGCCGTGCTCGCCAATGACGGCGAACTGACCGTGCTCGGCCGGCTGCAGCCGCTCGCGAGCGGCGATGACCCCGAAATCCGCGCTGCGGCGCAGAAGGCGATCACGGCCATCGGTGACCGCCAGTGGCTGCGCGACCAGGGCGCCAACCTGTTCTACGGCCTGTCGCTCGGCAGCGTGCTGCTGCTCGCCGCGCTCGGGCTGGCGATCACCTTCGGGCTGATGGGCGTCATCAACATGGCGCACGGCGAGCTGCTGATGATCGGCGCCTACGCGACCTACGTCGTGCAGAACCTGTTCCGCGCCTACCTGCCCGGGGCCTTCGACTGGTATCTGCTCGCGGCGCTGCCGGTGGCCTTCCTGAGCGCGGCGGCGGTCGGCTGGGCGCTGGAGCGCGTCGTGCTGCGCCACCTGTACGGCCGGCCGCTCGAAACCCTGCTCGCGACCTTCGGCCTGTCGCTGATCCTGATCCAGACCGTGCGCCTGATCTTCGGGGCGCAGAACGTCGAGGTCGCCAATCCCTCGTGGCTGTCGGGCGGCATCCAGCTCACGCAGCAGCTGGTGCTGCCGTACAACCGCATCGCGACGATCCTGTTCGCGCTGGCGGTGCTGGTGACGGTCTGGCTGCTGTTCCAGAAGACCCGGCTCGGCCTGCGCGTGCGCGCGGTGACGCAGAACCGCGGCATGGCCGCGGCGATGGGCATCGACACGCGCCGCGTCGATGCCGGCACCTTCGCGCTCGGCGCCGGCGTGGCGGGGCTCGCCGGCGTGGCGCTGTCGCAGCTCGGCAACGTCGGCCCGGAGCTCGGGCAGGCCTACATCGTCGATTCCTTCATGGTCGTGGTGCTCGGCGGCGTCGGCAAGCTCGCCGGCGCGGTCGCCGGCGGCATGGGGCTCGGCATCGTCAACAAGTTCCTGGAGCCGTCGATGGGCGCGGTGCTCGGCAAGATCGCGCTGCTCGGCTTCATCATCCTGTTCATCCAGTGGCGGCCGCAGGGGCTGTTCGCGATGAAGGGCCGGGCGGTGGAGGGCTGAACCGATGCACGGCATCCGCAATCTGCATACGACCCGCGGCTGGGTCGGCTTCTTCGTGGTCGCGGCACTGCTGCTGGTGGCGGTGCCGGTGCTCAACGCACTGCCCGAGACCAGTCCGCTGCACGTGCCCGACTGGCTGATCCCGCTCGCCGGCAAGTTCTGCTGCTACGCGCTGGTGGCGCTGGCGATGGACCTGATCTGGGGCTACACCGGCATCCTGTCGCTCGGCCACGGCGTGTACTTCGCGCTCGGCGGCTACGCGATGGGCATGTACCTGATGCGCAGCATGGCCGGCGAGGGCGTCTACCGCTCGGAGCTGCCGGACTTCATGGTGTTCCTGAACTGGAAGGAGCTGCCGTGGTTCTGGCACGGCTTCGAGTACTTCCCGTTCGCGCTGCTGATGGCGCTCGCCGTGCCGGGGCTGCTCGCCTTCGTGTTCGGCTGGTTCGCGTTCCGCTCGCGCATCAAGGGCGTGTACTTCTCGATCATCACGCAGGCGATGACCTTCGCGCTGATGCTGCTGTTCTTCCGCAACGAGACCGGCTTCGGCGGCAACAACGGCCTGACCGACTTCAAGCGCCTGCTCGGCTTCACGCTCAGCGAGCCCTCGGTGCGCGTGGCGCTGTACTGGCTGACGGCGCTGGTGCTGCTCGGCGTGTATCTGCTCGCCCGCGCGATCGTGCGCTCGCGTGCCGGGCGCGTGCTGACCGCGATCCGCGACGCCGAGAGCCGCGTGATGTTCTGCGGCTACGAGCCGCTCTACTACAAGCTCGCGATCTGGACGCTGTCGGCGGTGCTCTGCGGTCTGGCCGGTGCGCTGTACGTGCCGCAGGTCGGCATCATCAACCCGAGCGAGCTGGCGCCGGCGCAGTCGATCGAGATGGCCGTCTGGGTCGCGGTCGGCGGGCGCGGCACGCTGGTCGGGGCCGTGATCGGCGCGGCCAGCGTCAACGGCCTCAAGAGCGTGTTCACGGCCGTGGCGCCGGAGTTCTGGCTGTACGCGCTCGGCGGCCTGTTCGTGCTGGTGACGCTGTTCCTGCCCGAGGGCCTGACCGGCCTGTTCCGGCGCCTGCGCCGCACCCGAGCCGCGGAGGCCCGCGCATGAATCCCGTGATCCCGCCCGTCACCCCTGCCGGTGATGCCCTGAAGGGCGCGCAGATGCTGCATGACGCCTCCGAAGCGCCGCCGAAACCGCCGGCCGCGCCGCGCGAGCCGCTGCCGGCCGACGTGCGCGACCGGCCGGTGCCGGACGTTTCGCACGGCGCGATCCTGTACCTCGAAAGCGTCAGCGTCAGCTTCGACGGCTTCAAGGCGATCAACGACCTGAACCTGTCGATCGACGACGGCGAGCTGCGCTGCATCATCGGCCCGAACGGCGCCGGCAAGACGACGATGATGGACATCATCACCGGCAAGACCCGTCCGGACACCGGCACCGTGTACTTCGGCCAGAACGTCAACCTGCTCGAACTGCGCGAGTCCGAGATCGCGCAGCTCGGCATCGGCCGCAAGTTCCAGAAGCCGACCGTGTTCCAGGGCCACTCGGTGTTCGAGAACCTCGAACTGGCGATGCAGGCCGACAAGCGCGTGCGCCGGGCGCTGTTCGCGCGCCTGAGCGACGAGCAGCGCGCACGCATCGCCGGGGTGCTCGCGACCATCGGCCTCAACGGCTACGAGCGCCAGCTCGCCGGCAGCCTGTCGCACGGCCAGAAGCAGTGGCTGGAGATCGGCATGCTGCTGATGCAGAACCCGCGCCTGCTGCTGGTCGACGAGCCGGTCGCCGGCATGACCGAGCAGGAGACCGAGCAGACCGCCGAGCTGCTGAACTCGCTGGCCGGAAAGCATTCGGTCGTCGTCGTCGAGCACGACATGGCCTTCGTGCGCTCGATCGCGCGCAAGGTCACGGTGCTGCACGAGGGCCACGTGCTCGCCGAGGGCACGATGGACGCGATCCAGAGCAATCCGAAGGTGGTCGAGGTGTATCTCGGGGAGGGGGCGTGATGGCGGCGGTGCTGCAGGAATCCACGGCGGCCGATGCGCTGCTGACGGTCGATCAGGTCAACCTGCGCTACGGGCAGAGCCAGATCCTCTGGAACATGAACCTGACGGTGCGCCGCGGCTCGTGCACCTGCCTGATGGGCCGCAACGGCGTCGGCAAGACCACGACGCTGCGCGCGATCATGGGGCTGGCGCCGACCTTCGGCGGGCAGGTGCGGTTCAACGGCGCGAACCTGCTGAAGCAGCCCGCGCACCAGCGCGCGCGCATCGGCATCGGCTACGTGCCGCAGGGGCGCGAGATCTTCCCGCAGCTCACCGTGCGCGAGAACCTGCAGGTCGGCCTCGGCATCCGCCCGAACGGTCTCGAAGCGGTGCCCGAGCGCATCTTCGAGCTGTTCCCGATCCTGAAGCAGTTCCTGCACCGGCGCGGCGGCGATCTGTCCGGCGGCCAGCAGCAGCAGCTCGCGATCGGCCGGGCGCTGGTGCTCGAACCGGAACTGCTGATCCTCGATGAGCCGAACGAGGGCATCCAGCCGAACATCGTGCGCGAGATCGGCGACATCATCATCCGGCTGAACCGCGAGATCGGCCTGACCGTGCTGCTGGTCGAACAGAAGCTGCCGTTCGCACGCCGCCTCGGCACCGACTTCGCGATCATGGAGAAGGGCCGCACCGTCGCCACCGGCACGATGCCGGAGCTGACCGACGAGGTGGTGCGGGCGCATCTGGCGGTGTGAGGCCGATCACGCCGGAACGCTTTGCTTTTCAGCCCCTCGCCCCTTCGGGGGAGAGGGGAAAACCCTGCATTTGTCGCGTGCCGGCATGAGTCCCGCGGACTCGCGGGGTTCAATGCCGGCATCAGCGAACGGTTACGCCCGTCCCAGCCGCCGGGCCAGTTCGCGGCGTGCGGAGGTTGCCTTGCGATAGAACGCCTTCAGGCCCGAGCACAGATAGTGCAGACCGGCTTCGCCATCGGGGGCCCTGATGAAGCGATCCTTCGGGCAGTTGCCCCAGCACAGCGCAAGGTACGGACAGGACTGGCAGTATTTCGGCAGCGTGTCGGACTTGGCGAAGGCGAAGCGCTTTTGCGCGTCGGAAAACGCCAGGTCACCCTCGTGCGTCGCAGTGATATTGCCCAGCCGGTATTCCGGGTAGACGAAGTGATCGCACGAATACAGGTCGCCATTGTGCTCGATGGCCAGAGCCTTGCCACAGATGCGGCTGGTCACGCACTTCTGGGAACCGGCACCGAACATCATCGAAACCACGTTCTCGAACTGGTCTATGAACACGCGGCCGAAATCACGCTTGAACCACTCATCCCACACCCGGTTTAGAAAGTAGCCCCAGTCGTCCGGATCGACCGACCATTCAGTGACCACTGAATCGGGGGCTCCCGGTCGCGCGCGTGCCGAGCCCAGCAGCGGCAGGCTGTCGACATTCCAGTGTCCCGGTGCCACCGAATGGAAATCGTGGCTTCCCAGACCGGGCATGAACTGGATGCTGCGTGGCCGGACCTGATCGCGCAGGAAACGGTAGACGTCGATCGGCTTTTTGGCGTTGTCGCGGTTGACGACGCACAGGGCCGAGAACGGCACCTGATGCTGGTGCAGCAGCGCGACGGCGGCCATCACGCGCGCGTGCGTCGGCCTGCCGCCCTTGCTGTAGCGGTACTTGTCATGTAGCTCGGCCGGGCCGTCGATCGACAGTCCGACCAGAAAATCATGCTGCTTGAGGAAAACAGCCCACTCATCGTCAAGCAGGATGCCATTGGTCTGCAGGTCGTTCTCGATGCGCTGGCCGGGTTTCCGGTATCTGGCCTGCAACTCGACGATACGGCGGAAGAAATCCAGCTTCATCAGTGTCGGTTCGCCACCCTGCCAGCTGAACACCACCTCCTCGCCGGTCTGCGCTTCTATGTATTGCCGGATATGCGCCTCAAGCAGAGATTCGCTCATGCGCGGCACCCTGGGCTGGTGCAGCAGGTCTTCCTTGTGCAGGTAGAAGCAGTAGCGGCAATCCAGATTGCACTGCGCACCGCTGGGCTTGACCATGGTATGGAAGCGATAGCTGTCGCCGGCGGCGAGCCCGGGCAGCCTGAGTTCGGGTGAGGCAGGAGCCGGATGGATCGGAATCATGTGGATTCGTGCGTTCGGGGTGGCAGGTGCCACTAGAGTTGCTACCCTACAGGCCAAAGCATCTCCCCGCAATCGGGGGGCTCGCCGGGTAGTATCCGCTGCGTGGAGGGGTTTGCGAAAATTCTAAATTTTTATAATTAAAACAATTACTTGCAAATTTTAATTTTCATCTGCATCGTGCAAATCCAGCCCGGCCTGAACCGGTGCGGGCGCAGGAAATCTTCCGGCAAGGTCGATGCCATGCCGGCAAGTCTTGCTGCTGCGTGAAAAACCGGATCCTTGATCCGGATCAATGGCTTCTGTCGAAAGCCCCGCAATTACAAAAAAAATCTAAAACGATTCCGGTGCCGGCGTGGTTGTTGCTCGACAAATGTTCGAAAGGACAAGGGGGGGATTCCTGATGCAATTTCTGAAATCGGTTGCACTGACGATCATCATCGGACTGTCATTTCTCATCTTCCCGGAAGGCCGGAGTGCAACGGATGACCCCCTGCCGTCATGGCAGGATGGGCCGTCCAGACAAGCCATCATCGATTTCGTGGCCACCGTCACCCGTGAGGGCTCGCCGGATTTCGTACCTGCGCCTGAACGCATCGCCGTATTCGACAACGATGGCACGCTGTGGGCCG
>JAFEGB010000058.1 GCA_018240295.1 Pseudomonadota bacterium
CCGAGGAACTGACCTACACCACCAAGCAAGCGATCCAGGAGGGCTTCATCCTCGACGTGATAGCCAACTACACGCCGGTGGACAGCTTATACCACGTCGCCAAGACCATCGAGGACGACCCGCAAGTGGACAAGCTGAAGGCGCTGAAGAAAATCCGGCGCTACGTCGAATCGCACGACAAGGCCATCCAGAGCAAGGCGCAGATCATGGTCGATCACTTCACCGCGCAGGTAATCGGCACGAGGAGGATCGGCGGCAAGGCGCGGGCGATGATCGTGTGCAACGGCATCGCGCGGGCCATCGATTACTGGCGAGAGGTGTCGGACTACCTCGCCGAGATCAAAAGCCCCTTCAAGGCCATCGTCGCGTATTCGGGCGACTTCGAGATCGGCGGTTCGAAGAAGACCGAGGCCGACCTCAACGGCTTTCCGAGCAAGGACATTCCGGCCAAGCTGAAGCTCGACCCGTATCGCTTCCTGATTGTTGCCAACAAATTCGTCACCGGCTTCGACGAGCCGCTGCTGCACACGATGTACGTGGACAAACCGCTGGAAGGCGTGCTGGCGGTGCAGACCTTGTCCCGCCTCAACCGCGCGCACCCGCAAGAGCACGACACCTTCGTGCTCGACTTCGCCGACAACGCCGAAGCGGTGAAATCAGCCTTCCAGGACTACTACCGCGCCACCATCCAGACCGGCGAAACCGACGCCAACAAGCTGCACGACCTGAAAGCCGAACTCGACGGGCAGCAGGTGTATAGCGCCAGCCAGGTGGAAGACCTGGTGGCGCTGTACCTGGGTGGCGCTGATCGGGACAGGCTCGACCCGATCCTCGATGCTTGCGTGGAGGAATACCGGGAGAACCTGGACGAAGACGGCCAGGTGAAATTCAAAGGCAAGGCAAAGGCCTTCGTGCGCAGCTACGGCTTTCTTGCCGCGATCCTGAGTTACGGTCACCCGGCCTGGGAGAAGCTGTCGATCTTCCTGAACTTCCTCATCCCCAAGCTCCCCGCGCCCAGGGAGGAAGACCTGTCCCGGGGAGTGCTGGAGACCATCGACATGGACAGCTACCGGGTGGAGGCCAAAGCGGCGCTGAAGATGGCAATGGACGACGCCGACGCCACGGTCGAGCCGGTCCCGCCGGTTGGCGGTGGCGGCAAGGGCGAGGCAGAAATCGACAAGCTCTCCGCGATCATCAAGACCTTCAATGACCTGTTCGGCAATATCGAGTGGAAGGACGAGGACAAGATCCGCAAGGTCATCGCCGAGGAGATCCCGGCGCGGGTGGCGCAGGACAAGGCCTACCAGAACGCGCAGGCGAACTCCGACAAACAAAACGCCAGGCTGGAACACGACAAGGCGCTCAACCGCGTGGTGCTGGAGTTGCTGTCCGATCACACCGAACTGTTCAAGCAGTTCAGCGACAACTCGGATTTCAAGCGCTGGCTGACGGACATGGTGTTCGATGCGACCTACCACCCGGGGACGATGCCACCAAAGGCACCTCCGCAGACCGGGGCGTCGACATGAGGAGGAATTGGTGCGGACGGATCAGAACGACGGCAGGACGTTGATGAACAAGCCCCTCCCCCCTGCGGGGGAGGGGTTGGGGAGAGGGGGCAAGGTCCGGGCGCAGTGCCGGCGCCTCCCCCTCTCCCCCGGCCCCTCTCCCGCAAGGGGAGAGGGGGAAGAAAACCATGCAATTACGTGTGACCGGTATAACCCGGCAAATAAACACCTGTTCAATGGCTGGCGGCGCGTGCCTCAGGCCGCCGGCTTCGCCGTGCGCAGGAAAATGGCGATGTATTCGGCCGAGGCGACCGCGTACTGATGCTGCGGCCCGTGTCCGGCGCTCGGGAAGGTCAGCAGCTGCAGGTTCGGGATCTGCTGGTTCAGCGCGTACCAGTTCTCGACCGGGAAGATGATGTCGTGGTCGCCGCCGATGTGCAGCATCGGGATCGACGTGGTCTTCAGCCCTTCGAGCACGGCCTCGGACGGGAAGACCGGATTGCGCGGTCCGCCGCTGATCCATTCGCGCGCCCACAGGCCGTCGACCTTCGGCCCCGGATCGCGGCGCGCCGCCATGCGCTGCAGCGAGGCCGCCGATTCGGCGCGCGAGGTCGGGGACTGCGGCTCGAAGAACAGCACGACGTTGTCCTCGGCCGTGTTGAATTCCTTGCCGGCGGTCTCGAAGAACAGCGGCTCGGCGAGCTTGACGAGATTGCCGGGCGGGGTCGTGCCGATCAGCACGGCGTGGCGGATGCGCTGCGGGAACATCGTCAGCACGATCTGCGCCGCGACGCCGCCGATCGACCAGCCGCCGATCGCGACGCCGTGCAGGTCGAGCGCCTCGATCAGGTCGACGGCATCCTGCGCCAGCGACATCGGCTGATAGGTGGGCTCGCCGCCGGAGCGCCCCAGCCCGGAATAATCGAAGATCACGACGCGCAGCCCGCAGGCGGCGAGCGTGTCGAGGAACAGCGGATCCCATTCGTCCATCGTGCCGCGAAAGCGCAGGCACAGCACGATCGGCTGGCCGCTGCCGAAGCTGCGGTACGCGAGCCGGCGGCCCCGGCTTTCGATGAACTGCGTGTCGGCGGTGGCTGCCAGACTGGGGATCGGTTCGGCATGCATGGTCGTCACTCCGGGCTAGCGGGCCGGGCGGCCCGAAATCGATGTGCGCCGGCCGGTTCCGGGCAGCACGCGGCCTGCCCCGCCCGTGACGGGCGGGGTTCGGCAGCTTGCTGCAGCGACGCGGAATCAGCCGGCCAGGGCGGCGACCACCTCGGCGGTCGTCAGGATGGCGTGGGCGTAGGTCGGGCCGTTCAGTTCGTGCGCGGCGTGCATGCAGGCTTCACTGACGGCGGCCGTCGCATCGGTGACGATCGTCGTGTGATAGCCCAGTTCGGTGGCGAATCGGGCCGTGGTTTCGATGCAGGTGTTCGCGAGCAGGCCGATCACGATCACCCGCCGGATGCGGTGCTGTTTCAGCAGGAAATCCAGATCGGTATTGGCAAAGCCGCTCGATGCGTAATGCTCCTTCGCGATCACGTCACCGGGCTGCGGTGCAAACTCGCTGCGCCATTCACCGCCCCAGCTGCCTTTCTCGAACATCCGGAAACGGGCGGCACCGAGCTGATAGGGCGTCGGATGGTCCCAGTCCTCGAAATCGCCGGGCTGCCACTGCCGGTGCGGCACGTAAAACAGCCGGACACCGGCACGGCGCGCGGCACTGACGATCTGTTGCAGGTGTACGATCAGATCGCGGGATTCGGCCACCTCGCGGATGCGCTCCCAGAACTTGCCGCCCTCCGAAATGAAGTCGTTGTACGGATCGACGAACAGCAGCGCGGTTTCCGATGCGACGAAAGGTTCTGCGGCATTCACGGCGGTTCGCTCCTTACCCGGATCACCCGGCGGACAGGTCAGCGATGCAGGCCGCAGAGCATAGTCACTATCACGATGATATCCAGTGACGACGCTCACACGGACACCGGTGGCCGCGCGTGCGGCGCGACTGCGGGGCATTCCCTCTTCCCGCGGCGGGAGATGGGCCTGACTGCAGCAGCAGGGCTGCACGCCCGCCGAGGCGGCTCACGACCGGGACGGCGGCCGGGCCAGTGCTTCGGCCACGAGCTGCAGGCCGGCCGCGCACTGTGCGCGCGTGCCCGGCCCGCCGAGATTCACGCGCAGCGCGTCCGGCGGCTGCGCGTCGGTGCTGAAGGCCGCGGCGGCGACGGCCGGCACGCCGCGCTCGCGCAGCCAGGCGGCCAGCACGTTCGCGTCGAAGCCCGCGGGCAGCGGCAGCCAGACATGAAAGCCTTCGGGATGCGCGCGCAGCGGATGCGCGGCCAGCAGGCGCGCGGCGAGCTGCAGGCGCTGCGCGGACTCGTCGCGGATGGCCTCGACCAGTCTCGCGGCCGTGCCGTCGTCGATCCAGCGTGTGGCGATCGCCGTCGTCAGCGGCGAGGCCATGACCGTCAGCGCACGCAGCGCCCCGGCGAGCCGCTGCATCGGGCGCTGTCCCGGCGCATGCACGTAGGCGATGCGCAGGCCGGCACCGACCGTCTTCGAAAGCCCGGTCACGTAGTAGGTCAGCGATGGTGCGAGGCTCGCGAAGGCGGCCGGGGCCGTGCGCACCAGCCGGCCGTAGGCGTCGTCCTCGATGATCGGCAGGCTGTAGGCCAGCGCGACCTCGGCCAGCGCCTCGCGCCGGCTGCGCGACAGCGTGCGCGTGCTCGGGTTGTGCAGCGTCGGGTTCAGGTACAGCGCCTTCGGCGCCGCGGTCCGGCAGGCATCGCGAAGCGCCGCCGCGCAGGGTTCGCCGTCATCGGCGAGCGCGAGCAGGCGCAGGCCGAGCTGGGCGGCGATGGCCTTGATGCCGGGATAGCTCAGCGACTCGACGCAGATGGTGTCGCCGGGCCGCGCGAGCTGGCTCAGCAGCGCGTAGAGCACCGCATGCACGCCGGGGCAGACCAGCAGCTGCCCGGCGCGCGCCTCCGGAAAGCGCGTGTGCAGCCAGTGGGCACCGGCCTCGCGCTGCTGCGGACTGCCGCCGAAGTCCTGATAGCGCAGCAGCGCCCAGGGATCGGCGGCGCGCATCGCCGCGGCCGTGCTGTCCTGCAGCTGCGCGAGCAGCGCGGGGTCATCGGGCTCCGGCGGCAGGTTCATCGTCATGTCGGCGCTGTTGCCGTCGCGCAGCGGCAGCGCCGGCGCCGCACCGCGGATGTAGGTGCCGCTGCCGACGCGGCTGTCGATCAGGCCGCGCTTGCGCGCCTCGGCGAGGCCGCGCGCCACCGTCGAATAGTTGAGCCCGAGGGCCGCGGCCAGCTCCCGCAGCGGCGGCAGCCGGTCGCCGGATTTCAGCCGGCCGCTGCGCAGATCGTCGGCAATCAGGTCGGCGAGCGCGAGATACGCCGGTCCGTCGGCCGAACGCAGGCGCTGCGGCCAGAAACGCGTGGTGTGGGACATGGCAGCCGGACTCCGGAATGCAGGCGGTTTCCGCAGGAAATCGCACAGGGCCGTACACACCGCCGAGTGTAATCCGGATTCTTATGGTCACGCCCCCGGAAACCGGAATGGATTGATCGCAGATTGAATGCATCGGGCCAGATACCGGAGCCTGTTCATGGTTATGTTTTTTTAATCTTCGCACTGTCCGGAGGCGCAATGCCTGCGCATGGCGCGTAAATCCGGGTGATTGATAATTGATCGGCAGGCTGCGCGGCGATCGATCATCGCGCGGTTCTGGATTCGCACCTGCATTTGCAGGCAGTGGCCGGCGGCTTCATCGCAGATTGATCGCATTGCCTGCAAAAGCGATGGCACGGTTGCTGCGAGTCGAATCCTGCCGATCCCGGCTCGAATCCACCGGAGAATCCCGATGCCCGCAGTCACCCGCCCCGCCCATGCCACCGGCGAATATCTGGTCGATTACGAAGAAAAGGTTTTCGAGGACGTGAAAGCCGCGCCCGGCGAAAAGGCGCTGGTCACCTTCCATACCGTCGCCTTCGAAGGCTCGATCGGTCTGGTCAACCTGCTGCAGGCGACGCGCCTGCAGCGCAAGGGCTACGAGACCACGATCCTGCTGTACGGCCCCGGCGTCACGCTCGGCGTGCAGCGCGGCTTTCCGACGCTCGGCGACGAAGCCTTCGCCGGTCACCAGAACTACGCGAAGCAGCTCACGCGCTTCCTGCAGGAGGGCGGCAAGGTCTATGCGTGCCGCTTCGCGCTGCAGGCGCTGTACGGCCACGGCGAGGGCGCGCTGGTCGAGGGCATCCGGCCGATCCATCCGCTCGATGTGCTCGACCTGATGCTGCTGCACCGCAAGGCCGGTGCGGTGATCCTCGACACCTGGACGCTCTGAGGCCGTCGCCATGAGCCCGCCGCGCACGGTACGTGCCGCCGCCGTCCAGATCTCGCCCGTGTTCGAGTCCGCCGACGGCACGCTCGGGAAGGTCTGCGATGCGATCGACGAGGCTGCCCTGCGCGGCGTCGAGCTGATCGTGTTCCCGGAGACCTTCGTCCCCTACTACCCGTACTTCTCGTTCGTGCGCCCGCCGGTGCAGGCGGGCCGCGAGCACCTGCGCCTGCACGCGCTGTCGCCGACCGTGCCGGGGCCGCTGACCGAGCGCGTGTCGGAGCGCGCCCGGCGCCACGGCATGGTCGTCGTGCTCGGCATCAACGAGCGCGACCACGGCACGCTCTACAACGCCCAGCTCATCTTCGACGCCGACGGCACGCTGCTGCTGAAGCGCCGCAAGATCACGCCGACCTACCACGAACGCATGATCTGGGGTCAGGGCGACGGCGCCGGCCTGCGGCCGGTCGACACCCGCGTCGGGCGGGTCGGTGCGCTGGCCTGCTGGGAGCACTACAACCCGCTGGCGCGCTACGCGCTGATGGCGCAGCACGAGGAAATCCACTGCGCGCAGTTCCCCGGCTCGCTGGTCGGGCCGGTGTTCGCCGAGCAGATGGACGTGACGATCCGCCACCACGCGCTGGAGTCCGGCTGCTTCGTCGTCAACGCCACCGGCTGGCTCACCGACGCGCAGATCGAGGCGATCACCCGCGATCCGGCCCTGCAGCCGGCGCTGCGCGGGGGCTGCAACACCGCGATCGTCTCGCCCGAGGGCGTGCACCTCGCGCCGCCGCTGCGCGAGGGCGAGGGCATGGTCGTCGCCGACCTCGACTTCGCACTGATCCACAAGCGCAAGCGAATGATGGATTCGGTCGGCCATTACGCCCGCCCCGAGCTGCTGTCGCTGTGCCTCGACGACCGCCCCGCCCGCCCGCTGCACAGCGCCGCTGCCGCCGCCCTGTCCACGCCGTCCTTCCTCTCCGGAGTCCCGAGCCATGAGCCTGCCCGCCACCCTGCCGCCGCTGCCGGCGCTGTCGAAGAACCGGGAACTGCTGACGGAGCTGCAGTCCGCGGGTCTGCACCTGCTTGACGGCGGACTGAGCGGCAACAGCCGCCGCGGCGGTGCCGGTCCGTCCGACCATCAGGCGCTGAGCCTCGACGGCCACACGCTGATGGTGCCGACGCACACGGCCGCCGTCTGGCAGTCGCCGTTCACGGCGACGCGCGATGCCGACGGCCGCGGCACGCTGCTGCGCGAGGGCCGGCCGCTCGCGCGCATCGACTTCGTGCAGCGGCCGCGCTTCCACGCGCTCACGACCGCCGACGGCATCCCGTATGCGCAGATCGCCACGCTGCACGGCCGCGACGTGCTGGCCTCGACCGTGCTGCAGACCTGCATCCGCTACCAGAGCCGGCGCAAGACCTGCCAGTTCTGCGCGATCGGCCAGTCGCTCGCCGCCGGACGCACGCTGGCGCGCAAGACGCCCGAACAGCTCGCCGAGGTCGCCGCCGCGGCGGTGCGGCTCGACGGCGTGCGCCAGATGGTGCTGACCACCGGCACGCCGAACGCCACCGACCGCGGCGCGGCGCTGCTCGCCGACAGCGCCCGCGCGATCCGCGCCGCGGTCGATCTGCCGATCCAGGCCCAGTGCGAGCCGCCCGACGATCCGCGCTGGTTCGAGCGCCTGCGCGCGGCCGGCGTCGACACGCTCGGCATGCACCTCGAAGCGGTCACGCCGGAGGTGCGCGCGCGGATCATGCCCGGCAAGGCGACGGTGCCGCTCGCGGTGTACTGGCAGGCCTTCGAACGCGCGGTCGAGGTGTTCGGCCGCGGCCAGGTCAGCACCTACCTGCTCGCCGGCCTCGGCGATCCGCCGGCGGCCATCCTCGCCGCCTGCGAGCGGCTGATTGCACTCGGCGTGTATCCGTTCGTCGTGCCCTTCGTACCGATCGCCGGCACGCCGCTCGAAGACCATCCGGCACCGTCGGCGGCGTTCATGCGCGCGCTGCTGGAACCGCTCGGCGCGATGCTCGAAGCCGCCGGCCTGCGCGCGGCCGACAGCAAGGCCGGCTGCGGGCGCTGCGGTGCCTGCTCGACGCTGTCGCTGTACGGGGGCTGACATGGACGCATGCCCCCTGCTGCCGGCAGTCCCCGGCCCGCTGCCGGCGCCGGAGGCCGGTCACGCGGAACCCTTGCGCCTTTCAGCCCCCCGCCCCGCGCGGGACATGGCCCGGGAAGCAGGGGAGAACGCTCCTGCACCGGCGTGTGACCGGCATGACGCCCGGCCGCTGCCCGTCACGGTCGCGCTGCGCGTGCGGCTCGCGAACGGACCGGCCGAACGCGCCGGCGCGCTGGCGCTGCGCCGGGCGGTGTTCTGCGGCGAACAGGCCGTGTTCACGGACAGCGACCGCGACGCCATCGACGACGAGGCCGACTTCCTCGTCGCGGTGCCGCTGTCCGCCGGCGCCACGGCGGCGCCGGTGCTCGGCACCGTGCGCATCCATCGCGATGCGCCGCGGCGCTGGTGGGGCTCGCGGCTTGCGGTCGACCGGCTCTGGCGCGGCCACGGCCGGCTCGGCGCCGGGCTGATCCGGCTGGCGGTCGCGACCGCGAATGCGCGCGGCTGCGACGAGTTCCTCGCCCATGTGCAGGCGCAGAACGAGCCGCTGTTCCGGCGCCTCGGCTGGATCACGCTCGCCCGCGAAAGCCTGCACGGCCGGGCGCACTGCCTGATGCGCGCCGATCTCGCGGCCTTTCCGCCGCATCCGGACCCGGCCACCGGCGAGCGCCTGCTCGCGCGGAGGGCACGATGAACGCGCCGCCCGACCGGGAATCGCTGCTCGCGCTGATCGCCACGCTGCGGGCCGGGCGCGGCTACCTGCACAAGACCGACATCGCCGCCGCTGCCGGCACGCTCGAAGCCGTGCCCGGCGTCGCCGGTGACGACGGCCACGGCCTCGGCGATGACTGCGCCGTGCTGCGCGTGCCGGGCGGCGGCGAAGGCTGGCTGCTGTTCGCGATGGAGGGGCTGGTCGAGGAACTCGTCGCGCAGGCGCCGTGGTTCGCCGGCTTCTGCAGCGTGCTGGTCAACCTCAGCGACGTGGCCGCGATGGGCGGCCGGGCGCTGGCGGTCGCCGATGCGCTGTGGGCACGCGATGCGCGCCACGGCGCCGAGGTGCTCGCCGGCATCGGCGCGGCGGCCCGCGCCTTCGGCGTGCCGGTCGCCGGCGGCCACAGCAACTACCGCGCGCAGCGCGAGCAGCTCGCCGTGGCCGTCACCGGCCATGCCCGGCGCCTGCTGACCAGCTTCGATGCGCGCCCCGGCGACCGGCTGCTGATGGCCGTCGACCTGCGCGGCGACTGGGTGGCGCCGTGGCCGTACTGGGACGCCGCGACGCGCGCCCCGGCCGAACGGCTGCGCGGCGATCTCGAACTGCTGCCGCGGCTCGCCGAGGACGGCCTGAGCCGCGCGGCCAAGGACATCAGCATGGCCGGCATCGCCGGCACGGCGCTGATGTTCGCCGAGTGCTCGCGCGCGGGTCTCGTCATCGAACTCGACGCGATCCCGGCCCCGCCCGGCGTCGAGGTCGCGCACTGGCTGGCCGCCTTCCCGAGCTACGGCTACCTGCTCGCGGCCGCACCGGCGCAGGCCGAAACCGTGCTCGAACGCTTCCGCGCCCGCGGAATCGCCGCGGCCGACATCGGCGGCTTCGAGCCGGGCAGCGGCGTGCGGCTCGAAAGCCGCCGCGCCGGGGCCGTCGCCGGGTTCCACGACTGGCAGCAGCAGCCGTTCATCCGGCCGCCGGCCGTCGGCCCGGGCTGAACCAGCCGTTCCGCGGACGACCGCCATCCGCGGTCCGCGAGTCGGCTTGCCCCTCCCCTCTCCCCTTGCGGGAGAGGGGCCGGGGGAGAGGGGGAGACGCCGGCACTGCGCCCGGACGCCGTCCCCTCTCCCCAACCCCTCCCCCGCGAGGGGGGAG
>JAFEGB010000059.1 GCA_018240295.1 Pseudomonadota bacterium
CGTACCGAGCGCGTCCCCAGTCGTACCGAGCGCGTCCCCCGTCGTACCGAGCGCGTCCCTAGCCGTGCCGAGCGCATCCGCAGTGGTACCGAGCGCATCCCCGGCGGGGCGCGGCGCATTGATCGCGAGGGGGACAGGAAGAGCGGCGGGGTCCGGCGGGGGGCGGTGCCGGTGCCGGGGCGTCGTGCGGCAGGCGTGCCGGGCCGGCGGCTTCAGCTGCGTCCGAGGAAATCGAGGATGATCGGGTTCACCCACTGCGGCCGCGCGCCGAAGGTGCCGTGGCCGGTGCCGGGCAGGATGCAGAGTTCGGCCTTCGGCAGCGCGCGGTAGATCGCCAGCGTGTGTTCGAGCGTGATCGCATCGCGATCGCCGGACATCACCAGCACCGGCTTGTCGAGGCCGGCGAGCAGCGCCGGGCTGATTTCCTCCGGGGTCGGCGAATGCAGCCACAGCGTGTTCAGGCGATCGCCGAGCGTCGGATCGCTGCGGCCGCGGGCGCGGGCGACCGCGGTGCGCAGTTCGGCGAGTTCCTTCGCGGTCAGCCCGTCCGGCGACAGATTGGCGCCGCTGACGACGAGGCGGCGCACCAGATCGGGCCGGCGCACGGCCAGCATCAGCGCGAGGATGCCGCCATCGCTGTAGCCGACCACATCGACCGGGCCGGGTCTGAGCTGATCGAGCAGCGCGATGGTGTCATTCATCATCGCCGTGTAGCTGAGCGGCCCCGGCACGTCGGGCGTGCGGCCCTGACCGATCTGGTCCGGGGCGATCAGGCGATGCGCGGCGGTGAAGTCATCGAACTGGCGCGAGAACGAGCCGGCACCGGAGTCGCCGCCGCCGTGCAGCAGCAGCAGCGGCGGGCCGTAGCCGCGGGTTTCGTAGTACAGCTCGTGGCCGTTGACCTCGATCCAGCGCCCCGGACCGACCCCGGTGTCGAGCAGCAGCCAGCCGAGCGCCAGCGCGGCCGCGGCGAGCAGCGCCAGCGTGCGTCGCGACGGCGCCGACGGGGGAGGCAGGCTCATGAAGGGCGGGGCGGCGCGTCACTGCACTCGGCGACGCGCGGGCTGGCGGCGGGTCAGGGGCGGCGGATCAGGTAGCGCGGCGATTCCTCATAGCCGCGCCGGCGGTAGAACACGTGCGCGCCGTGGCGGCGCTCGTGGCTGTGCACCTCGATGCGGTCGCAGCCGCGCTGCTGCGCGAGGCGCGTGGCCTCGGCCTCCAGCGCCCGGCCGAGCCCCTGTCCCTGCGCGGCCGGGGCGACGCTGAAGTAGGCGATGCGGCAGAAGTCGCCGGCCAGGCCGAGCTGCGGAATGAAGTGCAGCGCCAGACAGCCCTGCACCGGGCCGTCCTCGAGGCCGCCGACCAGCACCGCGGCATCGGGATGACGCAGCAGCCGTTCGAGCCGCCCGGCGGTCTCGCCGGCTTCGACCGGATAGCCGAGCAGCGTCATCAGGCCGGCGATCGCATCGGCATCGCCCGGCCGGGCGAGGCGCAGGTACAGACGGTTGGCGACGGCGTTCATGTGGTGTGACCTCCGGCACGGACCGCGACGGTCCGGTAGTGCGAGGACAGGGAATCGAAGTGCGCGAGCAGTGTCCGGGCTTCGGGTGGCACGCCCTCGGCTGATCCATCGAGGTGATCGAAGGTGTGGAGTGCGGCCTGATCGTCGAAATGCATGATGGTCACGAACTCGACCTCATGGCTGCGCTCGCGGCGCAGCAGCTCGTAGCCGGGCCAGCCTGACAGGGCGCGGGCGGCGATCTCCGGAAACACGTGTTCGAGCAGCAGAGGTTCGTACTCGCCGGCCTGCCCGGGACGGGGCCGGCCTTGCCGGATGCGCGTGATCATCAAGGGAGTCCGTCCGCAAAGCTAAAGATTTGGACAGAAACTAGACGACGCCGTGATCCGGCTCAATCCCACGATTTCTGTGTCTTCAGGCCGGCAGTTCGAGGGCGGCGAGCGGCAGGTGGTGCATCAGTTCGCGCAGGATCAGCAGCAGTGCCATGCCGTTCGTGTCCTGCGGCAGGCCGCCGCTGTCGGACGGCCGGCCTTCGGCGCAGGCGGCGAGGCGCCCGAAGCCGTGTTCGACGGCCTCGCGCAGCAGTTGCACGCGGCCGCTGCCCGGCAGGCCGAGGCTCGCGGCCAGTGCCCGTGGCTCCGGGTCCGGGCAGACGGCGGACGCCAGCGACGGCGGCGGCCCGCAGTGGCGGTGCACGCGCATCAGTTCGTCCTCGACGGCGGCGATCGCGTATTCCAGCTGCGCGGGCGTCGGGAAGCCGGGGTGCCAGTGACGGGCGAGGCTGGCCGGCCCGAAGGCATAGACGCGTACCGCCGGCACGGTGCCGCCGAAGGCCAGGCCGGTGCGGGTGGCGTCGAAGCGCAGCGTCGCCGGCGCCTGCGGCCCGGTCTGCGTGGCGAGCAGGGCTTCGGCGAAGTCGGAGGTCAGGAGAGGATCGGTGCTCATGCGCGGCTCCCTGCGGAGGCACGGCCGGGCAGGGTCATCTGCCGCGCCATGCGGGAAATCATCAGTCGCAAATCATCCATCGTTCACCGGTGCCGGTGCGAACAGCGCCTTCGGCGTCGTGCCGAACTCGTTGCGGAAGGCAGCGATGAAGGCGGAAAGCGAATCGTAGCCGCTGTCGAGCGCGACCGCGGTGACGCTGCGCCCGGCTTCGAGCGCGCCGAGGGCGAGCAGCAGGCGCAGGCGCCGGCGCCAGTCGGCGAAGCTCAGGCCGGTCTCGCGGCGGAAGCGCCGCGTCAGCGTGCGCTCGGACAGGCCGCAGCGCGCCGCCCATTCGGGCAGCGTGCGTGCATCGGCCGGTTCGGCCTGCAGGGCTTCGCAGAGCCGGCGCAGGCGCGCATCGGCCGGCAGCGGCAGGCCGAAGTCGAGTTCGGGCAGCTCGGCGATGGCATCGAGCAGCACTTCCGCCAGCCGTCCGGCCGGTCCGTCGGGGTCGTATTCGAGCGGCCGGGCGCTCAGCGCGAGGATCAGCTCGCGCACCAGCGGGCTCACGGCCAGCACCCGGCAGCGTGGCGGGGCCCAGGCAGTGCGTGACGCATCA
>JAFEGB010000005.1 GCA_018240295.1 Pseudomonadota bacterium
CGCTTCCTCACCCCAGCGCGACAGAATAAATGCATCCAATGAACCATCCACGTCACACGCCCCTGATCTGACAAATGTAGGCACACTTATATATGTGTGCACTTGAGGACAGCACCTTGAGAAGATTTTTATTCCGCAAATTCAAGCAAAAAATATAGAACAATTCCTATTTCAGCGCCCCGCCGCAGCTCGACCCCTGCCCGGCCGTGCAGCCGTAGCAGTGACCGGCGACCGCGATCGGGTTGCCGGCGAGATCGCGGCCGATCAGGTCGCGCACCTGCGGGCGCGTGCGGCCCGGCACGGCGAGCGGCAGGCCGAGCATCTGGTTGAAGTCGCAGTCGTAGACCGTGCCGTCCCAGCCGATCGACACCAGTGTCCGGCACATGACCTGATCGAGGTTGTCGTCGCGGTGCGCACCGCGCAGCAGCGTCATGTAGGCGTCGAACTCGCCGTGCGAGACCAGCGTCGAGCCGAAGCGCTGGATCGGCATGTTGGCGAGCGTGAACAGCCGGTCGAAGACGATGCCGTGGCGCCCGCCGAGTTCGCGCCGGTAGTCGGCTTCGAGCGCGGCCTGCGGCGGCGGCAGGTACGGGCCGGTCGGGTTGTAGACCAGATCGAGCACAAGCCCCGAATGACCGTCGCCGTAGCCGAGCGCGTTCAGTTGCCGCAGGCCGGCGATGCTGCGCGCATACACCCCGGCGCCGCGCTGACCGTCGACGTTGTCTTCGAGGTAGCACGGCAGCGAGGCGACGACCTCGACCCGGTGCGCGGCGAGAAAGTCCGCCAGATCCTCGTGGCCGGGCTCGGACAGGATGGTCAGGTTGCAGCGGTCCATCACCTGCACGCCGCGCGCATGGGCGGTTTCGACCAGCCAGCGGAAGTGCGGATTCAGCTCCGGCGCGCCGCCGGTCAGGTCGAGCGTCGTCGCGCCGCTCGCGGCGACGAGTTCGAGCACGGCTTCGGCGGTGTCGCGCGACATTTCCTCGCGCCGCGTCGGGCCGGCGTTGACGTGGCAGTGCAGGCAGGCCTGGTTGCAGCGGTAGCCGAGGTTGGCCTGCACGGTTTCGAGCCGGCGGCGGCGCAGCGCCGGGAAATCGATGGCATCGAGCAGCGGGCGCGTGGCGTGCATGGCGGCGGGTCCCTGGAATGCGTTCCGGCGGCGGGGGGAGCCTGACTTTACGCTTCGGCGGCGCGCGCGGATGCCGCCGAGGGCTGGCGGGCGACGCTGTCGAGGCCGACCTCGCGCAGGTCGAGATCGTGCAGCAGATCGCGGATGACCTCGTCGCTGATCAGCGCCTCGCGCCGCAGCCGGCGCAGCTCGCGCCGCTCGGCGGCGATGCCGAGCCGGCGCAGGCTGATCTCGGTCTCGAACTCCGGCGCGATGCGCATCGCCTCCTCGGCCGAGCGACCGCAGTGGCGGCCGATGCGCCGCTCGTAGTCCTCGATCAGCCGCTGCGTGTAGCGCATCTCGTGCTCGGCGTGCTGCAGGTCGAGCGCGGCGCGCAGCCGCCGGATCGCCGCCTGCGCCAGCGCGACGTGGGCGCTGCGCATCTCGCGCAGCTGCACGTCGTCGGCGCGCAGGCCGAGCCGGCGGATCAGCGCCGGCAGCGTCAGCGCGTTGACGACCAGCGTCAGCACGATCACCGCGCTCGCGTAGAACACCAGCAGCTCGCGCTCCGGAAAGCCGCCGGCCGGCAGCGACAGCGCCGCCGCCAGCGTGATTGCCCCGCGCGGGGCTGCCCAGCCGGCCACCAGCACCTGCCGCCACGGCGGCACCGGCGTCTGCGGCGCATGCCGGCGCGTCAGCCAGAGCATCGCGCGCGAGGCCGGGAACACCCAGACCAGCCGGATCAGCATCGCCACGGCCGTGATCGCCAGCGCGCCGCCGGCAAGCATCGGCCATGGCTGGCCGGCGACGCCTTCGAGCACTTCGGGCAGGCGCAGGCCGAGCAGCACGAACACCAGACCGTTGAAGAAGAACAGCAGCAGCTGCCAGACGTTGAGCATGACCAGGCGCTCGGACGGCTTGGTGTCGCGCGCCTCCTGCATCGCCGCGTACCAGCCGCCGGCGACCGCGCCGAGCACGCCGGACAGATGCAGCGATTCGGCCGCCAGATAGGACGCATACGGCGCCAGCAGCGTCAGGCCGGTCGAGATCGATTCATCGGCCCAGCCACGGTGCGACAGCCCGCGCCGCAGCCGCCCGAGCACCCAGGTCGCCGCCAGCCCGGCGAGCACGCCGCCGACGGCGACCAGCATGAAGTTCGCCGCCGCCGCGCCGGCCGAGAAGCTGCCGGTCAGCGCCGCGGCGACCGAGAAGCGGAACGCCACCAGCCCCGAGGCATCGTTGATCAGGCTTTCGCCGTTGAGGAGATGCGTCAGCCGCGCCGGCAGCCGCAGCCGCTCGGTGATCGACGACACCGCGACCGCATCGGTCGGCGAGATCACCGCCCCGAGCGCGAAGCCGGCCGCGAGCGGCACCGACGGGATCAGCCAGTGCACGAGGTAGCCGGTCGCGAGCACCGTGCAGAGCACGAGCCCGAGCGCCAGCCCGAGGATCGGATAGCGCAGGTTCAGGAACTCGCGCTTCGGGATCAGCCAGGCATCGGCGAACAGCAGCGGCGGCACGAACACCAGAAAGAAGGTCTCGGGATCGGGCGCGACCGCGTGCATGCCCGGCACCAGCGCCAGCAGCGTGCCGGCCGGGATCAGCAGCAGCGGCAGCGGCATGGCGCTGCGCCGCGACACCGCACCGCAGGCAAGCACGGCGAACAGCAGCACGAGGATCGCGAGCGGCAGGCTCATCGAGGCGGGACTCCGGACGGGGGGACGGGCAAGCAGAAAACCGGGCTGGCGTCGGGACGGGGCAGACGGCCCGCGGGACGATCGGCCCGGACGGACGACTGGGGACGACAGTCAGTGAATCATGACCGGATTCCGTACTGCCAGAGCCACGAAACGCTATACCGCTGCAACGGGCGATCCGGACTGCTCAGGCCCAAGCCTTGCGTCAGCGCTTGTTGCCGGTGCTGTACCCGGTAACGAGAAAACGGACACCGAGGAAGGTTTCCATCTGGGATTCGATCAGGCGCTGCAACGTGCGCTCGATACTCGCCGACTTGCCAGCCAGTTCGCTGGCCGAGTTACTCTTGTATTGAAAGAGCTTGATGTCGCTCATGTCCAGCACTACCGATGGTCCGTTGGATCAATATTCTTCAGGGTAGCAAAGGCAACCCCAGTTCTTTCAGGAAGGTATTGTGTTTTTCCTTTGCCTTCGCGATGTCTTGCTCGATCGCCACCAGTTGCTGATGCACTGCTGCCAGATCCACTTCCTCTTCCGCAACCGCGGTGCTGACGTAACGCGAGATATTCAGGTTGAAATCGTTCTTTTCGATTTCGTCCATGCCCACCCGCCGCGCGTAACGCTCATCTTCCTTGCGATGCTGGTAGGTGTCGACGATCCGGGCGATGTGGTCGGGCCGAAGCTGGTTCTGGCGCTTGCCCTTCTCGAAATGCTCGGCCGCGTTGATGAACAGCACATCGTCCGGCTTCTTGCATTTCTTCAGCACCAGGATGCAGACCGGAATGCCCGTCGAGTAGAACAAATTGGCCGGCAGCCCGATCACGGTATCAATGTGGCCATCGGTCAGCAGCTTGCGGCGGATGCGCTCTTCCGCGCCACCACGGAACAGCACGCCATGCGGCAGGATGATGGCCATCACGCCATCGTCCTTCAGATAGTGCAGCCCGTGCAGCAGGAAGGCAAAATCCGCTGCACTCTTCGGGGCCACGCCGTGGTTCTTGAAGCGCATGTCCTCGCTGATGGTGTCGGTCGGTTCCCAGCGGTAACTGAATGGCGGATTGGCCACCACAGCATCGAACTGCGGCTTTCTGGCCGGATTCGTTTCGCGCAGGAAGTCCCAGGCGTTGGTGAGCGTGTCGCCGTGGTAGATCTCGAATTCGGTGTCCTTCACGCCGTGCAGCAGCATGTTCATGCGCGCCAGGTTGTAGGTGGTGACGTTGTATTCCTGCCCGTAGATGCGGCCGATAGTGCCGCCGGCGTCTTGCATGCGGTGGCGCACGTTCAGCAGCAGCGAACCCGAGCCACAGGCAAAGTCGAACACGCTTTCCAGCTTTTTGCGCGGACCGGTCTCGGGCGCCTGACTGTCGAGGGTGACGATGGCGGACAGGATGTTCGATATCTGCTGCGGCGTATAGAACTCGCCGGCCTTCTTGCCCGAGCCCGCTGCGAACTGACCGATCAGGTATTCGTAGGCGTCGCCCAGGGTGTCGGTGTCGGTCGAAAACAGCGACATGCCGCGGGCAAGTTCCGAAATGATCGAGCACAGCTTGGCATTGCGATCCTCATACTTGCGCCCAAGTTTTTCAGACGCGAGATTGATTTCGGAGAACAGGCCCTGGAAATTGCTCTGGAAAGATTCTTCCTCGATATATTTGAAGCCATTCTGCAGCGTGAGGAGCAGCTTGCCGCTCTGTGTTCTGGCAAGCCAGGCAATGCTGCCCCACAGGTATTCCGGCTTGATGACGTAATGCACCTTGCGGCGCATCTGCTTTTCGAACTCGGCCACGTCGGCGGCATTGTCCGTATACCAGACCAAGAGCGGCGTCTTGCCGCCGTTGCCAATCGCGTCGGGGTCGGGGTAGTCCGCCCCCAACTCCTTTTTCGCCGCCTGCTCGTAGTTGTCCGACAGGTAGCGCAGGAACAGGAACGACAGCATGTAATCACGGAAGTCATCCGCGTTCATCGCGCCGCGCAACTGGTCGGCGATATTCCAGAGGGTTTTGCCGAGTTGTTTCTGATCTTGTTCGGTCATGGCCGGGATGCGTCTTTCATGGCGGTCTGCTCGATCAGTTCTTGCGCCGCAATCCTCAGCAATTGTCCGTTCCGAACGACAACCAGATGCGTGCCGGTTTGAATGGTGGTCTTGCGGGCAAGCTCGGCCGCATGCCGCATCGCCGGCATCGATACCCGCAGGTTCGGGTCCCCGGCGGTGGAAATGTCGAGTGTGTTCACGGGTTCTCTCCCCATTGCAGCAGGCGGCAGCACGTTCAACTCAATTCGTGAATTGCGGTGTCTGCGTGGCTTCCCGCTCAGGCTTTCATCGTCACCGCACGGGTTTTGATGCCCAAGCGGGAAAAATCATCGGTGTTACGGGTGACGACTTCCAGCCCATTGACCAATGCGGTGGCGGCGATGATGGCGTCGGGTGTTTTGGTTCTGAATTGTTGCCGCAGCTGTATGGTCTGCTCGGCAATCTCCTCAGTGAGGCCGTACAGGGTAGCATGACGAATAAAAGCCTTCGCCTGGCTGTAGAGCGCCGGGTTGGCGCTGAATTCGCCCCAACCCAAGAACTCGATTTTGGTGATGACGGATATCCTGAAACTCTCTTTCAACAGGTCGTGCAGGGCTTCGTCGGCGGTCAGCCCGTTGAAGTAATAGATGACGATATTGGTATCGATCAGATAACGCATCAGTTCCAACCTTCACGAGCGGATGCCAGATAATCGTCCACGGCCTGCCGGGAATGCTGGGCCACGCCAAAGAACAGGCGCGGTTCGAAGTCATCGACTGACGGAGACTGGCTGGTGATGCCCTCTTCCTCAGCCAGTTGTTGCAGCACAATTTGCAGTAGCTGGAATTTCTCGACATGGGAGAGACTGGCCACCGCGGGCAATATCTGGTCAATGGTCATCGCGTGTTCTCCATTTGGATATCTGGAAAAGGCGGCTGCCGGAAATCGCTCTTGTAGATCTTCAGGGTTTGCCGTCTTCGTTGACGTAGAGAATCAACTGATTCACGCCCCACCCCCTGCTGCGCTGTCATCGAAAAGAGTTGGGTTGAACGGAAAGTTCCTGAGGAAGTCGCGCAGCAGTTTCCTGAAGATGGCTTTGTTCTCGTTCATCATGTCCACCGGCTCGTACAACGAATAATTGCCGTGACTCATGATGTTGACCACGCGGGAATACATCGTCTTGTCCGGATCATCGTCATCCGGCCGAATGCAGTCCGAAAAACTGCCGTAGCC
>JAFEGB010000060.1 GCA_018240295.1 Pseudomonadota bacterium
GGGGTTCGGTGGCGTCGAGGAGATCGACAGTGTGCATGGCAGCCTCCCGCACCGGCTGGACGCGCTGCCTCCAGACCGGTGCGGGGTGTGGAAGCAAGCCCCGGATCAGCCCGCCGTCATCACCATCTTCGGCGCCGCGATCGCCTCCTTCATCGCCACGCGGTAGAACAGCCCGCCGAGTGCGCAGCCGATGAACCAATTGAAGTCGGCGAGCACCTTGACGCCCGACAGCGTGATGATGACGCCGACGATCACCGCCGGCACCAGCGCCCATACCGCGCGGCGGTTGACGCCGTTGTCATACCAGTAGGTGTCGCCGGGGCGGTCGCTGTAGAGCGCCGGGATGTCGATCACCTGCTTGCGCACCAGATAGAAGTCCACGAGCAGGATGCCGAACAGCGGGCCGATGAAGGCGGCCAGCATGTCGAGCGTGTAGTGGATCACGTCCGGCGAATTGAACAGGTTCCACGGCGTGATGAACACCGAACCGACTGCGGCGATGAAACCGCCGGTGCGGAAACTGATGTGCTTCGGTGCGACGTTCGAGAAATCAAAGGCCGGCGACACGAAGTTGGCGACGATGTTGATGCCGATGGTCGCGGTCACGAACGTGAAGGCACCAAGCACGGCGGCGAGCGTGTTGTCGATTTTGCTGACGGTTTCGATCGGGTCCGTGATCATGTGGCCGAACACCGGAATCGTGCCCGACACGGTGATTACCGTCACCACCGAGAAGGCCAGGAAATTGACCGGCAGGCCCCAGAAATTGCCGCGCTTCACTTCGCCCATGGTTTTGCCGTAGCGCGAGAAGTCGCCGAAATTCAGCATCGGGCCGGAGAAATACGACACGACCAGCGCCACGGCCGTGAGCATCATGCCCAGGGATTCGAGGCCGCTGTACCTCACCTCGCCGAGGTTCAGACTGATGTTGTCCGGGCCGGCCTTCCAGACGATCCAGCCGGCGAGCAGGAACATCACCACGTACACCGCCGGACCGGCCCAGTCGATGAAACGCTTGATCGCTTCCATGCCGTGCCAGAACACCAGCGCCTGCAGCACCCACATGGTCATGAAACCGAGCCAGCCGAGATGCGAAAGCCCGAGGAATCGGTCGTGCGCCAGGCTTTCGAGGCCGGGGAAGAAGCGCAGCAGCACGATGGTCAGCGCCGACGAGGCGAGGAAGGTCTGGATGCCGTACCAGGCCACCGCGATCAGGCCGCGGATGATCGCCGGAATGTTCGCGCCCCAGACGCCGAACGACATCCGGCAGGCGACCGGATATGGCACGCCGGCCTGCTGGCTCGGTTTCGCGACCAGATTGCAGAGCACGTTGACGAGGCAGATGCCGACCAGCAGCGACACCAGCACCTGCCAGCTCGACAGCCCGAGCGCGAACAGGCTGCCGGCGAAGATGTAGCCGCCGACGCTGTGCACGTCGGACATCCAGAAGGCGAAGATGTTGTACCAGTTCCAGTTCTTGCCTTCGCCGAGCGGGGCGAGATCCTCGTTGTACAGGCGGTCGCTGTAGCCGGGGGGGAGCGGATGGGACATGCGGGCAATCTCCTGGTCAGGGTTGCCGCGAGCGCCGATCGGGTTCGGGAGGGCGCCGGGCGGTGTCGTTGCCTGCGCGGGCGGACCGGGGGAGCGGTCGTGGCGGCGTCGGGCAGCGGGGCGCGTCGGTCTGGCAGTGCCGACGTGTATACAATCAAGGCATATACACGTATGCAGGTAAAGAGGCGTGCCGCGAAAATTCCGCGACTGCAGCATGACGATAAATTCATGCACCAGACAAGCGCTTACGCACTGATTTGTCGCGCATTCATGGTGCATTCAGTCGTGCTTCCTGCTCTGGAATCAGGCATCGACGCGCCTGAATCGTGCGCCGGAGCCGACGGGTTGGGCAGATGGTCGCGGGGAATGAAGGCTTGAGTTTGTATACAAAAGCCTTTAGCCTTTGCGCATCGAAACCGACGTGCTGTCCGGGCGAGCCGATCGCGGGCAAGGTCGTGCGGGATGGCCTGTTTCCCGACCCTGTCCGCAGCGGGGCGAGGCAGGGGCGCGGAAATCCGCGCGGCAGGGCGAGCAGGATCGGCAGCAGTGCCCGGCCTACGGAGACCGCCATGAACGTCAAGACCGCTTCCGTCCTGCCGCTGGGCGGACTCGAAACCGGCCCCCGCGAGCGCGGGCGGGACGAGGAGATCTACCGCAGCCTGTATACGGCGATCGTCGAGCACCACCTCGCGCCCGGCGCGCGGCTGCCCGAGGATGCGCTGGCCGAGAGCTTCGGCATCAGCCGCACCGGCATCCGCAAGGTGTTGCAGCGCCTCGCGCACGAGCGACTGATCGAGCTGGCGCCGAACCGCGGTGCGACGGTCGCGCAGCCGAGCGTGCAGGAGGCGCGCGAGGTGTTCGCGGCGCGGCGCATCGTCGAATGCGCGGCCCTGACCGAAATCGGCCGCGAGCCGCCGCCGGTCGCGGCACTGGACGAGCTGAAGCGCATCGTCGCCGCCGAAACCGACGCGCAGGCGCGCGGCGACAAGCGCGAGGCGATCCACCTGTCAGGGCTGTTTCACCTGCGCGTGCTGGCACTCGCCGACAACCGGCCGCTGTCGGACTTTCTCGGCCAGCTGGTGTCGCGCACCTCGCTGGTGATTGCGATGTACGGAACGCCGCTCGCGGCCGGCTGCAACCGCTGCCGGCACGAGCAGCTGATCGAACTGCTGGCCGCCGGCGATACGGCCGCGGCGGCGCGCTGGATGGACGAACATTTGCGCGAGATCGAGGCCGGCTGCGCGTTTGCCGAATCCGAACCGCAGGCGACCGATCTGAAGCGCATCTTTGCGGAGATTGCGAAGCGGCCGCGGAGTGAGGTTTGAGGCAGATTTTCGCTGCAGTGCACGTAATGTAGGGAAGGTGTTTTTCCCCCTCTCCCCAACCCCTCTCCCGCGAGGGGAGAGGGGCTTGAAAGATGCAGCGTTGGTGTTTTGGGAAGTGATCGCACATTTGTGCCGGGTGTCCGCATTGGATTTGGCCGTCGACGCAATGCGGTCGGTCGAGTTCGTGTCAGCACCGATTGTTCGACTTCCACCGACGAATCATCTGTCGATCCGGAAGTTGCGCAGTAAAGCCCCTCCCCCCTGGCGGGGGAGGGGTTGGGGAGAGGGGGAAACGCCGGAAATCAGCACGACGCTGAATCCGGCACAGCCTGTCCTTTCCATCCCGATCAACCCTTGAGGCCAGCCCGATGCGCATCTGCGTGATCAACCCCAACACCAGCGCCGCGATGACCGAAACCATCGGCCGGGCCGCCCGGCGCGTCGCGGCGGCGGGCACCGAGATCGTCGCGCAGCAGCCGGATGCCGGGCCGGAGTCGATCGAGAGTCACGTCGATGAGGCTTTCGCGGCGGTCGGCGTCGCCGAACTGGTGCGCCGCGGCGAGCTGCTCGGTTTTGATGGCTACGTGCTCGCCTGCTTCGGCGATCCGGGCCTGCTCGCCGCGCGCGAACTGGCGAAAGGCCCGGTGCTCGGCATCGCCGAAGCGGCCTTTCACGCCGCGTCGATGCTGGCCGGGCGTTTCTCGGTGGTCACAACGCTCGCGCGTACCGTACCGATCGCCGAACACCTGCTGCACGCCTATGGTCTGGAACGGCGCTGCGTGCGCGTGCGTGCCGCCGAAATACCGGTGCTCGATCTCGACACTCCGGCGGCCTATGCGCGCATCGCCGGTGAATGCCGGCGCGCGCGCGACGAGGACGGCATCGGTGCGCTGGTGCTCGGCTGCGGCGGCATGGCGGAACTCGCGCCGGAGCTGTCGCGCGAACTCGGGCTGCCGGTGGTCGATGGGGTCACGGCAGCCGTGAAGTTCGTCGAGTCGCTGATCGCGCTCGGACTCGGCACCGGCAAGACCGGCGACGGTGCCTATCCGCCGCCGAAGCGTTACGTCGGCCGTTTTGCCGACTGGACCACGACGGCGTGCTGAATGCCACGGAGCCTGTAATGTCCGACCAGCCTTATCCCCGCGACCTGATCGGCTACGGCCGCACGCCGCCGCACGCGCGCTGGCCGCAGCAGGCGCGCATCGCCGTGCAGTTCGTGCTCAATTACGAGGAGGGCGGCGAGAACTGCGTGCTGCACGGCGATGCCGGCAGCGAGCAGTTCCTGTCCGAGCTGTTCGCGCCGGCGAGCTTCCCGGACCGGCATCTGTCGATGGAATCGATTTACGAATACGGCTCGCGCGTCGGCGTCTGGCGCATCCTGCGCGAATTCGAGCGCCGCGGCCTGCCGCTGACCGTGTTCGGCGTGGCGATGGCGCTCGAACGCCATCCGGAAGTCACGACCGCCTTCGTCGAACTCGGCCACGAGATTGCCTGCCACGGCTGGCGCTGGATCCACTACCAGAACATCGACGAGGCCACCGAGCGCGAGCACCTGCGCATCGGGCTGGAAGTCATCGAGCACCTGACCGGCACGCGCCCGCTCGGCTGGTACACCGGCCGCGATTCGCCGAACACGCGCCGGCTGGTCGTCGATGACGGCGGCCTGCTGTACGACTCTGACTACTACGGCGACGACCTGCCGTTCTGGACCGAGGTCACGCGCAGCGACGGCGTGACCATGCCGCACCTGATCGTGCCGTACACGCTCGATGCCAACGACATGCGCTTCTCGCTGCCGCAGGGCTTTTCGCACGGCGACGAGTTCTTCGAGTACCTGCGCGACAGCTTCGACGTGCTCTACGCCGAGGGCGCGGAGACGCCGAGGATGCTGTCGGTCGGCCTGCACTGCCGGCTGATCGGCCGCCCCGGACGCTTCCGTGCGCTGCAGCGTTTTCTCGATCACATCGAGCGCCACGACCGTGTCTGGGTCTGCCGGCGCATCGACATCGCCCGGCACTGGCATGCGGAGCATCCGTACGTGCCGGGCTGATTCCTCCGGCCATCCGTCTGCTGTTCAGCCCCTCGCCCCTGGCGGGAGAGGGGTTGGGGAGAGGGGGAGGCTGCCGGCACAGCGTTTCAGCGAATTCCCCCGGCCGGCGGCCCATCGACCGCCGCCGTCTTTCCCGAGGTTCACCCGATGACCGCCACCGCACAGCAGCAAGCCCCCGACTGGACCCGCCAGTACCCGAATCTCGCCAGCGCCAGACTTGGCGCCAGAGCCCTGACCGTGTCCGATGAATGGTTCGCACCGCGCGAGCGCCTGCTCGACGATGCCGAGGCCGTGTTCATTCCCGGCAAGTACGACGATCACGGCAAATGGATGGACGGCTGGGAGACGCGCCGCAAGCGCGTCACCGGCCATGACTGGTGCATCGTGCGTCTGGCCGTGCCGGGCACGGTGTACGGCGTCGACATCGACACCTCGCACTTCACCGGCAACTTCCCGCCGGCGGCGTCGATCGACGGCTGCTGCCTCGCCGAGGGCGGCGATCCGGATGCCGATACCGTCTGGCAGCCGCTGCTCGCGGCCGTGTCGCTCGGCGGCGATGCGCATCACTTCCACGTGCTCGATGCCCGCCTGCCGGTCACGCACGTGCGCCTGAACATCTTCCCGGATGGCGGCGTGGCGCGGCTGCGCGTGCACGGCCGCGCGCTTGCCGGCGACACGGCGCCGGGCGCGGAGCTGGAGCTGTCGTCGATGCTGCTCGGCGGGCGCATCGTCGCCTGCAACAACAGCCACTACGGCCCGCCGCATGCGCTGCTCGCGCCGGGGCGCGGCGTCAACATGGGCGATGGCTGGGAAACGCGCCGGCGGCGCGAGCCCGGCAACGACTGGGTCATCGTCGAGCTGGCGCGGCCCGGGCGGATCACGCGCATCGAGGTCGATACCGCGCACTTCAAGGGCAATTACCCGGACGCCTGCTCGCTGCAGGCCGCCTGCGTGGCGGCCGGCACCGACCAGTCGGTGATCACGCAGTCGATGTTCTGGGCCGAGCTGCTGCCGGCGCAGAAGCTGTCGGCCGATGCGATCCATCACTTCGATGCCGAAGCCCTGGCCGCGCTCGGCCCGGTCACGCACGTGCGCTTCAACATCCATCCGGACGGCGGCGTCAGCCGCCTGCGCGTGTTCGGGCGCGTGGAGTCGGTGTGATGCCGGCTCCGGAGTCCGTCGGGGTTTCCGAAGTGCTGCGCCTGCGCGCCGAGCCGCTGACGCAGGCGGCGTTCGCGCCGTTCGGCGACGTGATCGAGCCGGCCGCCGCCAGCCGGCACTATCCGATCAACGCCGGCAGCGCCGAGCGCTTCCACGATGTCATGCGCATCGACACCGGCACCGCAGACGGGCACACCGTGCTGAGCCTGGTCTTCGGCCAGCCGGTGACGCTGCCGGCCAGGCTCAGGCTGCTCGAACGCCATCCGCTCGGCAGCCAGAGCTGGCTGCCGCTCGATGGCCAGCGCTTCCTGATCGTGGTCGCGCCGGCCGGCGAGCAGTGGGCGCTCGCGGACGTGCGCGTGTTCGTCAGCGATGGCTGTCAGGGCGTCAACTACGCGCGCGGCGTCTGGCATCACCCGCTGCTGTCGCTCGGCGAGGCGCCGGGCCGCTACGTCGTCGTCGATCGCGACGGTCCCGGCGACAACTGCGAGGAACGCCCGCTGCCGCGAGTGGTGGAACTCGTGATCTGAGGCATTTCACCCTGCGCGCGCTGCGGCAGCGCAGCGCGGGGGCTTGCTGCGGCGCGCCGGACGTGGATACTCCGGCACGCACCAGCCCGGCATGCTTCCGTCGGCCACGGACGCCACCCGGCCGCCGCGGCTGATGCGTCCGTCCAGTGCGGCTGCGCCGGTCTCAGCGAATCCGGCTGCATTCCAACAACGATAAACGTCAAGCACGGGAAGAGGGTTCCAGCGATGCGCAAGCTCAGGGTCTGTTTGCGTCCGGCACGCCGTTGTGCGGAGGTGTGCTGATGCCGTCCACGCTGTTCGTCTGCACCACCTGCCGTCGCGCCGACAACGTCGATGATGCGACCACCGAGTCCTGCGGCAGCAAGCTCAAGCGCGAGCTGGAAGCCGCAGCCGAGAGCCTGCCCGAGGCCGCCCGTCCGAAGATCGAAGGCTATGAATGCCTGATGAACTGCGAGCGCGCCTGCAACGTCGCGATCCGCGCGCAGGGCAAGAGCGGCTTCCTGCTCGGCGGCTTCGCGCCGGTGCTCGCCGATGCGCGCGCGCTGCTCGACTACACGTGGCTGTACAACGCCTCGCCGGGCGGTGTCGTGCCCTATCGCGACTGGCCGGACGGCGTGCGCGGCCGCTTCTGCGGTCGCATCCCGGCCGCGAGCGCCGATCCGCTGCCGCAGGCCCGCTCCGAGCCGGCGCTGGAAGGCGAGAAGTAGGCAGCGGCCGGCGCCGGCCGGCGTCCGTGAATCCGGGGGTGGCCTCACGCTCCTGATCGCAACCCGCTGTCCGTGCAGCGGGTTTTTTCTTTCCGATCTGCAGGCTTGCCTCTGCGGGCATCGGCGTCGAGACTGCAGGCCAGTCGCGTCCGGCAGCAGAGGTCCATCGCCATGAACGCAGTCGTCTGTCCCCGCCTGACGGTCGCCGATTACCTCGCCGGCGAGCGCGATGCCGAACTCCGGCATGAGTACGAGAACGGCTTCGTGCGGGCAATGACCGGCACCAGCCGGGCGCACAACAGCATCGCCATGAATGTCGCGGCGGTACTGCACAGTCATCTGCGCGGCTCGCCGTGTCGTGTGCATGTCTCCGACGTCAAGGTCCACGTCGATCTCGCCGACGACCAGCGCTTCTATTACCCGGACGTGCTCGTCGACTGCGGCAGCGGCGGTGATGCTTATGTGGCGTCGGCACCGAAGCTGGTCGTCGAGGTGCTGTCGGCCTCGACCGAGCGGCGTGACCGTGCCGAGAAGGCCCAGGGCTACCGGCGGCTGCCGACGCTCGCCGAGTACGTGCTGATCGCGCAGGACGTGCGCCGCGTCGAGGTCTACCGGCGCAGCGAAGGCTGGGAGTTCGAGCGCACGATCGACAGCGCCGCCGCGCCGGTGCGCTTCGAAAGCCTCGGTCTCGAACTGACGCTCGATGCGATCTACGAGGGGCTGGAGCTGCCGGCCGATCCGGGAGACTCGCCGAAGCCCGCGCACGGCAGCCCGGATTCCGCCGGCTGAGTGCGGCGCGCGCAGGCGCCGGCGAGGATGCCGGCGGGCCGTTGCAGGGCCTGTCCGGGGTTCTGTCCATAATTTAATGAGTGGCGCGTCACCGGCGCGCCGCACGGTCTTCCGTATGCTGCACCCGCAGATGGCCGGCGCCTGAACGCGGGGGTCGGCGCCCGTTTCCCTCCTTCTGCGGAATCGACCCGTGCAACCGAGCGATCGCCTGATCCTGCTCGCTGGCCTGCTGATGCTGGTCAGCGTCATCACCACCCGGCTGAGCCGGAGGATCGGCATGCCGATCCTGCTGGTGTTCCTCGGCTTCGGCATGCTCGCCGGCGAGGACGGCCCCGGCGGCCTGGCCTGGAGCGACGTGCCGACCAGCCACTTCATCGGCAGTCTGGCGCTCGCCGTGATCCTGTTCGACGGCGGCATGCGCACGCAGCTCAAGAGCTTCCGCGTCGGCCTGCGCCCGGCGCTCGGGCTGGCGACGCTCGGCGTGCTGTTCAGTGCCGCGATCACCGGCCTGTTCGCCGCCTGGGCGCTCGGCTTCGACTATGTCGAGGGCCTGCTGATCGGCGCGATCGTCGGCTCGACCGACGCCTCGGCGGTGTTCGGCGTGCTGCACGCGCACGGCCTGCGTCTGAAGGAGCGCGTCGGCGCGACGCTGGAGATCGAATCCGGCCTCAACGACCCGATGGCGATCTTCCTGACCGTCGCCGTGCTCGAATGGCTGCTCGCCGGCCGGCCGGCCCTCGATGCCGCGCCGCTGCTGCTGTTCGCGCAGCAGATGGGCGTCGGCGCCGTGCTCGGGCTCGCCGGCGGTTATCTGGTCTGGCTGCTGCTCGACCGGCTCGATCTCGGCGCGGTGTTCACGCCGCTCTTTGCGTTCGCGGCCGGGCTGGCGCTGTACGGCACGACGGCGTTCTTTGGCGGCAGCGGCTTTCTCGCCGTCTATCTCGGCGGGCTGGTGATCGGCAACCGGCCTTCGGTCGGCCTGTCGCTGGTGCTGCGCCTGCACGAGGGGCTCGCGTGGCTGGCGCAGATCGCGATGTTCCTGATCCTCGGCCTGCTGGTGACGCCGTCGCAGATCGTGCCGGTGGCGTGGCCGGCGCTCCTCGTCGGCCTCGGGCTGATGTTCGCCGCCCGGCCGCTGGCGGTATGGCTCTGCCTGCTGCCCTTCCGCTTCTCGCCGGGCGAGCGGCTGTTCATCGCCTGGGTGGGGCTGCGCGGGGCGGTGCCGATCGTGCTGGCGATGTTCCCGCTGCTCGCCGACCTGCCGCATGCCGGCACGATGTTCAACGTCGCCTTCGTCGTCGTGCTGCTGTCGCTGTCGGTGCAGGGCTGGACGGTTGCACCGCTGGCGCGCCGGCTCGGACTGGAGCTGCCGCCGGCGGTGACGCCGCAGCGCCATGTGGTCTCGGAGCTGCCGGGCACGCCGGGCGCGGTGTTCGCGAGCTACGTCGTCGCCGTCAACGCGCCGGTCGCCGGTGGTGTGCTCGGCACGCTCGGCCTGCCGCCGGCCAGCCGGCCGGTGGCGGTGGCCCGCGGCGGCCGGCTGCTGGCCGAACCGGCGAGCGTGCGCCTCGTCGCCGGCGATGCCGTGCACCTGCTCGCCCCGCCCGGTGATCTCGAAGTGCTCGATCGCCAGTTCGGCGGCCGTCCGCAGCGCCCCGGTCCGGCCGAGCGGGCGTTCTTCGGTGAATGGGTGCTCAACGGCGATGCGAATCTGGAAGCACTGGCCGGGCTGTACGGCCTGCAGCTCGCCGCCGACGAACGCACGCTGACGGTCGGTGCGCTGCTGACGCGCGCCTTCCGCAAGCCCGTGGTCGGCGACCGGTTGCGGCGCGGGCGGCTGGAGATCGTCGTGCGCGAACTCGACGGCGATCGCGTCCTGCGCGTCGGCCTGAAGCTGCACCGCAACGGGGAGACGGTGGCCGGCTGAAGGCGCGGGGCCGGCGCTTGCCTTCTTTCGACTGCCCCCGGCCCGGGCGGCGGGCAGGAGCCGGCGTCCCGGTCAGCGCCCGCGAGCCGCTGCCGGGGCCGGCCCGGCGTGATCCGCGAGCCGGGCGAACACCTGCCGCAGCCGCGTTTCGACCGCGGCCCGGCCGCTCGCGTCGATGAGCCGCGCGAGGGCCGGCCAGGGCTGGTGCTGCAGCAGCGCGGCCACGAGCAGCGCGCGTTCGGCGGGCGTCAGCGGTGAACCGGCCTCCGCGAGCGCCTGGCCCGCGGCGCGCCACAGCGCCGGCCAGGCACTCGCCCAGTCGCGTGCGCCGTGCGCGAAGGCGGTGACGGTCGCCGCGTCGTGGGCGGTATCGACGCCGGCCGCGGCACCGGCGCCGGCGAGCAGCGCCGCGGCCAGCTCCGCTTCCAGCGCCGACAGCGGACCGGCGAGCCGCAGCGGCAGGTCGGTCGCGAAGCGCGCGAGCAGCGGCGCGAGCATCGCTTCGCCGGCTGCCGACAGCGCGCGCAGCAGCATCAGCGGCGGGGCACCGCTTGCGGCATCGTGACCGCTGCCGACGCGCACCGGCCGCAGCCCCGCCGCCTGCCAGAAGCGCAGCACGCCGGTTTCGGCCGAGAAACTGGTGCCGAGCAGATCGAAGCCGTCGCGCGCGGCGGCGTCGGCCAGCGTCGCGAGCAGCGCCCGGCCGATGCCGCGCCCGCGCACGGCCTCGTGGACGGCGATGCGCACGATGCGCAGGCAGCGCAGGCGGGCGCCTTCGGCGACGCCGAGGTGCTGCGCCAGCGACTGCGGGATCAGATGCCCGCGCGGCCGGCGGCGCCCGGCGTGGACTTCGGCGGCGAGGGCGGCATCGAAGCCGCCTTCCTCGGCTGCGAGCAGCACGCCGGCCACGGCAGCGTCGCCGCTCAGCGCCGCGTACAGGCGCAGGTTCGGGCCGTCGAGCAGATGGCGCAGGTCGAGCGGCGTCGTGCGGTAGTGCGCGGCGACCAGCAGGCCGTGGAGCTGCGCGAGCCGGGCTTCGTCGTCGACGAGCCGGTCGCGGTCGATGCGCACGATCGTCAGCGACTGCAGATCAGGACCGGCAGGATCGACAAGGCCGGCAAGCGCGGCGTCCGGCGCCGGTTCGGCATCGAGCAGCAGCCAGCGCGCGAGCCGGCGCTCGACCGGGTCGTCCGCCGGCCAGCGGATCGGCGTCGTCAGCGTCAGGCCGCGCCAGTCCGGTGTCCGCGCATCGAGCGTGGCGCGGAAACGCAGCGCGAAGCCGCGGCCCGAGCCTTCGTAGCCGTGCACGGTGCTCGCGAAGGCGATGCGCGGATGGTGCGCGAGCAGGCGCGCGAGCAGCGCGGCCGGAAGTGCGGCGGCCTCGTCGACGAACAGCAGCGGCACCGGGGCGGCATCGGCGAGCGCATCGGGCGCGACGAATTCGAGCACGCCGCCGGCGATTTCGAGCCGGCCGCGCGTCGCCTGCGCCGCCGGCAGCGCCGCTGCAGCGTGGGCGAAGACCGCGGTGGCGGCATCGAGGCGCGGACCGGTGACGACGATGCGCGGCCAGCCGGCCGCGAGCAGGCGCGCGGCGGCAAGCCCCAGCGCCGCCGACTTGCCGCGCCCGCGATCGGCGGTCAGCACCAGCGGCCGGCGGGCGCGACCGCGGGCGAGGCGGACCAGCGCCGCGACGGCCGCGGCCTGATCGGCGGTGGCACAGACCCCGGCCGGCCCGCCAGCCGGCGGCGGTGGTGCGGGCAGGGCTGCCGGAGGGATGCCGGTCACGGCGGGACAGGCCGTGTTTCCGGCCCCTCGCCCCTCATGGCTATTCACACAGATCGGCAATTCCCGCAGGCAAGGTGTCCCGGCACCGGGGCTTTGGTCTCCCCTCTCCTCTTGCCGGAGAGGGGCCGGGGGAGAGGGGGAAACACCGGCACTGCGCCCGGGCGTCCACCCCCTCTCCCCAACCCCTCCCCCGCGAGGAGTGCGATCACTGGCGATCGGCAGGTGTCGCTCGCCGTTTGCGGGGGTGGCGCTGGCAGGCGGAGTGGCTTGCGGCGTGAGCTCGATGCGCAGGAACGTCGCATCGCTTGCGATGCAGCGCGCCAGCCGCGCGAGATAGCGATCCGGCCCGGCCGGCTCGCAGCCATGCACGCTGCAGCGCCGGCGCAGCGGATCGGCATGCAGCGGCCAGCCGGCCAGCGCAGGCGCGAGCAGCAGCAGCACGCCACCGCCCCGCAGCGCGCCGGCGGCCTGACCGACGGCATCTGGATCGAAGCCGGTATGGGCATCGATGA
>JAFEGB010000061.1 GCA_018240295.1 Pseudomonadota bacterium
AGGAAGCCGCGCCCGAGCGGGCTGTAGGGCACGAAGCCGCAGCCGAGCCGCGCACAGGCGGCGAGCACCTCGTCCTCGGGGTCGCGCGTCCAATGCCGGCGCGGCCGGCGCGGCGCATCGTCGTGCCGGCGCTGCCGGGCTTCTTCGAGCACTACCCGGACATCCGCCTGCAGCTGAGCGTCGGCGACAAGCGCGTCGATCCGCTGCGCGAAGGGCTGGATGTGGTGATCCGCGTCGGCGGACCGGCGGACGAACGCTGCGTGCAGCGCCGGCTCGGGACGCTCGCGCAGGTCAACATTGCCGCACCGGCCTATCTCGAACGCTATGGCGAGCCGGCGGATCTGGCGGCACTCGCCGGGCATTACGTGATCGGCTACCGCGCGGCGCCGGACGAGGAAGCGCAGGAGTGGCTGTACGTCGATGCCGACGGCCGCGAGCGCAGCCTGCCGATGCAGAGCCGCCTGAGCGTCGACAATGCCGATGCCTATCGCGCTGCCTGCATCGCCGGGCTGGGGCTGGCGCAGGTGCCGGTGTACGACACAGCCGCGCCGATCGCCGCCGGCCGGCTGCGCACGCTGTTGCCGGCATTCCGTCCGGCGCCGCTGGCGGTCTGCGCGCTGTACCCGCAGCAGCGTCACGGCGCACGGGCGCTGCGGGCCTTCATCGAGTGGATGGCGGAGCTGTTTGCCGGGAACCCGCTGCTGTCCGGAGCCATGCGGATCTGAAAGATCCGGACTGGCTCCGGCGACGCATCGGTATCTGCACAAGTCAGCGGTTCCGTGGGCAGTATGGATCGACCACCACCAACGGCCGGGCGTCGATCTCCCCTCGCCCCTTGTGGGAAAGGAGCGATGGGCTTTTTCATCAACGTCTTGTCGTCGTTCTGATCCGTCCGCGCGGTCCGGACAAGTTCGGGAACCGATGGTGCAGTCGTCAGCGCGGCAGGTGCAGACAGGCGCTGTCTGTCCGGCGGCTACAGCTGCGGCATCGTCGCCGGAACCGCGGGCTCAGCTGCCCGGCACCACCAGCGTCGTGCCGGCCGGCACGCGCAGCTGGTTCGACGGCAGGCGGTTCATCGCCAGCAGGCGCGTGACCGGCAGCCGGTACTGGCGGGCGATGTCCTGCAGCGATTCGCCGCGCTGCACGACGTGGTTGCGCGCTGCGGCACTGGCGCTGCTCTGCGCGACCGCCGGCCGGGCGCTGGCCGGGCGGGCGGCAGGGGCCGGCGTGTTGCGGCTCGCGGGCTTGGCGCCGGCATCGGGCTTGACCTTGGCCTTGCCGGCCCGGGATTCCTGGCCGGAGCTGGTCAGCGTCAGTTTCGGCAGCGTGTCCTTGCGGGCTTCGGGTTTGCTGACAGCGCGGGCGACCGCCGGCCGGGCAGCTGGAGCGGCATCGCCATCGTCGTCCCGATCGGTGCCGGCACGGCCGCGCGGGGCATTGTCGGTATCGGCAACCATGACGCTGTGCGGCAGGCGGTTGCGGTAATAGCCGCGGATGCCGTCCATGATCGCCTGCGCGAGCTGGCGCTGGCCTTCGTCGCTCGCGAGCCGCGATTCCTCGGCCGGATTCGACAGGTATGCGGTCTCGATCAGGATCGACGGAATGTCCGGGGATTTCAGCACCGCGAAGGCGGCGCGCTCGACGCTGTTCGAGTGCAGCGGACCGATGTGATCGAGCTGATTGAGCACGCGCTTGCCGAGGTCGAGGCTCGATTCCATCGACGCGCCCTGCGACATGTCGAGCAGCACCGAGGCGATCTCGCGATCGTGCGCGGCCGCCAGCCGCAGGCCGCCGGCCATGTCGGAGGCGTTCTCGCGATCGGCGAGCCAGCGCGCCGCCTCGCTCGATGCGCCGCGCGTCGACAGCACGTACACCGACGAGCCGCTGGCGAGCGAGCCGTTCGGGGCCGAGTCGGCGTGGATCGAGATGAAGAGATCAGCCTTCTGCTTGCGTGCGACGCTCATGCGCGAGCGCAGGGGCAGGAAGGTGTCGCCGCGGCGGGTCATCACCGCGCGCATGCCCGGTTCGCGGTCGATCAGCGTCGCCAGCCGCCGGCCGATCGCGAGCACGACGTCCTTCTCGCGCACGTCGCGCAGGCCGATCGCGCCGGTGTCCTTGCCGCCGTGGCCGGGGTCGATGGCGATGACGATGTCGCGGCGCACGGCGCGTGCCAGCCGCTGCGGTGCCCGCTCGGCCGGCCGGCCGGCGGTGCGCGGCGAGCTTTCGAAGTCGATGTCGGGCAGCCGCTCGCCGCGTGCCTGCGCCTTGCCGGCCGGCATCTCGATCACCAGCCGGTCCGGCTTGCCGTCGGCCGCCGGGATCAGCCAGGTCGACGGTCGCGCCGGCTGGTCGAGCCGCACGATCAGCCGGATGCCGCCGTCCTGGCGCTTGCCGCCGCGGATGCTGCGGATGGCCTTCGACTTGCCGAAGTAGCTGCGATCCTTCAGCGCATCGGAAGGCTCGGCGTCGGGCAGGTCGATGACGACCTGCGGCGGCTGGTCGACGAAATACGTCGTGTAGCGCGCCGGTTCCGACAGATCGAGGATCAGCTGCACGCGATCGCGCGCTTCGGCGACGCGCGCATCCCGCACCTGCGGCGCTGCAAGGGCGGCACCGGCGATGAGAGACAGGCAGAGGACGGCCAGACGACGGATGGACGAGCGCATCGGCGTGGGCGTGTACGGGCGGCAGAAAAGATACGCAGGAGTATGACACGCACGACACGTATCTGCAGGGCAAGCTGTGGCTTTTCTGCATTCGGTTGTTGCGACAGTGATAGTCGTTGCGTTTCGTGCCGGTCACGCAGGAATACACGCGCTTCAGAGCTTCATTCTTCGTGCAGGAAGGTCCGGGACGACGGGGAAACCCGACATGCACGCGCGATGCGTGCGACCGGCATCAGACCTGCGCGGCGGGCAGCTCCAGCGCCGTCAGCAGCGCCTGCCCGGTCGCGCTTGCAGCCGTGAGCGTCGCGTGCCGCTGCGTGCCGGCGTGATCGAGCTGCACGACGAGATCGGCCGCCGGCACGAAGCCGCCGCCGCGCTGCGGCCATTCGATCAGCAGCAGCGCATCGGCATCGAGGAAGTCGCGGATGCCGATGTATTCGAGTTCCTCGGGATCGGCGAGCCGGTACAGATCGAAGTGATACGCCGGTCCGCGGGCCAGCGTGTACGGCTCGACCAGCGCGTAGGTGGGGCTGCGCACCGCGCCGTGATGACCGAGCGCGTGCAGGAGGCTGCGCACCAGCGTCGTCTTGCCGGCCCCGAGTTCGCCGTACAGATGGACGATCAGACCGCCGTGCGCCGGCAGCGCCGCGGCCAGCGCCGCGCCGAGGCGGGCGGTTGCGGCGGGGTCGGCCAGCGGCAGCGCGCGGGGGGCGGCCGCACTCACGGATTCACGAGCCGGCGCAGCGGGATGAACAGGTCGCCGGCGATCAGGCCGCGCTCGCCGCCGGCCTGCACGGCCAGATCGGCGGCCTTGGCGTGCAGCCAGGCGCCGAGGCGCGCCGCGTCGAAGGCCGTGAGCCCCTGCGCAAGCAGCGCGGCGATGATGCCGGTCAGCACGTCGCCCATGCCGCCGCTCGCCATGCCGGGGTTGCCGGCAGCGATCACGACCGGCACGCCGTCCTCGGGGCGGGCCGAGGCGATGACGCTGCCGGCGCCCTTGAGCACCGCGACGCCGCCGAAGCGCTCGGCGAGTGCTTCGGCCGAGGCGAAGCGGTTGGACTGGACTTCGGCGGTGCTGCAGCCGAGCAGGCGCGCGGCTTCGGCCGGATGCGGGGTCAGCACCCAGTGATCGCGCCGGGACGGGGCATCGGCGAGCAGGTTCAGGCCGTCGGCATCGAGCACCAGCGGCAGCGCGGTGGCGAGCGCCGCCTTCCAGAGGCCACGCCCCCATTCGCTGCGTCCGAGTCCGGGGCCGACGGCGAGCACGCTGGCGCGCCCGAGCATCGACGCGAGCGCCTCGGCACTGCCCACGCTCCGGAACATGATCTCCGGCCGGCCCGACAGCAGATGGCTGGCGTGTCCCGGATGGGTCGCGCAGCTGACCAGCCCGGCGCCGCTGCGCAGGGCCGCCTCCGAGCAGAGCTTCACGGCTCCGCCCATGCCGGCATCGCCGCCGATGACGAGCACGTGGCCGAAGTCGCCCTTGTGCGCCGTGCGTGCGCGCGGTCCGAGCAGCGCGCCGCGATCGGCAGCGCTGTAGCGCAGCGCCTTGACCGGCGCCGCGGCGATCACGGCCGCCGGGGCGCCGAGATCGGCGAAGTGCAGCGTGCCGGCGTGCGCCGGACCGGCACCGGTGACGAGGCCGGCCTTCAGGCCGATGAAGCTGACGGTTGCATCGGCAATCACGGCCGCCTCGCCGAGCACGCAGCCGGTATCGGCAGCGAGTCCCGAGGGCAGGTCGATCGCCAGCACGCCGGCACCGGCGGCGCGTGCGGCGTTGATCGCGCGGATCGCGCTCAGGAATTCGCCTTCGACCGGCCGCTCCAGGCCGGTGCCGAGCAGCGCATCGACGATCAGGTCGCAGCGCGCCAGCCGCTCGGTGCTGAACGGCCGCACCGGCACGTCGGCCGCGACCGCATCGCGCAGCGCCATCGCCGCATCGCCCTTGAGCCGCTCCGGCGGCAGCAGCCACAGCGCCTCGACCGCGACGCCCCGCTCGATGAGCAGGCGCGCGAGCACGTAGCCGTCGCCGCCGTTGTTGCCGCCGCCGCAGATGATCGCGGCGCGCGCAGGCTGCGGCCAGTGCTGGTACAGCGCCTGCACGCAGGCCTCGGCGGCCCGCGTCATCAGCAGGTAACCGGGGAGGTTGTGGTCCTGGATGCTGGCACGGTCCATCTCGCGGACCGAGGCGGCGCTGTAGAGACGTTCGGGCAGGCGGTCGTCGGGTAACTTCATGGCCTCATGCCGCATTGCAGTATTTCGGGTTCGGGCACAATAGCCTTCCGCCCCGTGTGCCGCCAGCCGCAGGCCCGTCCGTGACCGAGCCTTCCCCCCCGCCCGTACCCGCAGCGCCGCAGACGCCGGCCGGCTGGGCGGCGCTCGCGGCAGACATCCGCACCTGGGCGCGCGAGCTCGGCTTCACGGCGACCGGCATCAGCGGCGTCGATCTCGGCGCGGACGAGCAGCGGCTGCTGGACTGGCTGGCCGCCGGTTTTCACGGCGACATGGACTACATGGCCCGTCACGGCACGCTGCGGGCGCGGCCGGCCGAACTCGTGCCCGGCACCTTGCGCGTGCTGTCGGCGCGCATCGACTACTGGCCCGGGGCCGGGGCGGCCGATGCCGGAACCGTGCTCGCCGACGGCACGCGCGCCTACGTCGCCCGCTACGCACTCGGGCGCGACTACCACCGCATCGTGCGTCCGCGGCTGGCGCGGCTCGCGCAGCGCATCGAGGCCGTGACCGGACCGTTCGTGCATCGGGCTTTCGCGGATTCGGCGCCGATCCTCGAAAAGCCGCTGGCCGCGCGCGCCGGCCTCGGCTGGGTCGGCAAGCATTCCAACCTGCTCGCGCGCGACGGCTCGTGGTTCCTGCTCGGTGAGCTGTGCATGGCGCTGCCGCTGCCGGTCGATGCCCCGCAGCGCGCGCACTGCGGACGCTGCACGGCCTGCATCGACGTCTGCCCGACGCAGGCGATCGTCGCGCCCTACGTCGTCGATGCGCGCCGGTGTCTTTCGTACCTGAGCATCGAGCATCACGGCCCGATCCCGACCGAATTCCGGCGCGCCTTCGGCAACCGCATCATGGGCTGCGACGACTGCCAGCTGTTCTGCCCGTGGAACCGCCACGCGCAGCCGGCCATCGAGCCGGACTTCCGCCCGCGTCACGGTCTGGATGGCGCCGGCGTGGTCGAGCTGTTCGGCTGGGACGAGGCGACCTGGCTTGCGCGCAGCGAAGGCATGGCGCTGCGCCGGCTCGGCTACGGCCGCTGGCTGCGCAATCTGGCCGTGGCGCTTGGCAATGCGCCGGCTTCGCATGAGGTCGTAGCTGCGCTCGCAGCACGCGCCGGGCGCTGTGGCGAGGTCGTGAACGAGCACATCGCCTGGGCGCTGGCCGAGCAGGCGGAGAAAGCGAAGGAGAAGGCGGATGCGGGGACGAGCTGACGTAATACCGATCACATCAGAACGCTTCGCTGTTCAGCCCCTCGCCCCTCGCGGGAGAGGGGTTGGGGAGAGGGGGAGAAACACCATGCGTTTACGTGTGATCGGTATCAGCCCCGCGCATTGATCGCCTCGATCTCCTCCTGCAGTTCCAGCCAGCGTTCCTCGGCGGTTTCGAGTTCGCGCGCGAGCGTCGCCTGCCGGGCCAGTGCATCGCGCAGCTTCGTCTTCTGCGCCTCGGCATAGAGGCCCGGATCGGCGAGGGCGGTTTCGAGCGTCGCCTTCTCGGCGTTGAGCTTCTCCATCGTCTTTTCGACCTTCGCCAGTTCGCGCTCGACGGGCTTGCGCAGTTGCGCGAGGCGCTGGCGGGATTCGGCGTCTGCGCGTTTCTGTTCGCGCTTTTCGGCCGCGCTCGGGCCACCGGCGGCTTTCGACTGCGCATCTTCCTGAGCGGACTGCGCGGTGCGCGCGGCCTTCTCGCGTTCGGCGAGCCAGTCGCGGTAATCGTCGAGATCGCCGTCGAAGGGCCGGGCGCGGCCGTGGCCGACGATCAAAAAGGCGTCGGTAGTCGTGCGCAGCAGGTGGCGATCGTGCGAAACCACGATCAGCGCGCCTTCGTAGTCCTGCAGCGCGACGTTCAGCGCGTGGCGCATGTCGAGATCGAGGTGATTGGTCGGCTCATCGAGCAGCAGCAGGTTCGGGCGCTGCCAGACGATCAGCGCCAGCGCGAGACGCGCCTTCTCGCCGCCCGAGAACGGTTCGATCGGCTCCAGCGCGCGCTCGCCGCGGAAGTCGAAGCCGCCGAGGAAGTTGCGGATGTCCTGCTCGGAGACGTTCGGCGACAGCGCCTGCACATGCTGCACGGCCGTGCGTTCCGGGCGCAGTTCTTCGAGCTGGTGCTGCGCGAAGTAACCGATCGCGAGGCCCTGACCTTCGCGGCGTACCCCGCTGGCGAGCGGCAAACGCCCGGCCAGCAGCTTGATCAGCGTCGATTTGCCGGCACCGTTCGGCCCGAGCAGGCCGAGGCGCGTGCCGGGCTGAATGTCGAGATTCAGCCCGGAGAGGATGGGCGTGTCGCCATACGCGACGCAGGCTTCGTCGAGCGCGAGCAACGGATGCGGCATCGACTTCGGCGGCGCGAATTCGAAGCCGAACGGCGAATCGACGTGCGCGGCACTGATCAGCTCCATGCGATCGAGCGCCTTGATGCGCGACTGCGCCTGCCGCGCCTTGGTGGCCTGGGCGCGGAAGCGGTCGATGAACTTCTGCAGGTGCGCAATCTCGCGCTGCTGCTTCTCGAAGGCGAGCTGCTGCTGCGCGAGCTTCTCGGCGCGCTGGCGTTCGAAGGCCGCGTAGTTGCCCGGATACAGCGTGATGCCGAGCTGCTCGATATGGGCGATGCCATCGACGACGTTGTCGAGGAAATCGCGATCGTGCGAGATCAAAAGCAGCGTGCCCGGATAGGCACGCAGCCAGCCTTCGAGCCAGATCACTGCGTCGAGGTCGAGATGATTGGTCGGCTCGTCGAGCAGCAGCAGATCGGAGCGGCACATCAGCGCGCGCGCCAGGTTCAGGCGCATGCGCCAGCCACCGGAGAAGCTCGCCACCGGCCGCGTCAGCTCTTCCTGCCGGAAACCGAGGCCGGCGAGCAGTTGCGCGGCACGCACGCGCGCCCCCCAGCCGCCGATTGCCTCGTAGCGCGCATGCAGCTCGCCGAGCTTCAGCCCGCAATGCTCCGGGTCGGCCTCGGCGGCGGCGAGTGCGGCCTCGACCTCGCGCAGCTCGGCATCGCCATCGAGCGCGTAGTCGATCGCCGCGCTGTCGACGCCCGGCGTTTCCTGCGCGACGTGTGCGATCACCCACTTCGGCGGCATCTGCACGTCGCCCGAGTCGGCATGCAGCTCGCCGCGCAGCAGCGCGAACAGCGAGGACTTGCCGGTGCCGTTGGCACCGGTCACGCCGACGCGCTGGCCGGGGAAGATCGTCAGCGACACCTGCTCGAACAGCGGCCGGGTGCCGCGGCGCAGGGTCAGGGACTGGAGCTTGAGCATGGGGATGGCTTTCAGGCAGATGCGACCGGAACCGGAAGGTCAGTCGTGTGGCGGCAGTTCATCGTCCGCGCGGGCAGGGTGATCGGCTGCGGACGCGAGCGCATGGGAGTAGGCGGACCAGTCAGCTTTCTGGCCGCGTTCGGCCAGAAAGCGCGCAGTCTCAAGGGCTGACACCTTTTCGGCAATCGCGGCGACGATGAACTGGTTCAGCGAGGTGTGATCCTGCCCGGCCAGTCGTCGGACCTCGGCGAACAGGGAATCCGGCACGCTCAGGGCGAAGTGGCTCATTCCGGTATCTCCGTCAGGCGCGCGAGGCAGTCGGCGGGTTTCCAGAAAACATTGCCAAATCATGCGTTTCAGCCCATCCCCTCCGGGCACATGGGTATCTGCACAATTTGCAGCATCGGCTCCCGGACTTGTCCGGACAGCGCGGACGGATCAGAACGATGGCAAGACCTTGATGAACAAGCCCCTCCCCCCTCGCGGGGGAGGGGTTGGGGAGAGGGGGGCAAGGTCCGGGCGCAGTGCCGGTGCCTCCCCCTCTCCCCCGGCCCCTCTCCCGCAAGGGGAGAGGGGAGATCGACGCCCGGCCGTTGGTGGTGGTCGATCCGTCCGGCCCGCGGAACCGCTGACTTGTGCAGATACCCGTGCCCAGAGGGGGAAGGATGCAAAACAACCACCGGATCAGGGTCTTGCAGGGTCTTGCAGGTTTTGACGACCTTCTCTCACCGATCATCGGTGGAGGTCCGCATTCTGAACCGCGTCTTCAGCGATCACCAACGCCCGCTGCATCAGCGATGATGCGCCGCCCCCGCCACCCGCCATCCCGACCATGCCCGAACTCGCGCTGCCGATCTTCCTGCTGACCTACGTCGTCGTCGCGCTCGGGCGCCTGCCGGGCTGGCGCATCGACCG
>JAFEGB010000062.1 GCA_018240295.1 Pseudomonadota bacterium
CGGGTGCAGCGCAGCCGGTGCCGGCGGACGCACAGCCGCTGTCCGGGCCGCCCTTCGAGCCGGACCCCGCCGCCGCGCAGCAGGCGCCTGAGGGTCCGCCGGCGCTGCCCGCCGGCGTGGAAACCCGCAGGGCAGCGCCTGCCGGCGACGAGGCGCAGCGACTGCAGCTTCCGGATGCAGATGCCGATGCCGTCGAGCCGCTGCCGCTGCCGCTGCCCGCACCGCCGCGGGCCCGTCCCGCGTCCCCCGCGCGGCCGGCCCTCGCCGCCGAAGCGATCGAACCGCCTCCTGCCCCCGCCGTTGCAGAGCCTGCGCCGGCGCTGCGGCCCATGCGTCCGCCGCCGGCCACCCCGGTGCCGGCCGACATCGACGACTGGCTGCCACCCGAAACCGATCCGCCACCGTCCGCACCGCCGCGCCCGCGCGCGCAAGCCGCCGCGACAGCACCCGTCCCGCCGTCTGCAGCCGCCGACGAAGCCATCGATGCCGGCGGGGGCGGGGACGACTGGACCGACTATGCGCAGTGGGCCGCAATGTCTGCAGACGTGCACGACGACGATGCCCCGGCCGATGCGCCGCCGCCGGCCGACGACCGGCGCGCGCGCATCCTCGGCATGGACTGGGACGAACTCGCCAGCACGGTCGCCGGCTGCAGCGCCTGCCCGCTGTGCCGCACGCGCACGCGCACGGTGTTCGGCACCGGCGATCGCAGGGCGCGGCTGATGCTGGTCGGCGAGGCCCCGGGGCGCGACGAGGACCTGCAGGGCGAGCCCTTCGTCGGCGAGGCCGGCAAGCTGCTGAACGAGATGCTGCGCGCGATCGGCCTGAGCCGCGCCGAGGTCTACATCGCCAACGTGCTGAAGTGCCGGCCGCCGCAGAACCGCGATCCGCTGCCGGCCGAGGCGCTCGCCTGCCGCGCGCATCTCGACCGCCAGATCGCGCTGGTCGGACCCGAGCTGATCGTCGCGCTCGGTCGCATCCCGGCGCACGAGCTGCTGGCCACGCAGACGCAGGTCGGCAGGCTGCGCGGGCGCTGGCACCGCTACGGGCCGGCCGCGATCCCGCTGCTCGTCACCTATCACCCTGCGTATCTGCTGCGCTCGCCGGCCGAGAAGGGCAAGAGTCTCGATGACCTCGAACGCGTGCTCGACGTGCTCGAAGGTCGCGCCGCACCGGACTGCGGCCCCGATGCGTCCTGAACCCTGCTGCCTGGAGTCGTTGATGAATGCCTGCGTGCGTCCCGAGCTGCCGGTGCGGCCGATGACGATTGCCGACGTGCCGGCCGTGATCGGCGTCGAGGAGATCGCCTACGCCTATCCGTGGACCGAAGGCATCTTCCGCGACTGCCTGCGCAGCGGTTATCACGGCTACGTGCAGGAGGACAGCCGCGGTGTGGTCGCCTACGCGATGATCACGGTCGCAGTCGGCGAGGCACACCTGCTGAATCTCGCGGTCGCACCGCGCCATCAGGGCGGCGGCCGCGGCCGGGCGCTGCTGCGCTACGTCTGCCGGCAGGCGGTCGCGCTCGGCGCCGACATCATGTTCCTCGAAGTGCGGCCGTCGAACGTGCAGGCCGTGGCGCTGTACCTCGACGAAGGCTTCTGCGAGGTCGGCACCCGCCGCGGTTATTACCCGGCCGCGATCGGGCGCGAGGATGCGCTGGTGATGGCGCGCACGCTGGTGTGAGCTTGCCAGGGGCTGGATAGCTCGTTGCCCGGAAACCGGATTACGGCGCGCGGTTGATTTCGATGGGCATTGATGCGCAATGCATCGCGCTGCACCAAACCCGCCCTGCACCTGCTGCTCTCGGCGGAATCGTCAAGCGCGCAGCGCGTCGATGAAATCTTCAGCCGCGACATCGGCCTGACGCAGCACGCCGGCCAGCGTGCCAATCTTGAGTTCGGTATGCAGGGGCATCACGCAACCGCGGTTGCCGCGGCGCATGACCAGGTGGCTGCCGTTCTGGCGTACCGCTACGAACCCCAGTCGTTCCAGTGCCCGCGCGGCTTCGGTGCCGGAGATGCGCGGCAGCTTAGGCATGCGACGGTTCTGGAATCGTGAAGAACGTGATCAGCGGCTGAGCACCCGCGCCGCCAGGAAATTCTTCGAGAAACAGCGCCGTCGCTTCACGCAGGTTCACCAGCGCTTCCTCGACCGATTCGCCCTGCGTGGTGGTGCCGGTTTCCGGATTCAGCGCGATGTAGCCGCCTTCCTCGGCGGGGGTGAGTACTGCGGTCAGGTGCATGTTCGGACTCCGGGCGGGCGGGGGATTGCTTCGTACACCTCGACAACTTAACACCTGAACCACCCCGGGTTTCGTGGAGGTTGCTCCCCCTTTGAGAGGATGGAGCCATGAAAGCATCAATGAAGTTTTCGCCCGAGGTTCAGGAGCGCGCCGTGCGCATGGTCGCGGAGGCGCAGGGGCAGCACGACTCGCAGTGGGCAGCGATCGTGTCGATCGCGGCGAAGATCGGCTGCACGGCCGAGACGCGGCACCCCTGGGTACGCCAGGCGCAGCCGCGACAGCGGGCAGTGCGAGGGGCAGACGACGGCCGAGGCGCAGCGCATCCGGGAGCTGGAACG
>JAFEGB010000063.1 GCA_018240295.1 Pseudomonadota bacterium
AATTAATGCATTGTCAAATTAAAAATCTGATGGATCTATGCAGTTTTTCGAAATTGAGTCAGCTAGTTTTAATTAGTATGTCCGTGGATGATCTGACTCCTCTTGCCAGTCTGATCAATCTTAAAGCCGTCTTTGTCCGGTGTGATGCAGTTACCGACTATTCCCCTTTGTTTGGATTGCCGAATCTGAAGTACGTCAATATTCAAGCACCTGCAGACGCCGATCTTTCCCCCCTCGAAGCCCGCGCCGCCCGCGGTGAACTGAAACTCGAAGTCCGCCGCATCCAACCGCAATGACCCGCAGGCCCCCCATGCCCAACCGCCTCGCCTCCGAAAAATCCCCCTACCTCCACCAGCACGCCGACAACCCCGTCGACTGGTATCCGTGGGGCCCCGAAGCGCTTGCGAAAGCCGCGGCCGAGGACAAGCCGATCCTGTTGTCGATCGGTTATTCGGCGTGTCACTGGTGCCATGTCATGGCGCACGAATCCTTCGAGGACGCAGGCGTGGCCGCGGTCATGAACCGGCTGTTCGTCAACATCAAGGTCGATCGCGAGGAGCGGCCCGATCTCGACCGGATTTACCAGCAGGCGCACCAGTTGCTGAACGGCCGGCCGGGCGGCTGGCCGTTGAACGTGGTGCTGACGCCCGACGATCACATGCCGTATTTCAGCGGCACGTATTTTCCGAAGACGCCGCGCCACAACCTGCCGGGCTTTCCGGAACTGCTCGAACGGCTGGCCGCGGTCTGGCACGAGCGGCGTGAGGACGTGCGTTCGCAGAACGCGCAACTCGGGCCGGCGCTGCGCAGTGGCGGGCCGAAGGCCGGTGTCACCGGCTATGCCGCCAATCCGGCGCCGCTCGAAGAGGTGCGCGGTGCGATCCTCGACAAGCTGGATGCGGAGAACGGCGGGTTCGGCAGCGCGCCGAAATTCCCGCAGGCCGAGCTGTTCGCGCGGCTGCTGCGCATCGCCGCCGGCGCCCGGCTCGCCGGCACGCCCGACACGCAGGTCGAGGCCGCCGTGCGTCTGGCGCTGGCGTCGATGACGACGCGCGGGCTGTACGACCAGATCGGCGGCGGCTTCTTCCGCTACAGCGTCGATGCGCGCTGGGAGATTCCGCACTTCGAGAAGATGCTCTACGACCAGGCCGCGCTGCTCGGCCTGCTCGGCGATGCCGTGGCCGCCGGCCTGCTGCCCGAAGGCGGCGGCGTGCTGGCCGCCAGCATCGGATTCCTCGCCCGCGAACTGCGCGCCCCCGAAGGCGGCTTCTACGCGACGCTCGACGCCGATTCCGAAGGCCACGAAGGCCGTTACTACGTGTGGACACCGGACGAAATCCGCGCCGCGCTGCCGGCCGGCGACTACGCGCTCGCCGCTGCCGTCTGGGGGCTCGACGGGGCGCCGAACTTCGAAGGCTGCTGGCACCTCGGCGTGCGCCGGCTGCCGGTCGAGGTCGCGGCCGGCTTCGGGCTCGATGCGGCTGCGGTCGATGCGCGCCTCGATGCCATCCGCGCCCGCCTGCTCGCCGTGCGTGCGGCGCGCGTCTACCCGCATCGCGACGAGAAGATCCTGACGGCCTGGAATGCGCTGCTGATCGGCGCGCTCGCCCGCGCCGGCCGCCTGCACGGGCGGGCGGACTGGATCGCGCTCGCCGCCGATGCACACGCCTTCCTGCGCGAACACTGCTGGCGCGAGGGCCGGCTGTACGCGGTCTGCAAGGACGGCGAGGCGTATCAGCCGGCCTTCCTCGACGATCACGCCTACCTGCTCGATGCGACGCTCGAACTGCTGCAGTGCCGCTGGCAGCCGGATGATCTGCACTTTGCGCAGGCGCTCGCCGATCAGCTGCTCGACCGCTTCGCCGATCCGAAGAAGGGCGGCTTCCACTACACGCCGGTCGATGGCGAAACCCTGATCGCGCGGCCGAAACCGCTGTGGGACGACGCGCTGCCCGGGCCCAACGGCGTTGCCGCGCGCGCACTGCTCGTGCTCGGGCGGCTGCTGAACCGCATCCCGTATCTGGTCGCGGCCGAGAAGGTGCTGAAGTGGGCCTGGCCGGGCATCGAGAGCCACCCGCTCGGCACGACGACGCTGCTCGGGGCGCTGGAGGAATACTTCCGCCCCGGCACGACGGTCGTGCTGCGCGGCACGGGCGAGGCGCTGCAACGCTGGCAGCAGCGCAGCAGCGGCCGCTACGCCGCGCAGCGCGTGACGATCGCGATTCCGGACGACGCCGCCGACCTGCCCGAGGCGCTGGCCCTGCGCAGCGCCCGCGCCGACGGCCCGGTCGCGTATCTCTGCACCGGCACCCAGTGCAGCGCCCCGATCACGGACTTCACGGCCTTCGAGGCAGAGCTGGCGCAGCAGGAGCCGCGCTTCGGGTGAGCGGGCTGCTTGGTGGTCGGGTTCCGGGGGCCGGGTCAGTCTTGCTTCGGCGATGAAGGGCGTGCGGCGGATATCGGGAACGCGAGAACTGCGGAGACGCCCGCCGGTGCGCGGCATGCGTCGGCGCGCGCTATGTTGCGATCCCGGGCGCGACGAAGAAGGGCCGCGGCGGTCTACCGGCCCGGAAGCGATGCGCCGCACCGCTGAACGGCCGGCCCCTGCCGGCCGGCCCGGCG
>JAFEGB010000064.1 GCA_018240295.1 Pseudomonadota bacterium
ATGCCGATGCCGGTCAGGATGCCGGGCAGATGCTTGAAAAACTCGGTCCTGAGCGGCGTATCGACCAGTGTGCCCGGACTGAAGAACACTTCGGCCGGCACCGTGGCCCGCAGCTTCACGAGTCGCCGTTCACCCTCGACCGTGTCGTACTGGGCATGCAGCGTTTCCGCATATTCAGACCACGCGTGCTGCAATCGACGGCTGCGCATGAACACGGCTTCCATCTTCCCGTTACCGACGCTGTCCCGGGGTAGCGCCGTGATCTCGGCGCTGGTGCGCTTCAGACGTCTGGAGATGCCGATAGCGGGCAGCCAGTAACGAAGTACGAACCACACGAAAAGGCCGAGGACTGCCCCTAGTACCAGCTGTGGAGGCAAGGTCAGTGAAAGAATGAAAGCAAGCATTTGTCAGTCGATCCCTGGCAGAAAGTGCAAGCATGCCGCTCCCGGCCGGGCACGGCATTGATGTCATGCAGTCATCGGCATGCGCGGATGCGCGCTGCCGTGGCCGGGTCGGGTTTCACCCGGATCACTGCGCCCGACGGATGTTTGTCCGGGGCCGGTCAGGACAGGCGGCGGGACCTGCGGCGGCACCCGGGCGGTGCACCAGTCCGCGGTTTCGCCGCTCATGAGGGCTGACGGACGATAGGGCTTCCTGCGCCGATCCGGCGCCACCCGCTGCCAAAAAGGCAGTGGGGCGGCGTCAGTGCATTCCGGAAGTTTGCCGCTCAGCGTTTCCTCCCGCCCCCCTTCTTGCGCTCCCGCGCGATCGCCCGCCAGCCGATGTCGGTGCGGTAGTAGACGCCGTCCCAGTACACGCGCTTGGCGAGGTTGTAGGCGGCGGTCTGGGCGTCGGCGACCGTGTCGCCGAGGGCGGTTGCGCACAGCACGCGGCCGCCGCTCGTGACTGCCCGGCCGTCGTCGGCGAGCGTCGTGCCGGCGTGGAAGAACTTGGCGTCCTCGATTTCGGACTCGGGCAGGCCGAGGATCGCATCGCCCTTGCGGTAGGCGTCCGGGTAGCCGCCGGCGGCCATGACCACGCCGACCGCCGGGCGCGGGTCCCATTCGGTGTCGACTTCGTGGAGCTGCCCGGCCAGCGCGGTTTCGCAGAGGTCGACGAGGTCGGAGCGCAGCCGCATCAGGATCGGCTGCGTTTCCGGATCGCCGAAGCGGCAGTTGTATTCGAGCACCTTCGGCGTGCCGTCGGCGGCGATCATCAGGCCGGCGTACAGGAAGCCGGTGTACGGATGGCCTTCGGCGGCCATGCCGCGCACGGTCGGCAGGATGACCTCGCTCATCGCCCGGTCGAACACCGCCGGCGTCACCACCGGGGCCGGCGAGTACGCGCCCATGCCGCCGGTGTTCGGCCCCTGGTCGCCGTTGTCGCGCGCCTTGTGGTCCTGGCTGGTGGCCATCGGCAGCACGTGCTCGCCGTCGACCATGACGATGAAGCTCGCTTCCTCGCCGCTCAGGAATTCCTCGATGACCACGCGGCTGCCGGCGCTGCCGAAGGCGTTGCCGGCGAGCATGTCGTGCACGGCGGCCTCGGCGACTTCGAGCGTCTGCGCGACGATCACGCCCTTGCCGGCGGCGAGCCCGTCGGCCTTGACGACGATCGGCGCGCCGCGCTCGCGCAGGTACGCAAGTGCCGGTTCGAGTTCGGTGAACACGCCGTAGGCGGCGGTCGGGATGTTGTGGCGGGCGAGGAAGTCCTTCGTGAACGCCTTCGAGCCTTCGAGCTGGGCGGCGCCCTGCGTCGGGCCGAAGCACTTGAGGCCGGCGGCCCGGAAGGCATCGACGATGCCGAGCACCAGCGGCGCTTCGGGGCCGACGATGGTGAGGCCGGCGTGGTTGTCGCGCGCGAAGGCCAGCAGCCCGGCCACGTCGTCGGCCGCGACCGGCACGTTCGTGCACTTGGCCTCGTGTGCGGTGCCGGCGTTGCCGGGCGCGACGAACACGTTCTTGACGCGACCGCTCTGCGCGACCTTCCAGGCCAGCGCGTGCTCGCGGCCACCGCCGCCGATGATCAGGACGTTCATGCGTTGAAGAGCCTCTTGAGCCAGTCGGTGAAGGAAAGGGCGATGGGAGTATGCGGACGCAGCGCGTGGCTGGTGATCGACTGGCCGAGCGGTTTGCCCGGTTCGTCCTGCCACGCGAGCCAGGTATGGATGACGGCCTTGCTGTGATGCACGTCGCGAAACGGTGCCCAGGGCTGGCCGCGCACGCCGGCCACGGTATCGCGGGCGGCGGCGATGCCGTCCGGGTGTGCCAGATGCAGCAGGAAGTCTTCGAGCATGCCGGGGTTGACGTTGTCGGGCATCAGCCAGACGCCGAGCGCTGGCAATACGTCCGTACCCGGAACAATCGTGCCCTCTGCATCCGGAGCAGGCGGCAGAGAGTAATGGCGGCGGATTTCCGGCTTGCTGCGGATGGCGTCCCACCGTGCTGCCGTGCCGGCCTCATCGGCATCGACGACGATGCCGACAGCGGTTCTTGGTTCGGCGTCGGAGATCAGGAAGTCCAGCTTGGCAAGCGCCTTCGAAACGCTGTCGCAGACGAAGAATGAAAACAGCCCGTCGGCCAGGTCGTGCGCTTCGCAGAGGGCGATGATCGAATGTGCATCATCCTGACCTTCGACCAGCAGTATCTTCGTGGCATCTCCCTGGCGCAGCCAGTTCCTTTTGCTCCGCTCGTCTTGCCAGCGCGTCATTCAGCGCACCTCGCTGTCGGTTTCGAGCGAACCGGACAGCGTTTCCAGTTCATACGTGTGAATCGTGGCCTTTCTGGTTTTTGGATGCTGCTGCAGGCGGTGAAAGGCACCGGCATCTTCGTGCCCGCTCCAGACCGATGCAAACGCCGAAACCGTATCTTCACTGTGGGTCGTCGCAAATACCTGCACGTCCAGGTCTTCGGCAAAGGTGAACAGCGACTGCCACAGCGCCTGCTGTACCGACCAGTGCAGGCCGATCTCGATTTCGTCGATCAGCAGGAACCCGTTGCGGGCTGCAGTCACGGCCAGCAGCAGGCCGAACAGCCGGCGTACGCCGTCACCCAGCGAATTGACCGTGGTGATGCCGCCGTCGGCGAGTCGCACCCGGATGAGGTATTCCCCGAGGTCCGGATCGTAGTTGACCGTCACATCGAGGATTTCCGGGAAGACCGCCGTCAGGGCCGCAACCACCCGACGCTGCAGCGGCTGCAGCGCAAGTGCATTCCAGTAACGCCCGATATCGTCGCCGGACAGCCCGGTGGCGGACACCTGCACGATCGCCGGTCCGCCGGAGGTGCCCAGATGGCTGACGGCTTCGGCGAGGTCGAGATCGAGGGGCAGCAGGGGCCGTGGTGATTCATTGCCGTCCGCAAGGCGATGAATCTGCAGGAAACGGCGATTGGCCGCGCCGATCACGGGCTGCGGGCCGAGATATTCGGGGCGATGGCGATCATTGTCCGCGTAATACGCGGCATCGACGCGCAGGTCGATGCGGTTTTTCCCGGCGTCCGCCTGCAGCCGGATCGAAGTGTGTTCGAGGCTGCGACCGAAAAACAGGTTTGAAACCGGATGCGGGTCGCTGTTGCGGGCCGGCGCCAGACGTTCCGGGCGCGAGGAAGTCAGCGGCGCCTGATATTCGCAGCGCCGCTCCAGGATGCCGAAGACCACCTGCGGACTGAAACCGCTGACCAGCAGTTCAATGGCTTCCAGCAGGCAGCTCTTGCCCGAATTGTTCTTGCCGACGATCAGATTCACCCGCCCCAGCCGCTCGATCGTCAGATCCTCGAACAGCCGGAAATTCCGGATCGTCAGCGAATCGAGCATCGGAGCGGTCCTCGTCGGGGCGGCGTCGCGGCCTAGCCTAGGCCGCGACGCCCCGGCCGGTCATCAGTGCCGGAAGTGGCGCATGCCGGTGAACACCATCGCCATGCCGTGCTCGTCGGCGGCGGCGATGACTTCGGCGTCGCGCATCGAGCCGCCGGGCTGGATCACGGCGCGGATGCCGGCCTTCGCGGCCGCATCGAGGCCGTCGCGGAACGGGAAGAAGGCGTCGGAGGCCATCACCGAGCCGGCGACCGGCAGGCCGGCGTGCTCGGCCTTGATCGCGGCGATGCGCGCGCTGTTGATGCGGCTCATCTGGCCGGCGCCGACGCCGATCGTGGCGTTGTCCTTGCCGTAGACGATGGCGTTGGACTTCACGAACTTCGCGACCCGCCACGTGAACAGCAGATCCTGCATCTCGGCGTCGCTCGGCGCGCGCTGCGTGACGATCTTCAGCTCGCCGTGCAGTTCGAGGTCGGCATCCTGCACCAGCAGGCCGCCGGTCACGCGCTTGTAGTCGAGCCGCGGCACGGCCGTGACCGTCCACGCGCCGCAGTCGAGCACGCGCACGTTCTGCTTCGCCTGCGTGACCGCCAGCGCTTCGGCGGACACGGCCGGCGCGATGATGACCTCGACGAACTGGCGGCCGACGATGGCCTGCGCGGTCGCGGCGTCGAGCTCGCGGTTGAAGGCGATGATGCCGCCGAACGCCGATTCGGGGTCGGTCGCATACGCGCGTTCGTAGGCTTCGAGGATCGTCGCTCCGACCGCGACGCCGCAGGGGTTGGCGTGCTTGACGATCACGCAGGCCGGCGCGTCGAACTGCTTCACGCATTCGAGCGCGGCATCGGTGTCGGCGATGTTGTTGTACGAGAGTTCCTTGCCCTGCAGCTGGCGCGCCGAGCTGATCGAACCCGGCTCCGGGTGGTGGCCGACATAGAAGGCAGCGTGCTGGTGCGGGTTCTCGCCGTAGCGCATCTCCTGCGCCTTGCGGAACTGCACGTTGAAGGTGCGCGGCAAGCCTTCGGGGCGGCCGTGCTCGATCATCGCGCCGAGATAGTTGGCGATCATGCCGTCGTAGCGCGCGGTGTGCTCGAAGGTCTTGACCGCGAGGTCGAAGCGCAGCGCGTGGCCGATCGCGCCGTCCTGGGCCTTGAGTTCATCGAGCACGCGGCCGTAGTCGGCGGCATCGACGACGACGGTGACGCCGGCGTGGTTCTTGGCCGCCGAGCGCAGCATGGTCGGGCCGCCGATGTCGATGTTCTCGATCGCGTCCTCCAGCGTGCAGCCGGGTTTCGCGACCGTCTGCGCGAACGGGTAGAGGTTGACGACCACCATGTCGATCGGCGGGATGCCGTGCTCGGCCATCACGTCCTCATCGACGCCGCGCCGGCCGAGCAGGCCGCCGTGCACCTTCGGGTGCAGCGTCTTGACGCGGCCGTCCATCATCTCCGGGAAGCCGGTGTAGTCGGAGACCTCGACCACCGGCACGCCGGATTCGGCGAGCAGCTTCGCGGTGCCGCCGGTGGAGAGGATTTCGACGCCGAAACCGGCGAGTTCGCGGGCGAAGTCGACGATACCGGTCTTGTCGGAGACGCTGACGAGGGCGCGGCGGATGCGGATGGGCTGATCGGTCATGAGGGCGTAAGCCGGCGGCTGTGAAAAAAGGCGCGCAGTATAGCGATCCTGACGCGGAAGGGTCTGATCCGGCGTGCAAATGCCGGAAACCAGCGGGAAACCGCGGTGTACGCCCCCGTGAACCGGCACCGGGCTCCCGTACACTGGCGCGTTCCGCCCCCGCCTCCCGGATGCCCCCCGATGCCGCCCGTTCCCGCCGAACCCCGTGCCGATGCCGGCACGCCGCTCGCGCTGCGCTGCCTGCAGGCGGTGCGCCTGCCGTTCCTGACGGTGACGCTGTTTGCGTACCTGATCGGCCTCGGCACCGCCGTGCGCGACGGCCATGCCCTGCCCGCAGCCAGTCTGGCCGGGCTGCTGCTGGCCCTGATCTGCCACGCCGCCGTCAACGTCATCAACGACTGGGCCGATGCGCGCAACGGCAGCGATGCCGCCAACACCGAGCGCATCTATCCGTTCACCGGCGGTTCGCGCGTGATCCAGAACGGCGTGCTCGGCGAGCGCGCGATGCTCGTGCTGGCGCTCGCGCTGTTCGCGCTGACCATCGCCGGCGGCCTGCTGCTGCTCGTGCGCGGTGCGCCGGCGCTGTTCGGCATCGGCTTCCTCGGCGTCGTGCTCGGCTGGGGCTATTCGGCGCGGCCGCTGGCGCTGAATGCGCACGGGCTCGGCGAGCCGGCCGTCGCGCTCTGCTACGCGCTGGTCGCGGCCGGGGCCGACTGCGTCGTGCGCGGCGGTTTCGTCTGGAGCGCGCTGCTCGCCGGCAGCGGCTTCGCGCTGGCGGTGACCGCGATCCTGTACGTGAACCAGTTCCCGGACCGGCGCGCCGATGCGCTCGCCGGCAAGCACCACTGGGTCGTGCGCCTCGGGCCGGTGCGGGCGGCGGCGCTGTTTCCGGCGCTGATCGGCGCGGTCTACGCGCTGCAGTGCCTCGCCGTCGCCAGTGGTGCGCTGCCATGGCCGGCGCTCGCGGTGTTCGTGCTGGCACCGCTGTGGCGCCAGGTCGCACGCGCGCTGGCCGAGCACGCCGAAACCCCGTCGCAGCTGGCTCCGGCGATCCGCACGACCATCCTCGCCACCAATCTCTACGGGGCGCTGACCGCCGCGGCGCTGTGGATCGGCGCCCTCGGCGCGCCCTGAGGCCGGCGCTTCGCAAAGTCCCGCATCCTCCCGCGCGCGCCGTGCGGTCTATGGTCTGACACGGCGCAAGTCCGCGCTGCCGACGGAGACCGGACGATGAGCACCTACCACGGCCAGTGCCACTGCGGCCGCATCGCCTGGGAGGTCGACGGCGACATCACGCGCGTCGTCGAATGCAACTGCTCGCTGTGCCGCCGGCGCGGCCACCTGCTGTGGTTCGTCGCGCGCAGCGACGTGCGGCTGCTGACGCCGGAAGCCGACATTGCCACCTACACCTTCGGCTCCGCGACCGTGCGCCACCAGTTCTGCGCGCACTGCGGCTGCGGCACCTTCGGCGCGGCCACCGATCCGGCCGGCGTCGAGCGCCTGGCGATCAACGTGCGCTGTCTGGACGGCGTCGACCTCGATGCCCTCGAAGTCGCGCACTACGACGGCGCCTCGGTCTGAGGAGCAATCGCGATGACGGCAACGGTGCAGGAAACGGGCA
>JAFEGB010000065.1 GCA_018240295.1 Pseudomonadota bacterium
AGGGCCGGAGCCGGCGGGGCGGGCGGCGCAAGCGGCGCCGGAGCGCCGGGGCCGGGGACGTAGACCGGCGGCACCGGCTCGCTCGCCGGCGGCGGCAGCTGCGAGGGGTCGATCGCGACCGGCAGCGAGATCGCCACCGGCATGCCGCTCGCCTGCCGCACGACGGTCTGCACGATGTCCGGGGACACGAGCGGCACGCGGTCGCCGATCTTGGAATGGATCAGCTGCACGGTCTCGTCGATCTGCTGCTGGGTCGGAATCTCGTCCTCTTCGAGCGGCGAGTGGTATTCGAGGTACAGCACGCCGTTCTGCCAGCCGAGCTTGGCGGTCTGGTTGACCAGCGTCACCGGCGTCTTGACCGGCACATCCGGGAACAGGCGCTCGATGTCGTCCGGATACATGCGGATGCAGCCGTGCGTGACGCGCATGCCGATGCCGTTCGGGTTGTTGGTGCCGTGGATCAGGTAGCCGGGGATGCCGAGGCGCATCGCGCGCGTGCCGAGCGGGTTATCCGGACCGCCGGGCACGACATCGGGCAGCGGATCGCCCTTGGCGAGGTGCTCGGCCTTGATCGAGGCCGGCGGCGTCCAGGTCGGATTCACGACCTTGGCGGTGACGAGCGTGCGCCCGAGCGGCGAGTGCCAGTCCATGCGCCCGATGCTGATCGCGTAGGACTTCACGATGTTCTGGCCGCGCGGGAAGTAATACAGCCGCATCTCCGGCAGGTTGACGACGATGCCCTCGCGCGGCGCGTCCGGCAGGATGTGCTGCAGCGGCAGGATCACCGGCGTGCCCTCGCCCGGCAGCCAGCGGTCGACGCCGGGGTTGGCGGCGACGATCTCGTCGTAGCCGAGCCCGTTGCGCTGCGCGATGTCGATGAAGGTGTCCTCCTGCTTCGCGTATTCGATGCGGGTCTCGCCGATCAGCTGGGAGCCGGCCGGCGGCAGCGGCCAGGTGTCGGCGGCGTGCACGAGCGCGGATGTGACGGCAAGCGCGAGGCCCGCGAGCCAGCGACGCGGGAAGCGGGGAAATCCAGACATCTTCAGCGACACTCCGCAAGCGTAAAGGGGCGCGATTATAAGGAGTTGCGGCGCAACGGCCAGCACCGGCACGCACTGTGACCCCGCCCGGCGCTGCAGCGCAACATGCGGAAGGGCCTATGCAACGGATTCAACGGATTCAGGGAGCCGCGGCCGGCGGCAGCAGCGCGTCGAGCCGTTCGAGCAGCCGCGCCAGCGCACCGCGATTGGCCGCGACCACGGCGGCCCCGGCCGCGCCGCAGCGCGCGCGCAGCGCCGGATCGGCCAGCCAGTCGGCGAGGGTCTGCACGAGGGCTCCGGCATCGCTGACCTGCCGGCCGGCCCCGGCCCCGGCGAGCAGCTGCTCGGCGGCGGCGAAGTTGAACATGTGCGGCCCCCAGGCGACCGGCACGCCGAGCGCGGCCGGCTCCAGCACGTTGTGGCCGCCGGTCGGCACCAGGCTGCCGCCGACGAAGGCCGCATCGCTCGCCGCCGCGAGCAGCAGCAGCTCGCCCATCGTGTCGCCGAGGTATACGGCCGCCGCCTGCCCCGTCTCGCCGTGCGAGCGCCGCGCCAGCGCGAAGCCGCGTGCCTGCACGAGGGCGGCGACCGCATCGAAGCGCTCGGGATGGCGCGGCACCAGCAGCAGCAGCAGCTCGGGCCAGCGCTCGCGCAGCCGCGCATGCGCATCGAGCAGCAGTTCGTCCTCGCCGGCGTGCGTGCTGGCGCCGATCCACACCGGCCGCGCCGCGCCCCAGTGCCGGCGCAGCGCCTGCGCCCGCGCCGGCAGTGCTTCGGGCAGCGCCAGATCGAACTTCAGGTTGCCGCTGACCCCGACGCGCGGCGCCCCGAGCGCGACGAAGCGCCCGGCGTCGGCCTCGGCCTGCGCGGCGATCAGCGTCGTCGCCGCCAGCGTCGGGCGGATCAGCCACGGCACGCGCGCATAGCCGCGCGCCGAGCGCGCCGACAGCCGGGCGTTGGCGACCACGAGCGGCACGCCGCGCGCCGCGCAGGCGGCGAACAGGTTCGGCCAGAGTTCGGTTTCCATGATCACGGCGAGCGCCGGCTGCGCACGATCGAGAAAGCGCGCGCAGGCCCCGGGCAGGTCCCAGGGCGCGTAGCAGTGCGCGACGCGCTCGCCGAGCGCCTCACGCACCTGCGCCGAGCCGGTCGGCGTCGTCGTCGTCACCAGCAGCGGCCGGCCGGGGTGGCGCGCGAGCAGCGCCCGGATCAGCGGCAGCGCCGCGCGCGTCTCGCCGAGGGAGACCGCGTGCAGCCAGATCGCGCCGGGCGCGAGCCGCGGTGCCGCGCCGAAACGCTCGGCGAAGCGCTCGCGATAGCCGGGACTGCGCCGGCCGCGCCACCAGAGGCGCGCCAGCGCGAGCGGCACCAGCGCCGCGACCAGCCCGGACCACAGCCGCCGGGCCAGGCGCTCGCGCCGGCTGGGCGCGGGCGTCGCGGCACGGGCGTTCAGCTCTGCCATGTCTGGGCCTCTTCGTCCCACGGCGCCGGGGCCAGCGCCGGCTGCGGCCAGTCGGCGAGCAGATGCAGGTCGGCCGGCCGCGGCTCGATGCCCTCGCGCCTGAGCATCGCCAGCATGCGGTCGCCGAGCAGCGGCATCGTCGACAGGTTGGTCGGCCACGCGACCACGCGCTGGTCCTCGACGCGCAGCTGCGGCAGCAGCGCCAGACCGTTGCGCATGCGCACGGCGGCGCGATCGACGCGGTGCGCGGCGAATTCGAGGCCGCTCAGCGCCAGCCACGGGAAATGCGCGCCGAGATCGCGCCGGCAGTTGCGGATCTGCCGGACGGCATCGACCTGCTCGCCGGACTCGACCATCGCGCCGCCGTAGTACCAGACCGGCCGACCCGTGAGGTCGCGGTGGGAACTGATGTTGAACAGCCGCCGGCCGGCCTCGTTGACGGCATTGATGTAGAGGTCATCGGCCAGTCCCTCGCCGCGGATCATGACCATCTGCTGATGCCAGACCTGCAGCGACACGCTGCCGAGCAGGTTCGCGCCGACGCCGGTGGTATAGACCGTGCGCCGGGCGCGCACGACCACCGGCTCGCGCTCCTCGATGCGCAGGTTGAAGCCGCCGTCGCGGGCCATGACCGCCGCGCCCTGCGTGTGCACCAGCGCATCACGCACCGGATCGAGCAGCGCACCGAGCAGCGAGCGGTTGTCGACGATGAAGCCTTCCTGCGTCGACAGGCTGCCGCGGCGCATCGGATGGCGCAGCACGCCGGGGATGTCGAAACCGGTCTCGGCAGCGGCATCCGGCAGCGGCGGCGAACGGCGCAGCAGGCGATCGAGCAGGCTGCGCCCGGGCTGCCCGGGCAGGGTCCAGCGCAGCGGATGCTCGCTCAGCACGCTGACGCCCGAGAGGTCCGGCACCGCGCGGCCGGCGAGCAGTTCGCGCCAGCGCCCGACGACGCTCGCGAGCTCCGCGGCTTCCTTGTCGGTCGGCACGGTCGCGCCGGTGCGCGGCCGGTGCACGACGAAGCCCTGGCTGGCCCCGGACTGGCCGGCACCGATGCGTTCGGATTCGACCAGCAGCGCGCTGTAGCCGGCCTGGCGCACGCAGTTGAGCAGCCACAGCCCTGCGATGCCGCCGCCGACGAACAGCACATCGACGTGGACGGTGGAGGAACTCATGGGCGGGAGACGGGATTCCGGGACGCCGGCATGCAGCGGGTCGGCCGTTTGTTGTCGTTGGCGCGCACACGGCGACACCAGGGTCCGAAGGAAGCGGGAGGATAGCACAGCGGCATGCCCGCCCCGGCCGTCGCGCTAACGCTGGCGGCGCCGGCGCCGTTACCATGCGCGGCCCTGCCCCCGCCCCCGCAAGCCCATGACCAGCCGCGAACTCTATCTGCGCCTGCTGACCTTCGTGCGGCCGCACGCGCGCATGTTCGCGCTGTCGCTGGCCGGCACCGTCGTGCTCGCGCTCTGCGAACCGGGCATCGCCGCGCTGCTGAAGCCGCTGCTCGACGGCAGCTTCGTGCAGAAGGACCCGGAGCTGATGCGCACGGTGCCGCTGATGCTGGTCGGGCTGTTCCTGGTGCGCAGCGCCGCCGATTTCGTCAGCGACGTGGCGATGAAGTGGGTCGCGACGCGCGTGGTCATGGACCTGCGTCAGGCGCTGTTCGGCAAGCTGCTGCAGATGCCGACCGCGTTCTACGACGGCCACGCCACGGCGACGCTGCTGTCGCGCGTCAGCTACGAAACCAACCAGGTCATGAACGCCTGCACCGATGCGCTGGTGACGATGGTCAAGGACGGCCTGACCGTCATCGGCCTGCTGTGCTGGATGATGTACCTGAACTGGAAGCTGTCGCTGCTGACGCTGGCGATCGTGCCGGTGATCGCGCTGGTCATGCGTCTGGTCTCGAAGCGGCTGCGGCTGCTGTCGCGGCGGCTGCAGCGCGAGGTCGGCGAGGTCAACCGCGTGCTCGAAGAGGCCCTGAGCGGCCACAAGGTCGTCAAGATCTACGGCGGTCAGGACTACGAGTCGGCGCGCTTCTTCAAGACCAGCAACTGGGTGCGCCGGCTGCAGATGAAGCTCGCCACCAGCTCGAACGCGGCGATCCCCGGCGTGCAGCTGTTCGGCGTGCTGGCCCTCGCGGCGGTGATCTACCTCGCCTCGCTCGAATCGCTCGAAGGCGACATCACGGTCGGCGGCTTCGTGTCGCTGTTCGGCGCGATGGCGATGATGTTCGCGCCGATCAAGCGCCTGACCAAGGTCAACGACCAGCTGCAGCGCGGCCTCGCCGCGGCCGAGAGCATCTTCGCGCTGCTCGATGCCGAGCCCGAGGCCGACACCGGCACGCGCACGATCGGCCGTGCCAGGGGCGAGGTGCGCTTCGAGGGCGTGCGCTTCGCCTACGACCGCGACGGGGCCGGCGTCGTCGACGGCATCGATCTCGCAGTCGCCCCCGGCGAGACCATCGCGCTGGTCGGCGCCTCGGGCAGCGGCAAGACGACGCTGATGGCGCTGCTGCCGCGGCTCTACGAGCTTTCGGCCGGACGCATCACGCTCGATGGCACCGACATCCGCGAGCTGACGCTCGCGTCGCTGCGCGCCAACATCGCCTACGTGTCGCAGGAGACGGTGCTGTTCAACGACACGGTCGCCGCCAACATCGCCTACGGCCACGGCACGCCGCCCTCGCGCGCCGACATCGAGGCCGCCGCCGAGGCCGCGCATGCGCTGGAGTTCATCCGCGAGCTGCCGGCCGGACTCGACACCGTCATCGGCGAGCGCGGCATGCGGCTGTCCGGCGGCCAGCGCCAGCGGCTGGCGATCGCGCGCGCGTTGCTGAAGAACGCGCCGATCCTGATCCTCGACGAGGCAACCTCGGCGCTCGACACGCAGAGCGAGCGTCTCGTGCAGCAGGCGCTCGAACGCCTGCGCGCCGGGCGCACCGCCTTCGTGATCGCGCACCGGCTCTCGACGATTGAATCGGCCGACCGCATCGTCGTGCTCGCCAAGGGCCGCATCGTCGAGACCGGCACGCACGCGACGCTGCTCGCCGCCGGCGGCGTCTACGCCGGCCTGCACCGGCTGCAGCAGACCGAACCGCCGATGTCGTGAGCCGGATGACGCGGGCCGGATGACGTGAACGCGGGGCCTCGGGATCGGCCGGTGCCGCCCTCATAATGGCGGTATCGGCCTGCCATCACGGCCGGGCTGCTTCCGGAGGGTTCGCGATGAGTCCGTACCGCCACCGCCTGCGCACGCAGGCCCTCGCCGCCGCGCTGCTGCTCGCCGTCTCGACCGTGGCCCCGGCCCGGCCGAAAACCCCGGCGAAAGCCACTGCCACGCCTCACGTCACGCACGCCGGCAAACCCGCCCCCCGGCACGCCGAAGCCCGCACCGGCAGCCGCCAGGCGGCGCACGCCTCCGCCCGCAGCACCGCCCGCAAGCCCGCGCCTGGCCGCCACGCCGTCGCGACGCGGCGCACGAAACCGGCGGCGACCGCCTCGACCAGCCTCGGCAAGGCCACCGTCTACAGCCGGCGCCTCAGCGGCCGCCACACCGCCAGCGGCGAACGCTTCGACCCCGAGGCGATGACCGCCGCGCACCGCACGCTGCCGCTCGGCACCACGGTGCGCGTGACCCGGCTCGACACCGGCCACAGCGTCGTGGTCACGATCAACGACCGCGGCGTCGGCTTCCGCGGCCGCATCATCGACCTGTCACCGGCCGCCGCCCGCCGCATCGGCATGCGCAGCGGCGCGGCGCGCGTCAGCGTCGAGCCGATCGGGCGCGGCTGAGGGGCGCCAGCCGTACATCGACGCCCTCAGACCGGCGGCGACTGCCCGGCGGCCTGCGCGCGCAGCATCGTGAACAGCCGCGCCGCCTGCTCCTCCAGCCAGTCGTGGGCCTCGGCGAGTTCGCCGCAGCAGTCGGAGAAGGCATCGAGCACCTGCGGATCGAAGGCCCGGCCGCGCTGCTCCTGCATCCAGCCGAGCACGGTCGCATCCGGCAGCGCCTTGCGGTAGACCCGGTCCATGCGCAGCGCATCGTAGAAGTCGCAGACAGCGGTGATGCGCGCCGCGAGCGGGATCGCGTCGCGCCTGAGACCGCGCGGGTAACCGCTGCCGTCGTAGTGCTCGTGGTGCGCGCCGGCGATGTCGGCCGCCATCCGGAACAGCGGCTCGCCGGTGCTCGCGAGGATGCGCTCGCCGAACTCGGCATGGCGGCGCATCACCGCCATCTCGGCGGCATCGAGCGGCCCCGGCTTGTTCAGGATCGCATCCGGGATCGCGAGCTTGCCGATGTCGTGCAGCGGCGCGCTGGCGCGCAGGCGCAGGCAGGTGTCCTCGTCCAGCCCGAGCCGGCGGCCGATCAGCTCGGCCATGTAGCCGACGCGCACCGTATGCCGGCCGGTGTCGTCGTCGCGCAGCGCCGCGGTCACGAGCAGGCAGCGCAGCGCCGGCAGCGCCGTGCTGCCGGCAGCGACCCGTTCCAGATCTTCGAAATAACCGGCGGGATCAGCCAGCACATCCGCGCCGGGGCGGCGCGCATCGGGCGGCAGTGCCATCGTGGTCTCCTGCGGCCTGCTGGTTTGCAGGACAGCCCGCGCAGCGTAGCGGTACATGACAGAATCGTCATGCCGGCGTCACAGTCCGCTGCGCTTGCGCACCCCTGCGCCATACAGCCGCCCTCCGCCGCCTCCCCGACCCCCGATCCGCCATGCGCAACCCCTTCCGTGCGCTCGCGAGCGCCAACTACCGCCGCTACTGGCTCGGCCAGAGCGTGTCGCTGCTCGGCACCTGGTTGCAGCAGGTGGCAATGGGCTGGCTCGCCTGGCGCCTGAGCGGCTCGCCGGCGCTGCTCGGGCTGATCGGCTTCTGCGCCAACGCCGGCGTGCTCGTGCTCGGCCCGTTCGCCGGCGTGCTGGTCGATCGCATCGACCGGCGCCGTGCGCTGTGGACGACGCAGTGCCTCGCGGCCGTGCAGGCGGGCGGGCTCGCGGCGCTGACGCTCGCCGGTCGCATCGAGGTCTGGCATCTGGTCGCGCTCGCACTCGCGCTCGGCGCGATCTCGGCGCTCGATCTGCCGCTGCGTCAGGCCCTGCAGGCCGAGCTGGTCGGTGACCGCACGCTGCTGCCCAATGCCATCGCGCTGAATTCCCTCAGCTTCAATGTCGCGCGCGCGCTCGGACCGGCGCTCGCCGGCGCACTGGTCGCCGCGCTCGGCGAAGGCGTGTGCTTCGCGCTGAATGCACTGAGCTACGTCGCCGTCCTCGCGGCGCTCGCGCGCATCGACTGGCCGACTCCGCCCCCGCGGGCGCCGCCGGTGCCGTTCGCCGAACACTGGCGCGAAGGCCTGCGCTATGCGCGCGACTTCGCGCCGCTGGCCGCGGCACTCGGGCTGCTGGCGCCGCTCAGCCTCGCCGTCGGCCCGTACGCGACGCTGATGCCGGTCGTGGCGCGCGAGGTCTACGGCGGCGGCCCGCACACGCTCGGCTGGCTGCTGTCGGCGGCCGGTGCCGGCGCCATCGCCGGCACGCTGGCGCTGGCGGCGCGCGAGCGCAGCAGCGGCTACGAACGCATCGCCGCCGCCAGCGCGCTCGCGGCTGCCACCGGTCTGCTCGGGCTCGCAGCCGAACCGCCGTATGCGCTGGCGCTCGGGATGATGATGCTGATCGGCGGCGGCATGATGACGACGGCCGCCGCGCTCAACAGCCTGCTGCAGACCGTCGTCGAGCCGCGCCTGCGCGGCCGGGCGATGAGCCTGTACGTGCTGGCGTTTGCCGGCGTCTTCCCGCTCGGCGCCCTGATGTCCGGCCTGCTCGCCGGGCACTTCGGCGTGCAGGCGACGCTGGCGCTGGCCGGGCTCGGGGCGCTTGCGGTGGTGCTGCACTACCTGCGGCGGCTGCCGCGGCTGAGTGCGCGGCTCGCCGGCGAGTACCGCCGGCTCGACCTCGACGGCTGAGCCGCGGCCAGCGGGCGCTCAGTCGAGCGTCGCCCACACCTTGCCTTTCTTGTAGTGCAGCGTGACCCGCGAGATCTGCAGCAGGTCGAGGCTCTCCCAGGTGATGAAGTTGCCGTCACTGTCCTCGACGCGCAGATCCCACATCGCGGCCCGCTCCTTCGGGCTGAAGGTGATGTTGACGCTTTCGCCATCCGACAGCGTGTCGTCCCCGAGGATGTCCTCCTCCCAGTCGTCCGAACTGTGCGGGGACGCATAGACCTTGTGGATTTCGACGCCCGTGCGGTTGACCAGCGTGAAATCCTGATCGCCCGCCCGGGCCGGCAGCACGAAGGTCACGGCCGCCAGCAGCGCCGCCCCGAGAATGCCTCTGAACATGATTTTCCGACTCCCCTCTTCAAACGCATTCTGCATACGCAGCCCGGCCTGCCCCGGCGGCGGCCGGTGCGGGCAGGGGCTGATGGTGGATGTGCAAGCGAGGCGGACCGCGGTGCTGCCGCGCCGCCCTGCGCCGGGGGGAACGCGCGCGCATTCTCGAAGAACGCCCGGGATGGCCACCGGTGCCTGACAATCTTTCACTACCGCTGCGCGCCGGCCGGACGGCCGCGATTTCATCCGCCCGTCGGCTGCGCCCCGGAGGGCGGGCGCACCGGCTCGATGCCTGCCACGCCGCCGACCTGCCCGGCCAGCCATTCGATCAGCCGCCGCACGCGGGCAGCTGCGCCCGGGGCTGGAAGCCCCGGGCACCAGCGGCTTCGGGCTGCACGTGGCCCCGTCCGGGACATGAGCTGCGCGCGGGCGGCCGCGGCGGGCATATCCCGGCCTGCCGACTGTCCGTGACCGCCGCTCACGCCGCCTGCCGCTGCCGCCCGTCGAGCTTCAGCTCGACGCGATGCTCGGCGCCGTCATCGACGAGCGGGATGCGGCCGTCGCTGCGCACGCGCCCGTCGACGCTCAGCTGCGCGCCCTCGCCGCCGCGGCCGCGGCTGACCTCGATGCGCCAGCGGCTGGCGCCGTGGCGGTAGGTGAGCGTGTAGCCCGGCCAACCGTCCGGCAGCAGCGGATCGAGCCGCAACGCATCGGCGTGGCGCGTCAGTCCGAGCAGGGATTCGAGCAGCAGCCGGTACATCCAGCCGGCCGAGCCCGTGTACCAGGTCCAGCCGCCGCGGCCGGTGTGCGGCTCGACGCCATAGACATCGGCCGCCATCACGTAGGGCTCGGCGCGGTAGCGTTCGATGCCGGCGGCGTCGCGGGTGCGGTTCAGCGGGTTGATCAGGTCGAACAGCTCCCAGGCGCGCTGACGCTCGCCGAGCGCGGCGAAGGCCATCACCGCCCACACGGCGCTGTGCGTGTACTGGCCGCCGTTCTCGCGCACGCCCGGCAGATAGCCGCGGATGTAGCCCGGATCGAGCGGGCCGTGGCCGCTGAAGGGCGGGTCGAAGAGCTGGATGATGCCGGCCTCGCGGCGCACCAGCCGGCGTTCGAGCGAGTCCATGGCCTGCGCCGAGCGCGCCGGATCGGCTGCGCCCGAGAGCACCGCCCAGCTCTGGGCGATGGCGTCGATGCGGCATTCGGCGCTGGCCTGCGAGCCGAGCGGGCTGCCGTCGTCGAACCAGGCGCGCAGATACCACTCGCCGTCCCAGGCGTGGCGTTCGAGGTTGTCGCGCAGCGTGGCCGCCTCGCGCCGGCACAGCGTGGCGAACTCGTCATCACCGTGGCGTGCCGCCAGCGGCGCGAAGTCCTGCAGCACCGTGTACAGGAAGAAGCCGAGCCAGACGCTCTCGCCGCGGCCGTCGATGCCGACGAGGTTCATGCCGTCGTTCCAGTCGCCGGCCAGCATCAGCGGCAGGCCGTGCCCGCCGTAGCGCAGGCCGGTGCGGATCGCGCGCCGGCAGTGCTCGTAGAGACTGGCGGCCTGCTGCGAATCGCTCGGCAGGTCGTAATAGGACTCCTCGCCGTCCGGCACCGGCCGGCCTTCGAGGAAGGGCAGCACCTCGTCGAGCACGCCGGTATCGCCGGTGGCGCCGACGTAGCGGCAGGTGGCGAGCGGCAGCCACAGGTAATCATCCGAGCAGCGCGTGCGCACGCCGCGCCCGCCCGGCGGATGCCACCAGTGCTGGCCGTCGCCTTCAATGAACTGGCGCGAGGCGGCGAGCAGGAGCTGCGCGCGCAGGCGCTGGGGCGCGGCGTGCACCAGCGCCATCGCGTCCTGCAGCTGGTCGCGCAGGCCGAAGGCGCCGCCCGACTGGTAGTAGCCGCTGCGCGCCTGCATGCGGCAGCCGAGCACCTGATAGACGAGCCAGCCGTTGCCGAGCAGGTTGACGGCCGGGTCGGGCGTGTCGATCTGCACGGTGTCGAGCAGCGCCTCCCAGTGCAACTGCATCGCCCGCCATTCGCGCCACGCGACGCCGGGCGTGCGCATCGACACCGCCCGCTGCGCGACCTCGTGGGTCGGGGCGGCGCCGAGCCGGAACACGAGCTCCACCTGCTCGCCGGGGGCGAGCGTCAGCGGCAGCCGGATCGCCGCGCACGGGTCGAGACCGGCGCCGGTGCGGTTGCCGAGCGTCGTGCGCCCCATCGCCGCCGGCGCGGCCAGCGAGCCGTTGCGGCCGATGAACTCGGTGCGGTCGGTGGTGTAGCTGCGCGCGGCCGGCTGCGGTCCGGGGTCGGCGTCGAAGAAGGCGCTCATGTGCGGGAATTCGCTGCTGTAGGCGTTGTGCGCGAGCAGCGCGCCGCAGATGGCGTCGCATTCGGTGATCACGTGCGGCGCCGACTTCCAGCGGTGCTCGCCGAGCACCCATTCGACGTAGCCGGTCAGCGACAGCCGCCGCGGCCGGCCGCTGTCGTTGCGCAGCATCACCCGCGAGAACTTCACCGGCAGGCCGGCCCCGACCCACACCGCCAGCTCGCTGACGATGCCGTCCTCGATGTGCTCGAACACGCTGTAGCCGAAGCCGTGGCGGCAGAGGTAGTCGCCCCGGCCGCGCGCCGGCAGCGGCGTCGGCGACCAGTAGCGGCCGCTGTCCTCGTCGCGCACGTAGAAGGCCTCGCCGCAGCTGTCGCTGACCGGATCGTTGTGCCACGGCGTCAGGCGGTACTCGTGGGCGTTGACGGCCCAGGTGTAGGCCGAGCCGCATTCGGAGATCACGGTGCCGAAGCCTTCGGCGTTGGCGATGACGTTCGCCCACGGCAGCGGCGTCGGCGCGTCGGGGCGCAGGCGGATCAGGTACTCGCGGCCGTCGGCCGTGTAGCCGCCGAAGCCGTTGTCGAGCAGCAGGTCCTCGCGCACCAGGCTGACCGGCGCGGCCGGCGCCACGGCATCGGCGGCCGGCGCCAGCACCGGCGGCAGCAGCGGCTGCGTGGCGCTGCGGCGCAGTTGCTGCTCCAGCGTGCCCTTGCGGTCCCAGGCGATGAAGCGCGCCACCGACTCCAGCAGCACGCGGTCCTCGTGCGAGACGTGCTCGGCGTTGCGCACGTAGATGCCGCCGGGCTTGTCGGTCGAGCTTGCCTCGATGCCGGCGGCGATCAGGCCGGTGATCTGTTCGAGCAGCAGCGGCCGGTAGCTGGCGTGGTCCTCGTTCAGGATCACCAGATCGGCAACCAGGCCCTTGCTGCGCCAGTAGGCGTGCGCCTGGATCAGCTGCCGCGCCAGATCGAGATTCGACACGTCCTGGATGCGCAGCAGCACGATCGGCAGGTCGCCCGAGATCGCGTGGCTCCAGAGCCCCGACTGTCCGCGCCGGTTCTGGCGCAGCGTCGCGGCGTCGGCGCGGCCGTGGGCGTCCGAGAACACCACGCAGGCCGCCAGCTCCCAGTAGAGCTGCGCGTCGGTCTCGGTGACGCCGAGCTGGCGCAGCACCACCTGGCTGTGGATCCACGCGAGGTCGAACACGCGATCGGCCATGTGCGGATCGCGGTACTTCTGCAGCAGCGTCTGCGCGGCCTCGCGGCTGTCGGCCCCGCCGGTCAGCGCATCGACGATCATCGACTCGCCGGGGCGGATCGTGAACACGTGGCGGATGGCGATCACCGGGTCGAGCACGGCGCCGGTGGTGCCGGACAGCGGTCCCGGCGCGCCGGCGAGTGCGAGCGGGGCGCCGCTGCTGCGGGTGCGGCCGATGAAGCGGGCGCGGTCGGTCTCGAACGAGGCCGGCGCCAGCGCCGTGTTCGGGTCCTCGGGCCGTGGCAGCAGCGCATGCAGCAGCCAGGGCTGCGCCTCGCCGTGGCCGCGCGCCCGGCGCGTCGCGAGCAGCGCATGCGCCTCGGGCACGGCCTCGGTCTGCACGAACAGCTTGCTGAAGGCCGGATGCGCGGCGTCGGCGGCCGGCGGCGCCAGCGCCACCTCGGCGAAGCTGGTCAGTTCGATGCTGCGCACGCTCGTGCCGCGGTTGGTCAGGTGCAGGCGGCGCAGCTCGATGTCGTCCTCGGGCGAGACGACGACCTCCATGCGCAGCTCGATGTCGCCGTCGCGGCGCAGGAACTCGGCGCGCCCTTCCGAGAAGGTCGCCGAGAACACCGGAGGCCGCACGCGCACCGGCTGGAAACCGGCCGACCACACCGCGCCCGTATCGGTGTCACGCAGGTAGAAGAACAGCCCGCGGTCATCGCAGGTGCCGTCCTCGCGCCAGCGCGTCAGCGCCAGCCCGCGGCGCTCCAGCCGGCTGCCGCCGGCCTGCGTCAGCAGCACGTTCAGGCTGCCGTTGGACAGCACGACGAGCTGCGGCAGTGCCGTGTCGGCGGTATCGAAGCTGCGGTTCGGGCGCTCGGGCAAGGTGCCGGCAGCGGCCGGCTTCGGGCCGCTGCCGACGGCCTCCTCGCTGCTGCGGTAGGCGGCACTGGCCGGCACGCGCTCCTGCAGCAGCAGCAGCGTCGCGCAGAGCGCCTTGTCGGCGGCGAAGCGCTGCTGCATCAGCGGTCCGAGCCGCGTCTGCGCCAGCGCCAGGAAGGCCATGCCCTGGTGATGGGCCATGAACGAGCGCACCACCGCGTGCGTGACGTTCGGCGGCAGCCGGTGCGGCGTGTAGTCGATGGCCTCGTAGAAGCCGTGCCGGCCGAGGAAGCCCGCCTCCGCCATCCGCTGCAGGTTGCGCACGGCCGCCGGCGGATCGACCGGCAGCGCCATCAGCGTCGCGTACGGCGCGATGACCAGATCGTCGCCCAGGCCGCGCTTGAGGCCCAGGCCCGGCACGCCGAAGGCGCGGTACTGGTAGTTGAACTGCGCATCGGTGGCGTTGTAGCCGGATTCCGAGATGCCCCAGGGCACGTTGCGCTGGCGGCCGTACGCGATCTGGCGCGCCACGGCGGCCGCGCAGGTGCGCTCCAGCAGCGTGCCGCGGTACTCCGGCATCACCAGCGGCGGCATCAGGTACTCGAACATCGAGCCGCTCCACGACACCAGCGCCGCCTCGCCGCCGATCGCGGTCAGCCGCCGTCCGAGCGAGAACCAGCTCTCCTGCGGCAGCTGGCCGAGGGCGATGGCGACGAAGCTGGTCAGGCGCGCCTCGGAGGCGAGCAGGTCGTAGTAGCTGGTGTCGCGATGCATCGTCGACTGGTTGAAGCCGATCGTCAGCAGCCGCCGCGCCGGGTCGTACAGGAAGCGGAAGTCCATCGCGCCGGCGAAGCGCCCGCAGCGCTCGGCGAGGGCTTCGAGCTGCTGCAGCCGCGTCCGCGCCAGCACCGCGACCGGGCCGTCGCCGGCAGCGAGTGCGGCGAGCGTCCGGCTGCCGTCGGCGCCGGCGAGCGCCGCGAGTTCGGCGTCGATGCGATCGAGCTGGCGCGTCAGCAGCGCGCGCCAGCGCAGCAGCTCGGCCTCGCCGTCGGCCGGCGGCAGCGCGAGCCATTCGCGCAGCCGGTGCACGGCCTCGGGCAGCGCGAGCGCCGGCAGCTGCGCGGCGAGCGCCTCCAGCGCCGCACGCGGCTGCGGCGCCAGCAGCGGTGCGATCGGCAGCAGCGTCTCGGCCAGGCCGCTGCCGAGGCGCGGCGGCAGGAAGGGCTGCTGCGCCAGCCCGAGCAGCCCGGCACGCAGCACCAGCAGGTGGCCGGCGAGGTTGCCGCTGTCGACGGTCGATACGTACCGCGGCGGCAGCGGCTGCAGGCTCTGCGTGTCGTACCAGTTGTAGAAATGCCCGTGCAGCCGTTCGAGGCGCTCAAGCGTCGCCAGCGTGCCGCCGACGCGCTCGATCAGCGTCTGCGTGTCGAGATAGCCGAAATCGCGCGCCGACAGGCTGGCGAGCAGCGCCAGACCGATGTTGGTCGGCGAGGTGCGGTGCGCGAGCGCCGGCACCGGCTGCTCCTGGAAGTTGTCCGGCGGCAGCCAGTGCTCCTGCGGTCCGACGAAGGTCTCGAAGAACGCCCAGATGCGCCGCGACGTGGCGCCGAGCAGCGCCTGCTGGGCGGCCGTGAACTGCGGCGCCGGCGCCGGCCGGTCCTTGCCGCTCTGCCACGCCAGCCACGGGCCGGCGAGCCACATCAGCATCAGCGGCAGCACCACCGGCAGCGTGCCGGCCGGGATCGCCACGGCCGCCAGCAGCGCAGCGGCGAGCGGCCCGGCCGCCATCTGCCGGCAGGCGCCGGCGAGATCGGCGCGGGTGCTGCGCTCGGCATCGCTGGAGGTCGTCCACTGCAGCAGCCGGCGGTGACTGAACGTGAGCCGCCACAGCGTGCGGCCGATCGCATCGAGGCTGTAGGCGGCCTCGTGCGGCAGCCACGCCAGCCGGCAGAGCGTCAGCAGCGTCTGGCGCCACAGCGCGGCCCCGACCTGGCGCAGGTGGATCAGCGGCGCGGCCTCCGGGGGCTTGCGCACGATCGCGAGCAGCGCCTCGCACACCGGGCGCGTCAGCAACACGGCGATCGCCAGCAGCAGCGTGCCGCTGAAGGCCCCGAGCACCCCGGCCCCGAGCAGCAGCAGCGCCACGGTCGCCGCCGGCACCAGGCTGCGGCGCAGGTTGTCGGCGATCTTCCAGCGCGACAGCGCACTGAGCGGATTGCGCCGCCGCCCGTCCGCTCCCGGCACGCGCGCCAGCAGCCAGCCGCCGATCTGCCAGTCGCCGCGGATCCAGCGCTCGCGCCGCCGGGCATCGACGAGGTGGCGCGCCGGCATGTCCTCGTAGAGCTGCGTGTCGCTCAGCAGCCCCGCGCGCGCGTAACAGCCTTCGAGCAGGTCGTGGCTGAGGATGCGGTTGTCCGGAAAACTGCGCCCGGCCGCCTCGAACGCGGCCACGTCATAGATGCCCTTGCCGATGAAGGAACCTTCGCCGAAGACATCCTGATACACGTCGGAGGCGAGCTGGCTGTACGGGTCGATGCCGGCCTCGCCGCCGTGCAGCCGCGCATACGCCGAGCGGTGCACGCTCGAAGGCATCACGTCGACGCGCGGCTGCAGGATGCCGTAGCCCTCGACGACGCGGCCGCTGTCCTCGTCGAAGCGGGCGCGGTTCAGCGGGTGGGCGAGCGCGCCGACCATCGCCGCGGCCGCATCGCGCGGCAGCTGCGTGTCGGCATCGAGCGTGATGACGAAGCGCACGCTGCCGGCGAGCGCCACGAGGTCGCCCTCGATGTGCGAGAAGGCCCCGGTGCGGCCTTCGAGCAGCAGCGCGTTGAGATCGGCGAGCTTGCCGCGCTTGCGCTCGCGCCCCATCCACACGCCTTCGGCCGCGTTCCACGTGCGCGGCCGGTGCAGCAGCGCGAACGGGCTGCCGCGGTCGTTGCCGTCATCGGCACGGCCGTAGCACGCGTTGAGCCGGGCAATGCCGGCGCGCGCACGCTCGATGCGCGCGGCATCGTCCGGCGTCGTTTCGGTCGCGGCATCGGGCAGGTCCGACAGCAGCACGAAGCCGAGCTGCGGATCGCGGTTGGCGAGGTAGCGCACCTCCAGCGCATCGACGAGCGTGTCGATGTCCGCAGCGCTGCCGAGCAGCACCGGCACCGCCACCAGCGTGCGCGCCTCGGGCGGGATGCCATGGCGGTAATCGAGCCGCGGCACCGGCTTCGGGCGCACCGTCAGCGTCGCGAGCCAGTTGGCGAGGGTCACGCCCAGCTCGCTGCTGGCGATGAAGGCGAGCGCGAGCGCCAGGCCCAGCAGGCCGGGGGCGGCGCCCTCGGCATCGAGCCCACTTGCGTAGGCGCCGGTCGCGAGCAGCGCGGTGACGGTGGCGGTGCCGAGGTACATCGTCAGCGGCCAGCGCGCCAGTGCCTGCCGCAGCCGCAGCCACGGCGACAGCCGCAGCGGCAGCCGGGCTTCGAGCTGGCGCCGGCCGCGGTCCACCAGCCAGTAACCGATGTGGGCGGTGCGCGCCATCAGGCCGTGGCGCGCGGCCTCGTCCTGCGCCAGCGCCAGCGCCGCCCGCGCCACGGCCGGCTCGTCGCCGCCGGCGTGATCGGCGAGGTATTCGACGACGTGCCGGTAATGGTCGCGGCTCGCGAAGTCCATGCGCCGGTAGCTGCCGTGCGGATCGGCGGCGAGCACCGCCTCGACGACGCTGACCGATTCGACGAACTCGCGCCAGTCGAGCGCACTCAGCGCACCGAGCGTCAGGATGCTGTTGCCGATCGACACCTGATCGGCCGCCTGCAGCCGGCTCTCCTGCTCGACGAGCTGCTCGATCGTGTGCCCGGACTCGGCCAGCGCCTGCGCGAGCCAGCTCAGCGGCAGCGTGCCGCCGCTGCGGTGGCCCTGCAGGTTGCGCGCGAACTCGGCGACGAAGGCGCTGGAGAGCCGCGGTTCGGAGCGCGCCATGTCGGCGACGAGCAGGATCAGCCCCTTCGGCTCGCGCTCGGCGACCTCCAGCATGCGCACGGCCCAGCGCAGCGCCAGTTCGCGGTCGCGGCGGCTGGCGACCAGGCGGTCGGTGACGCGGCGCAGGTTCTCGATCAGCGCGAGCTGCAGCATGATCGGCACGGCCCACAGCTCGCCGAGCGTCAGCGGATCGACCCGCTGGTAGGCCATCACCACGCGCCCGAGCGCGTCGATGTCGACGCGGCCGTCGCCGTGCGCGATGACGGCCAGCGCCAGGTCATAGACGCGCGGCAGCCCGCGGCCGGGACCGTTGGCGAGCCACGGCAGCTTGGCGCTGTAGTTCTTCGGCAGGTTGCGGCGCGCGACGCGGATCTGCTGCTCGATCAGGTGGTAGTTGTCGAGCAGCCATTCGCCGGCCGGCGTGACGCTGCGCTGCTCGTCGAGCTTGCCGGCGAGCAGCGCATGCCCGGCGGCGAGCGCCGCGGCGTTGTCCTGCAGCCGCGCGATCAGCCGGTCCTGCGTGCGCCGGCGCTCGACGACGTGATTGCGCGCCAGCGCCTCGGCGTGGGCTTCGAGCTGCTCGGCGCCGTAAAGCTCGGCGCGCAGGGGCAGCTCGGTATCGGCCGGCGTGCGTTCGACCCGGCGCTTCTGCAGCCACTGCGTGAACCCGGTCCTGATCATGCATTCCATCCCCCAGGTGCGCGGGCAACGGAACGTCACCGCCGGAAACGAAAGACCGGCCGCGCCACAGCGCGGTTCCGGCCCGTTCCGGTTTCATGACATGCCGGCGCGCTCCGGGGCGTGCGCCGGCGAGGCAGCAGGCGGCTTCGCGGTGCCGCCGCCTGCGCCAGGGCTCCTCAGGACCGGTGCCTGCCTCGCCCCGATGCGCGGCAGCGACCGGGCTCGCCGATGCCGGTCATCTCCATGGCCGGCGATTTCCGGAACAAGCTTTCCGCCGGCTTTGCCCTGCGGCGTGAAAACCCCAGGGCTGCCAGCCCGAAACCCGTGAGCGCCAGACCCGCAGGCTCCGGAACGGCCTGCACTTGCGTGCCATCCATGCGGATTCCGAGTTCAAGATAATCGAAGTAATTCTCGCCCAGATCGAGCCATATCTGGCCGGAGTATTG
>JAFEGB010000066.1 GCA_018240295.1 Pseudomonadota bacterium
ATCGGCTCGCCTTTTTTCACCGAGGTGTAGTTGTCGTCGGCAACCGAAAGCGTCGGCGGGATGTTCGAGTGGTTGAGCGCGGAGGGCTTGGTTTTCTCCGGTCCGGACTTGCCCTGTTTCGCGGCACCGGCATCGGTGGTCCAGTCCTCATCGGGCGTGACGTAGATCTCGATGTTCTTGATGCCGAGCGGATCGATGCGCGACGAGGTATGCACGCCGGCCTGCACGCCGTAGCCGATGATCTCGGCGCTGAGTGCGCGGGCGAACTTGGTGCCGAGGCCGCCGACGCTGCCGGTCGAATCCCACATCCCGAACACCAGCGCCGTCGGGCACCAGCGGAACAGGCCGTTGGCATCGCGAAGCGTCGATTCGATGAAAGCCTGGCCGATCACGCTGTCGCGAAACGGCACGCCGTCGAGCGTCGAGTCGCGGAAAATCGCATCGGCGATCCGGTGCGGCGCTTCGAGCGTGCTGACCGCGCCGAGATTGCTGAACTCCGCGAAGCGCGCCTCGATCAGCGGCAGCCGCAGCCGCCCGTCGCGCAGCGCATCGAGCAGCGCCAGCTCGCAGCGGTTGGCCTGCGACTGCACCGAATCGAGCAGCACGCAGCGCACGTCCTGCCCATCGACCCGCCGCGTTTCCCACGCGTACTGCCCGCCCTCGTGCGTCGGCGGAAACACCTTGCTGCCCGGCCCGCCCGCCGGCTCCAGCGCCTGCCGCAACCGGATCGCCGCTGCGCCGGCCACGGCGGCCTGCAGGCGGTCGAGGGTGAGGATGAAGTCGGTGCTCATGACAGAAACCTCCGGTGTCCGGATGTGCAGATGTGCGGATGTGCGGATGTGCGGATGTGCGGATGGGCAAAGCGTGCAGGGCGGGGCGGGGCGCGGGGGCAGCGACTAGCTAGCCGGTCGCGTCGGGCCGGAGCGTTGGAGCGTCGCAGGGGGGAGGGTCAAAAGCTGAGCCTGATGCCCTGATGGGCTGGATAGGAAAGAGTGTGCTGGCCGGCTCGATGCCGACCCGATCGACTGGTTCAAGGCCCGCAGCGACCGTTACCGGAGCGCCATCAATCAGGCGCTGCGGGAATACGTCGGGCGGCGTCGCGACGGAAGCTGAGGACGCAGCACGGGTCGGGTGCGTCCGCCGGGATTCAAGTGCCGGCGGGCTGCGCTCAGGCTGCCCGCTGCACCTCGACGACCAGCCGACGGCCGAGTGCGAGCAGGGCCGCTTCGATCTGGTCGAGCTTTGAGTGGTGGTTCACGTCGAGCAGACGATCGACCTGCGGCGGGTGCACACCGAGTGCCCGCACGAGATCGGCCTTGCGCCAGCCGGTTTCGATCATCGCGTTGCTGAGCAGCGCCTTCGCGGCCGTCAGCGCCGGCACGTAGACCGCGTGTTCGCCGGGCTCGGGCGCAGAAGGTATCGGCACCGAGCGGCGTTCGTCGATGTAGATGCCGATCGTGGTTTCCAGCCCCTCGACGGCAAGCCGGAGGGCATCCTCGATGCTGTCGCCGACCCCGACGAATTCCGGCAGGTCACGGCAGGTGCTCATGAACCCGACGGTGTCGGGGACGACGTTCAGGGCATAGGCCAGCATGGTGGTCTCCTGTTGCGGCCGGGGGCAAAGCCAGCGAGAAACCGGGCATCAACTGAGCCCCAGCTGTTTCAGAATCGATTTCCGGACGCCTTCAGGGATTTCCTTCGCCCCGTGGTATGGCACCGGCACCGTCCTGCCGTTGTACGTCGCCTTCAGGTAGTGACGACCCTTGCCCTGACTGATCTCGGCGCCGTGACTCTTCAGCCATCTGACGAACTCGCTGTACTTCATCCTCCGGCCTCTTGGTTTGCTAAAGGCGAAATACAACAGAAGTGATGTCGAGTAAACAGGCGCCGGAGGATGACGGGCGGGTCAGATGTCTGTCCCCGGGTGACCGGTATCAGCCCTCGCCGCGTCCGAACGTCCCGAGTCCGAAATGGCAGCCGAAGCCGAGCGCCAGCGGTCCGCTGACCGGTTCCGGAAAGCGCAGTTCGAGCGCGTGGCCGCGGGCGTCGGGCTGGACGGCGACCGGCTTGCGGCGGAAGCGGTGGAAATCGAGCGGGCGCAGCCGGCGGCCGGCGACTTCGATGTGCTCCAGCTCCCGGACTTCCGGTTCCGCCAGCCCGCGCTCGCGGCATTCGCGCCGTATCTGCTCGGCGGCCCCGAAGCCGCGTTTCACATGCCAGGGGTGCAGGTACGGCGTCGTGCTGCGCCAGACCGTGGCCTTGCCGAGCAGCCGCCCGGCGTCCCCGTCCGGTGGCGTGGCGGCGCGGCCGAACCATTCGGGCAGCAGTTGCCAGGCGCGGGTGTCGGTGTCGTCGGCATCGCCGTCTCCGGCGGGCCGGCGCCGGGCCGGTTCGCGCAGTTCGCCCGGATCGGCCAGCACGCCGAACACCCCGGCCGGGATGCCGTCCGGCACGTGGATCAGCACATGGTCGATGCGGCCGTCGCCGCCGGCGCTCTCGGCGAGCCAGAAGGCATGGGCGTGGGGATTGCCGGGCGGCAGGTCGTGGCCGCTGATCAGCGCGGGCACCGGCGGGTGGCAGGCGCGCAGGACGGTGCTGCGCAGCCATTCGCCGACGCGGATCGCATCCTCGATGCGCGGCAGCGGCCGGCCGTACAGCGCGTAGCGCACCGTGTCGATCGCCGGCCCGGGGCGGCGGTCGTGCCGGGGTGCGGACGGTCGTGCCGGGCGGCGGCGATACGGAATCTCGATGGCTGCGGGCGGGCGGTTCCAGCCGGCTTTCTGCAGCGCGCCGGTCTCGACGGCCAGCGCATCGAGCCAGTCGGCCGGCAGCGTGTCGGCGATGCGCCGGGCGCGACCGAACTCGGTCAGCGCGCGGCTGCGGAACCCGGCGTAGCCGGCCGCCGGACGGGCGGCGAGCAGCCGCAGGCGTTCACCGTCGCCGTCGCCGCCGTCGTTTTCGGCATCGGCCTCAGCCTCGACCGGCACGCAGTCGGGCTGCCGTCCGGCCGGCGGTGCTTCGCGCACGGCCTCGACCCAGCTTTCGGCGCGCCCGAGATAGCCGAGACCGTCGAGCAGCGCATCGAGCAGTTCGAGCTGCTCGGCGTCGAGTTCGAGCGTCGGCCAGACGGCATGCACCGGCTGCCCGGTCTCGATGCGCAGGAAGGCGTCGAATACCAGCGTGGTCTTGTCGCGGGTCGGCAGGTAATGGCGGCTGTGCGCCGGCATCGACGGCGGCAGGTGGAATTGCGGGGGCTGCGCGGCGAGCCGGTCGAGCAGCGCCGCGAGCTGCGCGCGCGGCCAGCGCACCGGATCGAGCTTGCGGTGCCAGACGGCGAGCAGCGCGCGCAGCAGCCGCCACGGTTCGGGCGGCCAGGCGACGGCGGCCTCGTTGACGTGGCGGCCCCAGGGCGTGGCGTGGTAGCGCCCGCCGGGAAAGCGGAAGGCGATCGCGAGCATCGCGTCAGCCCAGGTCGAGGCCGGTCTGGCTGTCGTCGTCGCCGTCCTCCGGCTTCTTCGCCTCCTTGCCCTTCTTCGGCTTGCCGGCGGACTTGCCCTTTTCCCAGCGCACCGGCGTCACGCGCGGCTCGGCGAAGCCGCCGGCGGCGGCAACCGCTTCGATCAGCCCCGGCAGCGCGGCTTCGAGTTCGGCACGCTCCGGCAGCGTCCAGCCGGCCGGGCGCGTGACGCGCAGCTCCACGCATTCGAGGTCGCAGGCGGTGCGCAGGCGCAGACCTTCGTCGAGCAGCAGCCGGATCTTCAGCAGTGCCACGGCGATCAGCAGTTGTTCGGCGGCAGCCCCGAGGCCGTAGCCGCGGATTTGCGCGAGGTCGAGGTTGAAGAAGGCGGTGATCTCTGCCGCGACGTATTCCTCGCGCGCGAACGGTACGTTGCCGAAGCCGCGGGCGGTGTCGCCGCTCGGATTGACGCGGTCGTTCTTGACGCCGCCGCTCTGCGCCCGGCGCACGTCGCCGGCCTCGATGAACGCCGACAGCGCCCGGGTCAGCCGCAGCCGGCCACCGGCCAGTTCCTTCTTGGCGAGGAACACGCCGTGCAGCAGCGCGTTGGCGTCGTAGCGCAGCAGCAGCGACGCCAGCCGGCGGATGTCGACCGCGCCTTCCTCCATGCCGGCGAGTTCGGCCTGCAGCCGCTCGAACATGGATCTGTCGCTGCCTTCGAGGATGTACGGCGAATTGAGCCGGTGGGCTTCGAGCACCGAGTTGGTCAGCGCCACACCGTCGCTGTCGATGACCTTGACCACGGGCAGCCCGCGCAGCGGCGCGATCCAGTCATCGGCGATTTCGTCCCAGCAGACCTTCTCCAGCCGGTTGGCCATGCTCTGCGCCGACTCGACCAGCAGCATCGGCCGCAGCGCCGGATGGCCATCGGCATCGGTGAGCGGCGCGTCATAGCTGGCGGCGCCCAGGTCCGGAAAACCGGTCGGCTGGAAGCGGCTGCCTTGCAGCGGGCGCAGTCCGGCCTGCAGCAGCAGGCGCGGGGTACGGGCGAGGGGAGTGAAGTCGAGGGACATGGCGGGTTCCTTTTCCGGGCGTTCAGTTGTGATCGGTATCAGGACGCGGACGGCGCGGGCTGGCGCAGCAGGCGTCTGGCGAGGTTTTTCAGCGCCGCGTCGTGCAGCGGCACCGTCAGCGCCGCGAGCAGCCGCGGGCCGTCGAGGCCGGGCAGTTGCGGCGGTGCGTGCGGATGCGAAGGAATCGGCAGCCGGGCGCTGCGCAGCCGCCGCCAGGCCAGCCCGACTGCACCGGCCACATCGCCGGCTGCCAGCCGGGCGGCGGCTTCGCGCGGTGCCGGCCACGGGCAGTCCTGGTCGAGCAGATCGAGCGCGACCAGTCGCTGGCGCGGCGTGAACACCAGCAGCAGCGCGATGCAGGCGGCCGGCAGCATGGCGGTCGAAGCCGGCTGCCGGCGGACGGTCTGCGGGCGCGACGGATCGAGCAGTGCCAGCCCGCGCAGCAGCGCCAGCGTGCGGGCATCGAAGGCGGCGACGTTTTGCGGCGCGGCGTGCAGGAAATCGGCGAGTGCCGTGACATTGGCGCCGCTGGTGCGGGCGGCCACGGTTTCGTAGGGAGCGTCTTCGGCCGTGGGCTGAGGCAGCAGCAGCCGCCGGCGCAGCGCCGCACCCAGCAGCGGCACCAGCGCGCGCTGGCCGAGGTGTTCGCGGCTGTCGGGCTGCCAGACCCGGCCATCGACATCGACCGGCGCCAGTGCCATGCGCATCGGCAGCACCGGCGGACCGCTGGCCGCCAGCGCCAGCGCCAGCCGGAATTCGGCGCTGCCGTCATCGGCCCGCTGTACCCAGTCGGATTGCAGCCGCGGCACCGGCGGCACGGCCTCGTGCGCCTTGCGGCTGGCGCCGAGTACGCGCTGTACCTCGCCGAGCGCGATCAGCGCCCGCTGCGCCGGCTCGCCGGCTTCGGGCACGGTTGCCAGCGCAAACAGCGCATCGTCGAGCCGGCGCGCGGCGCTGCGCACGGCCGCGGCGGCGGTGTCGCTGCGGGCATGGCTGCGCAGCCGGTCGAGAAAGGCGTTGCGGTCGAGATCGGTGATCAGGTCGGCCGCCGGGCGACGCTCTACGGCGATGCGCCCGAGCGGTGTGGCCAGATACGCCTTGCCGGCGCGCATCGTGAATGCGTAACGCTCGAAGGCGCTCAGGCCGCGATCGGCGCCGTAGCTGGCGATGGCGCGGGCGAAGTCGAGGCCGTCGCGGGCGGCGCGGGCGCCGGTCTGCCCGCGCAGGCGCCGGCCGAGCGTCACCCGGCCTTCGGCGAGCAGGGCGGACAGTTCCGGATAGCTGCACGGGCGTTGCCACAGCGGCAGCCAGAGTTCGCCGCGCGCCGCGGCTTCGTCGGCCGCACCGCCGGTCGCGACTCCGGCCAGCCGCGGCCGGACTGCAAACGGAAACGCCAGTGCCGCCGGATCGCCGCTTTCCAGCCGGCGCGTGACCGCGGCGCCGAACAGCAGCGCGCCTTCGAGCATCAGCACGAAATCCCAGGCGTTGACCTGCGCGCTGCCGAAGTAGCCCGGCCCGGCGTTCGGGCCACCGGCGGCGCCGGGCTGGAACTGGCCGATCGCCCGGTCGAGCAGGCCCGGCGCGGCTTCGGCGAACAGCGCGGCCGGCAGGTGCTGGCCGGCCAGCGGGGTCGGGGCGCCGCTGGCGGGGTCCATCAGCTCGACCAGGCGCTGCATCAGGTTGTTGGTGAAGTCGAGCCGGCCGTCGTTGCCGCCGGTGCCGAGCAGCGGCGGGTAGCGCACGCTGCCGTCGCCGAGCACGACCGCGGCATCGAGCCAGCGCAGCGCCGCATCGGGCAGCGCCGCGCGCAGGCGCGCGAGCAGCGCGGCCTTGGCCTCCTCTTTCGGGCTGTCGGTGGTGATGCCGGCGGCGGCGAGCCGGGCGCGGGCCAGCCGGATCGTGTCGGCATACGGGCGCAGCCGGGCGGCGGTCGCGGTTTCGAGCGCGCTCATGCCGATGGCGTTGTCCTTCGGATAGAAACCGCTGCCGCCGTTCCACGGCGCGATCACCGGCGTCGGCCGGTAGTCGTGCAGGAAGAAGTCGAGCAGCGCCGTGCGGTCGAGCCGGCTTTCGAGCACGAAGCCGTCGTCGGTCCAGTGTCCGGTGGCCTCGGCATCGGCCTGTTCGGCGACGAGGCGCAGCACGCCGAGCGCCTTCAGATAATGCGCGAGCGGCACCGGCGTGCAGCCGCGCAGCAGCAGGGCATGCGGCGTCGGGCTCATGGCGTGTCCTCCCGCTTTGGTTCCTGTTTCTGCGCCGAGGCCCGCCAGTCGGCGATGCGTACCAGGGTTTCGAGCCACGCCAGCCGGAACGGGCCGTGCAGGGCCAGCAGCCGCTGCACGCGCGCCGTCCACGACGGCCCGTGCGCGCCGCGGCCGAGTTCCATCAGTTCGAGATCGACGCTGACGGCCGGTACTTCGGCGCCGTCGGCAAAGCGCAGCGCCGGCAGGGCTTCGCGTTCCCAGAAGCCGCGGGCGAAGCGCGGGCCGTATTGATCCTGCGGCGCCGGTTCCTGTTCGCCGGGCAGCGCGCGCAGCCGGGTGCGGACCTTGCCGTGATGCGCGAGCAGCAGATAGCCGATGAGATCGCTGGCCGGGTCGTCGGCCCAGCCGTGCGCGGCCAGCCAGTACAGCAGCGAGCCGAGTTCGTGGCGCAGGTGCGGGCGCGCATGCCGGCCGCCGGGCTGCTCCGACTTGGCCCAGAACTGATCCGGACTCCGGCGCGGGTCGCCTTCGGGCAAGGCGGCCTGCAGCGATTGCTGGAACACCGGGTGCGCCTTGCCGGTGTCGTGCCAGCGCGCCGCGCGGATCACGGCTTCGGCATGCGGTTCGGCCAGATCGGTACAGAGCGCACGGGCAGCGGCCTCGGCATCGGCCAGGTGCTCGGCGAGTCCGACGTAACGGCCGATGAAGCTGCGCCGGTCGTCGTCGATGTCCGCTGGTGGCGGGGCGTCGGCGGGCAGGTCGGTGGCGGGCGGCGGCACCGCAGCGCGGCTGTCGGGCGCGAAACCGGATTCCGGCGCATAACCGCCGGCCGCGGCCGCGACCAGCACGGTCATCCCGGGATGCAGCCTGCGCTCGCGCAGCGCCAGCCACTGGCCGGTCAGCCCGTCCCAGACGAAAGCGGCCTCGCGGCGCGACTTCAGGAAGGCGTTCGCGGCGCCGATGCCGGCGCGGCAGAGTTCGGCGGCTGCGGGGCGCGGCTGGCCGTCGGCGTCGAAACCGTTCTTCGCGACCGGCAACTCGCGCCAGAACAGCAGCAGGTCGGCATCGTCGGCGTCGCGAATCCAGGCCGAGACATCGACATCGAAGCCGCTCAGGTCCGGATCGGTATCGAACAGTTCGAGGAAGTCGCGCCGGCGCAGCACCGGATGCAGCGCCGCGTCGGCGGCGACTTTCGGCAGGGCATCGGGGCCGGCATCGCCGAGTTCGGCCAGCACCGCGCGGGCAGCATCGAGGTCGGCGGCCGGGTACGGCGCGGCGAGCGCCGGGTCGTCGCAATCGATCCAGTAGACGGCGGCCTCGGCCGTGTCGTTGTACTCACCCTTGCGGTTGCAGCGCCCGCAGCGCTGCACCAGTGAGGCCCACGGCGCGAGTTCGGTGAACAGCGTGCGCGCCGAGACATCGACGCCCGCTTCCAGGCACTGCGTTGCGACCACGATGCGCCCGGCCGCCGGCAGCGGCGCATCGAGCCGCGCCTGCTGGCGCTGGCGGTCGCCGGGCCGGAAGCGGCCGTGCAGCAGCACGCAGTCGGCGGCCGGCCGCTGCGCGTTCAGCGCCTTCCAGACCTGCTGGGCGCGCTCGACGGTGTTCAGCACCAGCAGCGTCAGCGTGCCGGCGGCGTGCGTGGCGAGCGCCTGCGCGGCGAGGCTGCGCGCATAGGCGCCGGAGCGGGCGTCGGCGGCCGTCAGCCGGATGCCGGCCGGTTGCAGGCGCTTGCGGGCCAGCAGCCGCCGGGCGACGGCCGCGTCGGCGCGGTCCGCAGCCTCGATGCCGTGCCGGACCAGGCCGGGCACGGCGGCGGCGAAATCGACGGTCGCGAGCCAGTCCGGATGCAGCGTCGCCGACAGCCACAGGCTGCGGCCCGGGCGGGCGGTCGGCCAGTCGGGGGCGCGGCGGAAGGCTTCGAGCTGCGCGCCGGTCGGCAGGCCCGGACCCATCAGCTGCACTTCGTCATAGACCCACAGCGCATCGTTGTGCAGCAGCGCGAAATCGACCGGCCAGCGGTAGCGGCTCATCGCGTAGCCGCGCATCAGTGCGCGCGACAGCAACTGATCCTGCGTGCCGATCAGGATCGCCGGCCGCTCGGGCCGCTCGACCCAGTCCGAACCCGTCCGGCCGCCCATCAGCACATGCAGATCGACCTGAGCGGCCAGCCCGGCCTTGTCCAGCCAGTTGCGGCAGCAGCCTTCGGTCTGCTCGACCAGCGTGCGCATCGGCAGGCAGTAGACCAGCCGCCGCGGCAGCTCCTCATCGTTCACGACCCGCCGCCAAAGCCACGCGACCACGACCGCCGCGGTCTTGCCGAGGCCGGTCGGCACATCGAGCAACTCCGGCCACGGGGCGGTGGCAAGCCGCTGCTGGTAGGGGTAGGGGGCGTGGCCGGTGGTGGTGTGGAAGAAGGTGGGGAAGTCCATGGCGTCCGTTCCGGGGCCGGTCACGATCCGGCCACTGTTACTGGGTGTGGGCTCAATTACTGAGCCCTGGGTGAGTACCGGACGTGTGCGTGATGATCTGTCCGCTCGGCTCGCGCGGCAGCTTCACGGCGTCAGCACTTCCTCGCGCACGAAGTGCAGCCGGATCAGCGCCGGCAGCGCGTCGGCATCGAAGTGGCAGTTGACGGCATCGCGCACCTGTTCGCGCAGTTCGGGCAGCGAGTCGGCCTGGGTATGGATCGAATGCCCGAGCGCCCGGGCCTGATAGCCGCCCTCGACCGTTTCCTCGACCAGAAAGATGACTTCGTTCATCGTCGTGGCCCGCCTGAATTTTCCGGCTGACAACAGCGTATGTCGCAAGGCGCAAGGCCGGCAGGCAGGGAGCCATGCGGCGGGCCGAAGGTGCCGGTCTCCACGATCGGTCGCTGCGCACCCGGCCCTCCGGCCTTCTCTCAGAGCGCATGCCTTTCCAGCCCCGCCCGCAGCCGCTGCACGAAGGCCGAGCGCAAGTCCTGCGGTGCGATCACCTCCACGTCCGGCACATGCCGCAGCACGTCCATCAGCAGTTCGGTCGGGTCGCTGTAGGGCACGTGCAGCTCGTAGCGTCCGTCGTCCAGCCAGCGGCCGTGCTGGTCGTCGTGCCAGTGTTCGTCGGCGATCCAGCGGGCGCGGTCGGGGCTGAAGTGCAGGATGGCGGTGGCGGCGGCGGGGCCGGCGAAGATGCCGTAGGCGCTGCCGAGGTGAGCCTGCAGGGTTTCGGGCGGCACGTCGTGCGCGACTTCGCCGAGTTGCTCGGCGCCATGCACGCGATCGATGGCGAAGCGGCGCAGGGCGCCGCGCTGGTGGCACCAGGCGTCGAGATACCAGTTGTCGCGGTAGCGGGCGAGGTGCTGCGGCGAGACTTCGCGAGCGGTGTGCTCGTCCTTGCTGCGCGAGTGGTAGTCGATGCGCAGGCGCCGGCGTGCGACGGTGGCGCGGGCGATCGTGCCGAGCGTTGCCGGGCGCACTTCGCGCCGGCCCTGCGGCAGCAGCTTCAGGCGTCCGAGCGCCTGCGCGTCAGGCAGCAGCGCCTTCATCTGCCGGATGCGGGCGCGCACCGGCGCCAGCGGCCGGCGCAGCAGGCCGGGGTCGATCTGGTCAAGCAACTGATCGAGCAGCGCCAGCGCGTGCAGTTCTTCATTGGAGAGCCAGAGCCCGGGCAGCTCGAAGCGCCCGCGCACGTCCTCACCGTAACGCCAGCCCAGGCCACGCACGTTGTCGACCGGCGCGCTCAGGTCGCGCAGGGTCTGGAGGACACGTTTGAGCGTGGCGGGTGCGCAGTCGAGTTCCTGCAGCAGCGTGGCCTGCGATACCGGCTGCGTGCGCTCCGACAGGATGCGGTGCAGCTCATAAACCTTGTTCCAGTGGCTCATGCACGGGCTCCTTGCCCTGCAGCGTCGTCACGCATCGGCGATGCGCACGGGGGCGGTTATGCGACTGCGTGCGTCCGGCAGCCATGACGGCCATCAATCACCTTGCATCACCCCATGGCGGGCAGAGGCGCGGATGCGCCCATGTCCTGCCTGCTGGTGGTGCAATCGTTGCCGGCGCATCACGGTTGCAAGTCGCGGAATCCTTCATTGGATTGCATCTCCTGCAGCCGGCTGAATTTCAGCTTCAATGAGGCCGCGGCATTACACCGTGGAAAACACCAGCGATCTGCCGGTGCTGCTGGAGAACACCATGCAGCTTCAATGAGGCCGCGGCATTACACCGCGGAAAACCACGATCACCGTCAGCGCGAAGTTGCTGAGGTTCAGCAGGCTTCAATGAGGCCGCGGCATTACACCGCGGAAAACTTTTCGAGCGCCTGCCGCTTGCGTCCGCGGACAGCACGCTTCAATGAGGCC
>JAFEGB010000067.1 GCA_018240295.1 Pseudomonadota bacterium
CACGTGATCCAGCTCGAAGACGTGCGCGACCAGACCCCGCCGCCGCTCGACGAACTGCGTCCGCAGCTGACGCAGATGCTGCAGGGCAAGCTGGTCAACGACTATCTGGAAAAGCTCAAGGCCGGCGCCAAGGTCGAGGTCAAGGAGTAAGCGCCGCGCGCCGGACCGTCGCCTTCCCTGCGCGGCAGGAAGGCGACGGGCCTGTCGAGGTGTGCTCCCGGGCGCACCGGCGCCTTGTTCCGGCGGGCATGAAACGGGTGGATGGCGTCGCCTGATGCGGCGAGACTGGCGGCAACAGCACCCGGGCGTGAGCCACGGTGCAGCCGCCGCGAGGAGTCTCCCGATGCCCTACGCCCACGCCTTCGGCGCCACGCGCCACCGCTTCGCGGACCTGAAGGACCTGCTCGCCAAGGCCACGCCGCTGCGCTCCGGCGACGTGCTCGCCGGCCTCGCCGCGGAAACGGCCGAGCAGCGCGTCGCCGCGCAGTACGCGCTCGCCGAGCTGCCGCTCGCGACCTTCCTGAACGAGGCCGTGATCCCGTACGAGGACGACGAGGTCACGCGCCTGATCCTCGACAGCCACGATGCCGCGGCCTTCGCGCCGGTCGCGCACCTGACGGTCGGTGATTTCCGCGACTGGCTGCTGTCGGCGCAGGCCGATGCCGGCACGCTCGCCGCGCTCGCGCCGGGGCTGACGCCGGAGATGGTCGCCGCGGTCAGCAAGCTGATGCGCGTGCAGGATCTGATCGTCGTCGCGCGCAAGTGCCGCGTGGTCACGCGCTTTCGCAACACCATCGGCCTGCCCGGGCGGCTGTCGACGCGGCTGCAGCCGAACCACCCGACCGACGATGCCGCCGGCATCGCCGCCACCCTGCTCGACGGCCTGCTCTACGGCAGCGGCGACGCGGTGATCGGCATCAACCCGGCCACCGACAACCTGACGCAGGTCACCGGGCTGCTGCATCTGCTCGATGCGGTGATCCACGAATACCGCATCCCGACCCAGGCCTGCGTGCTGACGCACGTGACGACGACGCTCGCGGCGATCGGGCGCGGCGTGCCGGTCGATCTGGTCTTCCAGTCGATCGCCGGCACCGAGGCCGCCAACGCCGGCTTCGGCGTGACGCTCGCGCTGCTCGACGAGGCGCATCAGGCGGCGCTGGCGCTGCAGCGCGGCCCGCTCGGCGACCACGTCATGTACTTCGAGACCGGCCAGGGCTCGGCGCTGTCGGCCGGCGCGCACCACGGCGTCGACCAGCAGACCTGCGAGGTGCGCGCCTACGCGGTCGCCCGCCGCTTCCGGCCGCTGCTGGTCAACACCGTCGTCGGCTTCATCGGCCCGGAGTACCTCTACGACGGCAAGCAGATCCTCCGCGCCGGGCTGGAGGATCACTGCTGCGGCAAGCTGCTCGGCCTGCCGATGGGCTGCGATGTCTGCTACACGAACCACGCCGAAGCCGACCAGGACGACATGGACGCGCTGCTGACGCTGCTCGGCACCGCCGGCGTCACCTACGTGATGGGCATCCCCGGCGCCGACGACATCATGCTGAATTACCAGACCACCTCGTTTCACGACGCGCTGGCACTGCGCGCGACGCTCGGCCTGCGCCCGGCGCCGGAGTTCGAGGACTGGCTGTACGCAAGCGGCGTGTTCGGCGCCGACGGCCGCCCGGCCGAGGCGCTGCCGGCGGCCTTCGCCGCGGCGCTGGCGCGGATCGGCTGAACGCCCGGCGACGGCCGGCCAGCCGCATGGCGTCCGGCCGCGACCGCATCGCCGGCAGCGCTCAGCGTGCCGCCGCCATCGCCGCGAGATACGCGAGCAGCGCTTCGAGATCGGCCGCCGGCAGCACGCTCTCGGCGAAGCCCGGCATGCCCTGCCCCGGCCAGGTGCGCAGCGCCGCCGGCTCGCGCAGGTAACGGCGCAGCAGATCGGGGCGGAAGTATTCGACCGGACTCATCGGCCGGTTCAGGTCCGGGCCGATCGTCGCCTCGCCGGCACCGTTCAGGCGGTGGCAGGGCAGGCAGTGCTGCACGAACACCGCGAGTCCGCGCTGCGCGTCACTGCCCGCACCGGCGGGCGGATTCAGCGCCGGCCAGCGTTCGGCCGGGGCCGCGACCCGGCGCAGCACGGCGAGCTGGAACGGCCACTGCTCGGGCGTGATGCCGCCGGCCTGCGGCTCCTGCCAGACCAGATAGAACGGCCCGGCCGTGCCCTCGCCCCTCGGCAGCTTCGGCCACGGTGCATCCGGCGGCTCGATCGCGAGCCAGGCCTGCGCGCCGTCGGCGGCGTCGCTGAGCAGGGCCGCGGCCGGCAGCTGCGCGACGTAGCCGTCGAGCGCGACCGCCTCGACCGTGTCCGCGGCCGTGAAGCCGGCCGCCGCCAGCAGCGGCGCGAGCGGCACGGCGCGAAAGCGCATCGGCCGGCCGTAGGCGACATCGTCGGGCACGTCGATGTCCTGTGTGGCCGGCGTGGCGAGCAGCACGGCGCTGTCGAGCCGCCGGCTGCCGGCCGGACCGCCGACTTCGAGTTCGGCCGCCGCCAGCGGTCGCGCCAGCGCCAGCAGGCCGAGCAGCAGCAGCGCCGGCAGCCGCTGCGGGCCTCCCGCGGCACGGCTCGCCGCGAACCCTTCGAAGCGCAGCATGGCCATCCCTCCCCCTGTTCCCCTGGCATCGGTATCTGCACCACTCCCGGCCGCAGCAGCGCTCCCGGGCGAGCCCGGGAACCACTGCCGGATCAGGACGACGACACACCACGGCAAGTATCGACAAAAAACCCGCCGCCCGGCGGGGGAAGCGGGATCGTGGAGAGGGGAAGAAAGACCCTGCCTTCCCGGGCATGGGTATCTACACAACTTGCCGCATCGGTTCCCGGACGTGTCCGGACA
>JAFEGB010000068.1 GCA_018240295.1 Pseudomonadota bacterium
ATGAATTCCGTTTCATGATGAATGAACCACGATTCATGCCGGATTGAATGCGTGTCATCGCTGTGCACGCGCGATCCATCGGCATTGCGGCTGTCCGCCTGCTGCGACCGTTGCCGGCGTCCGCGTGCGGCGGCGCCGGCCCCCTGCCACCGCTCGCCTCCGGCCTTCGCGTCGTCCGGCAACGCCTGCCGATGACGCCTTCCTTGCTGATGCAGCGCAGCACATTGCCCTGTCGCGAGCGCACGGCCGCGTCTACCATCGCCCGGTCGCGCCCGTCCGCGCCCTTCGCCCGCCCCCCGCCGACCGCATGAGCGCCACCATCCCCCGCCTCGAACTGCGCGCGATCCGCAAGCACTATTCCGGCACGATCGCCAACGATGACATCGACCTCGTCGTGCATCCGGGCGAGATTCACGCCGTGCTCGGCGAGAATGGCGCCGGCAAGAGCACGCTGATGAAGATCATCTACGGCGTCGTGGCGCCCGATGCCGGCGAGCTGTTCTGGGACGGGCAGCCGGTGCGCATCCACTCGCCGGCGCAGGCACGGCGGCTCGGCATCGGCATGGTGTTCCAGCACTTCTCGCTGTTCGAGTCGCTGAGCGTTGCCGAAAACATCGCGCTGGCCCTGCCGGATGCACCGCGCCCGGCGGCGCTGGCCGGACGCATCCGCCGGGTTTCGGCCGACTACGGCCTCGCGCTCGAACCGATGCAGCCGGTGCACGAGCTGTCGGTCGGCGAGCGCCAGCGCGTCGAGCTGGTGCGCTGCCTGCTGCAGTCGCCACGCCTGCTGATCCTCGATGAGCCGACCTCGGTGCTGACGCCGCAGGCGGTCGAGGCGCTGTTCGTGACGCTGCGGCGGCTGGCGCGCGAGGGCGTGAGCCTGCTCTACATCAGCCACAAGCTCGAAGAGATCCGCCGCCTGTGTGACCAGGCCACGGTGCTGCGCAACGGGCGCGTCCGCGCGCATTGCCGCCCGGCCGAAGAATCGGCCGCGAGCCTCGCGCGCCTGATGATCGGCGGCGAACTGCCGGCGACGCGGCTGACGCCGAATGCGCTCCCGCGCACGCCGCGGCTGGTGCTCGATCGCTTGTCGCGAACGGCCGACGGGCCTTTCGGCACGCCGCTGCGGGAGCTGGAGCTTTGCGTGCACAGCGGCGAGATCGTCGGCATCGCCGGGGCATCCGGCAACGGCCAGAAGGAATTGCTCGAAGCGCTGTTCGGCGAGGTGGCGCTCGCCGATGCAGCGATGCTGCAGCTCGCCGGCGAGGACATCGGCCGGCTCGGACCGGCGGCGCGGCGCGCGCGCGGCCTCGGCATGGTGCCGGAGGAGCGGCTCGGCCGCGCGGCGGTGCCGGCGCGCTCGCTCGCGGACAACACGCTGCTCACCGCCGCCGGTCACGGGCTGGTGCGTGCCGGGCTGATCCGCCGGCCGGCGGTGCTGCGCTTCGCGCGCGCGCTGATCGAAGGCTTTCAGGTGCGCTGCAAGGGCGCGCAGGCGCCGGCGAACAGTCTTTCGGGCGGCAACCTGCAGAAGTTCATCGTCGGGCGCGAACTGGCGCAGCATCCGCAGGCGCTGGTGATCGCGCAGCCGACCTGGGGCGTCGATGTCGCCTCGGCGGCGCTGATCCACGAACAGCTGCTGCGGCTTCGCAACGACGGCGTGGCGCTGCTGGTGATCTCCGAGGACCTCGACGAGCTGTTCGGCCTCTGTGATCGCATCGCCGTGCTCGCCGGCGGACGGCTGTCGCCGGTCCGGGAGACCGGGGCCACCGATGCCGCCGAACTCGGGCAGTGGATGGGGGGCGGTTTCGGGCCGGTGACGGCAGCAGCAGCACCGGGGATGCGGGATGTTCACGCTTGAAGCGCGGACGCTGCCTTCGGTGCGGGCGATGTGGCTCGCGCCGCTCGCGGCGCTGCTGCTGACCCTGCTCGGCGGCAGCGTGTTGTTCGCAGCCTTCGGTCATGCACCGCTGCAGGCGCTGTCCGTGTACTTCCTGCAGCCGCTCGCCAGTGTCTACGGCATCGGCGAATGGCTGCTGAAGGCAACACCGCTCGCGGTCTGCGGGCTCGGGCTCGCGCTCGGCTTCCGGGCCAAGGTCTGGAACATCGGTGCCGACGGCCAGTTCACGCTCGGGGCGATCTGCGCCGGCGGACTCGCGATCGCCTGCGATGGCTTCATCGACGCTGAAAGTCTCTGGATCGCGCCGGCGATGGCGCTCGCCGGCATTGCCGGCGGCATGATGTGGGCGGCGCTGCCGGCCTGGCTGCGCACGCGCTACGGCAGCAGCGAAATCCTGAGCAGCCTGATGCTGGCCTACGTCGCGCCGCTGCTGCTCGGCTGGCTGGTCAATGGTCCGTGGCGCGATCCGGCCGGTTTCAACTTTCCGCAGTCGATCCAGTTCGCGGATGCCGCGCTGCTGGCGCCGCTGCACGAAGGTGCGCGCGTGACGCTGGCGTTTCCGGTGGCGCTCGTCCTCGCCGGGCTGCTCTGCTTCGTGCAGCGTTACACCTACGCCGGCTTCCGGCTGCAGGTCAGCGGCGAGGCACCGCTCGCGGCGCGTCATGCCGGCTATTCGCAGCGCGCCGCGGTGTGGATCGCGATGCTCACGGGCGGGGCCTGCGCCGGTTTTGCCGGTTACGCCGAGGTTGCCGGCCCGCTCGGGCAGCTGCAGCCGTCGGTGTCGCCCGGATACGGCTTCACGGCGATCATCGTCGCCTTCGTCGGCCGGCTCGATCCGCGCGGCGTGGTGCTGGCGGCGCTGCTGCTGTCGCTGCTTGCGCTCGGCGGCGAGGCGGCGCAGATGACGCTCGATCTGCCGGCGGCGATCAGCGGCGTGTTCCAGGGCGGACTGCTGTGCGCGCTGCTCGCCTGCGACACCTTCGTGCATTACCGGCTGCGGCGCGTGTACCGCAAGCCTGCGGCGCACACCTCATGAGCCTGTCGGGCTGGCTGCCGATCCTTGCCGGCGTGCTGGCAGCGGCCACACCGCTGCTGATCGCCGCGCTCGGCGAGCTGATCGCCGAGAAGAGCGGCGTCCTGAACCTCGGCGTCGAGGGCATGATGCTGGTCGGGGCGCTGACGGCCTTCGCGGTTGCGAGCGGCGGCGCCGGCTACGCGGCCGGGGCGCTCGCCGGGGCGCTTGCCGGCGTCGGACTCGCGGCGCTGTTCGCGTGGCTGACGCTGAACTGCCTCGCCAGCCAGGTTGCCTGCGGACTGGCGATCACGATGCTCGGCAGCGGGCTGTCGGCCTACGCCGGGCGCGACTACGTCAGCCGCACGCTCGATGGCATGGCGCTGATCCCGCTGGGCGGCGGCTTCGGCTTCGATCCGCTGATCGTCACGGGTCTGCTGCTGACGGTGCTGGTCTGGTACTTCCTGCAGCGCAGCCGCGCCGGACTGGTGCTGCGCGCCGTCGGCGAGTCGCCGGCGACCGCGCATGCGCTCGGGCTGCCGGTGCGCTGCATCCGCTGGGCGGCCGTGCTGTTCGGCGGGGCCTGCGCGGGGCTGGCCGGGGCGTATCTCGCGATCGACTACACGCCGATGTGGGTCGAGGGGCTCAGCGCCGGTCGTGGCTGGATCGCGCTCGCGCTGGTGGTGTTCGCCGGCTGGCGTCCGGGGCGCACGCTGCTCGGGGCGTGGCTGTACGGCGGCGTCGGCATCCTGCAGTTCCATGCGCAGGCGCTCGGCATCGCCGTGCCGGCGCAGTTCCTCGGCATGCTGCCGTATCTGGCGACCATCGTCGTGCTGACGCTGATCGCGCGCGACCCGCTCACGCAGCGTCGCCACACGCCGGCGAGTCTCGGACAGCCCTGGCATCCGCATGCCTGAAGCCGGCCCGCCGCGTCAGCATGCTTGCGCAGGCAGCGCCCGCATCCGGCGATAAAATCACCATGCTGCAAAGCCGCAAACCCCGGAAGCGCCCGTCCGGTGCCGGAGCGCAACCCCGCCCGCGTCCTCCGGCCCCATCGTCCGCAAGGCCCCATGTCCCAAGGAACCGGTTCCGAAGCATGTTCAGTCCCCGCCGTCGCCAGTTGCTGCAGTTTGCCGCCGCCACCCCGCTCGCCGCCGCCTTCGCCAGTGTGCCGCGCCCGGCCCGGGCGGCCTTCCCGAAGCCCGAACTGCCGCTGAAGGTCGGCTACGTCTACGTCAGTCCGATCGGCGACGCCGGCTGGACCTATCAGCACGATCTCGGCCGCAAGGCGGTCGAGGCGAGCTTCGGCGACAAGGTGATGATCAAGGTCATCGAGAGCGTCAGCGAGGGTGCCGATGCCGAGCGCGTGATCCGCGAGTTCGCGAGCAGCGGCTACGGGCTCGTGTTCGCGACCTCGTTCGGCTACATGAACCCGCTGCTGCGCGTCGCGAAGCAGTTTCCGAAGGGCATCTTCGAGCACGCGACCGGCTACCGGCAGGCGCCGAACGTCGGCATCTATGCGGCGCGCTACTACGAGGCGCGCTATCTGACCGGCATCCTCGCCGGCCGCATGTCGAAGTCCGGCGTCGCCGGCTACGTCGCCGCCTTCCCGATCCCGGAGGTGGTGATGGGCATCAACGCCTTCATGCTCGGCATGAAGAGCGTCAACCCGCAGGCGCAGGTCAAGGTGATCTGGGTGAACGCCTGGTTCGATCCGGGCAAGGAGCGCGAGGCGGCCGCGACGCTGGTCGCGCAGGGCGCCGACGTGCTGACGCAGCACACCGATTCGACCGCCGTCGTGCAGACCGCCGAGGACAAGGGCGCGTACGCGATCGGCTATCACTCGGACATGAGCAAATATGGCCCGAAGGCGCATCTGAGCGCGGCGACCCATCACTGGGAGGGCTATTACCGCCGGGTCGTGCAGCAGGTGCTCGACGGCAGCTGGGCGCCGGACAATGTCTGGGGCGGCATCAAGGACGGCATGGTCGGACTGGCACCGCTGCATCCGGCGGTGCCGGCCGAGGTCGGGGCGCTGGTGGCGACGAAGAAGCAGGACATCATCGATGGCAGGCTGCTGCCCTTCCAGGGGCCGCTGTTCGATCAGGCCGGCCGGCAGGTCATCGGGGCCGGCGCGAAGCTCACCGATGACGAGCTTCTGAAGATGAATTACTACGTCGAGGGCGTGGTCGGGCAGATGCCGAAGTGAAGTGACCGGCAGCGGCGGCGGCTGTCTGCATCCGGATCAGACAGAGCGCCGCCCGCGCCGGCCCCCCGACCAGCGCGGGCGGCAGCCCTGGCGAGAGCCCCCGTGGGAACGCCCCGCCCCCGCACTATCGCAGGCCAGCGACAAGGCTTTCAATCGGGATTTGTCATTTTGAAATGACTCATGCCGGCCTGACTGTATCGCGGACATGCCGGCATGGCGGACAAGCACCTAAGCTTCTCCGGCGTGCCGCAGCCGGCGGCGCTGAAGCCCTGCGGTGCCGCCATGACCGAGCTGCGTGCGTTTCGTGCCGAACTGCTGGACTTCACCGGCGACCCGGGTGAGAACCCCGATTCGGCGCATGTGCGCCACCGGCCCGACGGCCTGCTGCTGGTTGCCGATGGCCGCATCGTCGAGTGCGGGCCGGCCGCGCGGCTGCTGCCGCAGCTGTCGCCCGAAGTGCCGGTCGAGTACTTCCCGGACCGGCTGCTGATGCCGGGCTTCGTCGATGCGCACATCCATTACCCGCAGACCGACATCATCGCCAGCTACGGCAGCGACCTGCTCGACTGGCTGCAGACCTACACCTATCCGGCCGAACGCGCCTTCGCCGATCCGGCGCACGCGCACGAGCTCGCCGGGGTGTTCATCGAGGAACTGCTGCGCCACGGCACGACCACGGCGCTGGTGATGGCCAGCGTGCATCCGCAGTCGGTCGATGCGCTGTTCACGGCCGCGGCCGGACAGCGGCTGCGGCTGGTCGCCGGCAAGCTGCTGATGGATCGCCACGTGCCGGAGGATCTCTGCGACCCGGCCGACGCCGGGTACGCCGACTCGCTGGCGCTGATCCGGCGCTGGCACGGCCACGGGCGCTTCCACTACGCGATCACGCCACGCTTCGCGCCAACCTCGACCGAAGGCCAGCTCGATGTCTGCGGGCGGCTCGCGCGCCTCGACGACAGCCTGTTCATCCATTCGCATGTCGCCGAGAGCCAGCGCGAGCTCGAATGGGTCGCCGGCCTGTTCCCGTGGGCGCGCAGTTATCTCGATGTCTATGACCGCTTCGGCCTGCTGCGCCGGCGCGCCGTCTACGCGCACTGCCTGCACCTCGATGCCGCCGATCGCACGCGCATGTGCGAATCCGGCGCCAGCGTCGCGTTCTGCCCGGGCTCGAACCTGTTCCTCGGCAGCGGCCTGCTCGATCTGCCGGCCTGTGCCGCCGGACATCTGGCCCTCGGCACCGATGTCGGCGGCGGCACGAGCTTCTCGCTGCTGCACACGCTGGCCGAGGGCTACAAGGTGGCGCGGCTGGCCGGACACACGCTGGCGCCGCTGCGCGGGTTCTATCTCGCGACCCTCGGCGGCGCCCGCGCACTCGATCTCGATGCGCACATCGGCAGCTTCGAACCCGGACGCGAGGCCGACTTCGTCGTGCTCGATCCGGGCGCGACGCAGCTGCTGACGCGGCGCACCGCCCGTGCCGTGTCGCTCGCCGAACGGCTGTTCGCGCTGATGATGCTCGGCGACGACCGCGCCATCGCCCGGGTCTACGTGCTCGGCGAGTGCGTGCACGCGATCGGCTGAGGCGCGCCGCAGGGCATCGCCGCGTATGGCTGCAGTGCGTGCAGCCATCGCGTCAAGAAAGCATTACAGAACATTTCCCTTGAAAATCATGTTCGTGCCTTGAATCACCCGCTTCACCGGCAGCGGTTCACATCGCTTTGTGCGCCCGCGCAGCGAACCACTGCCGCACACCCGGCGTCGGAACGCATCGTGTTCGACAGAAAACCGGAGAACGAACCGATGATCCGCAACGATGCCTGGCTCGCCGACCTGCGTGCGCGCCTCGATGACTGGAGCGGCAGGATCGAGCAGCTCGACCAGCAGGCCCGTCACGCCGATCCCGCGCGCCGCGCGCGGCTCGAGGAACAGCTCGTGATCCTGCGCCGGCTGCGCGAGGACACCGAAAACCGCCTGCAGACGCTGCTGCGCGCCACCGGCACCGAGCCTCCGCCCGTGCTGCACGCGCGCAGCAGCGGTGCCTGGCAGCGCCGGCATCAGGCTTTCGAGCGCCTGCATGGCTGACACCGCCTGCAGGCCGGCATCCTGCTGATCCGCCTGCTTTCCGCCGCCGGCCGCCCGGCCGGCAGCACTTCATCCGGCAGCGCCGGATGCCATCGAACGAGGAGACATGATCCGATGAAGATCCGGAACAGCGGTTCGGCCGTCTGGAGCGGCGGCCTGAAGGACGGCAAGGGCGCGATCTCGACGCAGAGCGGTGCGCTCGATGCGCACCCTTACGGCTTCGCGATGCGCTTCGAGGGCGTGCCCGGCACCAATCCCGAGGAGCTGATCGGCGCGGCGCACGCCGGCTGCTTCACGATGGCGCTGTCGAAGATCCTCGGCGAGGCCGGCTTCACGGCCGAGCGCATGGAAACGACGGCCGTGGTCACGCTCGAACAGGTCGGCGAGGGCTTTTCGATCACCGGCGTCGCGCTGACGCTGCGCGCAACGGTGCCGGAGCTGGAGGCGGCGCAGTTCCAGGAACTCGCCGCCAAGGCCAAGGCCGGCTGCCCGGTCTCGAAGCTGCTGAAGGCCGAGATCACGCTCGATGCGCAGCTGCTGACGGCCTGAGCGCAGGCCGGCAGGCGGGCGGGCCGGGAATCTCCCCTCCCCCCGATCCCCTGTCACCGAACGGCGAAGGCCCGGAAACCCCGCGCCTGCCGGGACCGGCCTTCTGCAGATCCGCAGCGGCACAGGCGCCATGAATGACGACGCCCCGCGAATGCGGGGCGTCCTTGTGCAGGCGATCCACTGCACCGGCAGCATGGCGGTCTTGCAGCCGGTGCGTGCCGGCCGCTGCAGGCTCAGCTCAGCGAGCCGAGTTCCTTCGCCTGGTTACGCAGCACGAACTTCTGGATCTTGCCGGTCGAGGTCTTCGGCAGCGGGCCGAAGATGACGGTCTTCGGCACCTTGTAGCCGGCCATCTGCGTCTTGCAGAAGGCGATGATCTCGGACTCCTGCACCTCGCCTTCCTTCTCCGGCTTCAGCGTCACGTAGGCACACGGGGTCTCGCCCCACTTGCTGTCCGGGCGGGCGACGACCGCGGCTTCCATGACCGCCGGATGGCGGTAGAGCACGTCCTCGACCTCGATCGTCGAGATGTTCTCGCCGCCGGAGATGACGATGTCCTTCGAGCGGTCCTTGATCTCGATGTAGCCGTCCTCGTGCCAGACGGCGAGGTCACCGGAATGGAACCACCCGCCCTGGAAGGATTCCTCGGTGGCGCTCGGGTTCTTCAGGTAGCCCTTCATGACCAGGTTGCCGCGCATGAACACCTCGCCCATGGTCTTGCCGTCCTGCGGCACCGGTTCGAGGTTGGTCGGATCGGCGACCATCAGGCCTTCCTGCATCGGATAGCGCACGCCCTGACGGGCCTTGAGGCGCGCCTTCTCCTCGATCGACTCGTCGTTCCAGCGATCCTGCCAGGCGCAGGACACGCACGGGCCGTAGGTCTCGGTCAGGCCGTAGACGTGCGTGACCTGGAAGCCCATGCGCTCCATGCCCTCGATGACGGCGGCCGGCGGCGCGGCACCGGCGGTCATGACCTTGACCTGGTGCGTGATGCCGTCCTTCAGCGCCGCCGGGGCGTTGTTCAGCATGTTCAGCACGATCGGCGCGCCGCAGAAGTGATTGACCTTCTCTTCCTTGATCGCCTTGAAGATCGGCTCGGGGCGCACGGCGCGCAGGCTCACCGACACGCCGGCGGCCGCGGCCAGCGTCCACGGGAAGCACCAGCCGTTGCAGTGGAACATCGGCAGCGTCCACAGGTACACGGGGTGCTTGCCCATGTCCCAGGCGACGATGTTGCACATCGCGTTCAGGTAGGCACCGCGGTGGTGATAGACCACGCCCTTCGGATTGCCGGTGGTGCCGGAGGTGTAGTTGAGCGTGATCGCCGACCATTCGTCGGTCGGCAGCACCCACGGCGCATCCTCGTCGCCTTCGGCGAGCAGATCCTCGTAGGTCAGCGTGCCGAGCAGCGCGCCGCCGCTGTACTGCAGGTCATCGACATCGATGACCAGCGGCCGGCGCGTCTGCAGCATGTGCAGGGCCTTGCGGATCGTGTCGGTGAACTCGCGGTCGGTGATCAGCACCTTCGCCTCGCCATGCTGCAGCATGAAGGCGATGGCCTCGGCGTCGAGACGCACGTTCAGCGTGTTCAGCACCGCCCCCGAGGCCGGCACGCCGAAGTGCACTTCGAGCATTTCGGGAATGTTCGGCAGCATCACCGCGACCGTGTCGCCGGCGCCGATGCCGCGCTTCTTCAGCGCCGAGGCGAGGCGCCGGCAGCGCGCGAAGGTCTCGCCCCAGGTGCGGCGCACGTCGCCGTGCACGGTCGCCGTGCGCTCCGGATAGATCGACGCCGTGCGCTCGATGAAGCTCAGCGGCGACAGCGCCGTGAAGTTCGCGGGGTTCTGGTCGAGCCCCAGTTCATACGGGTTGTGGTGCATCGTTCCTCACTCCTGCTGACCCGGGACGGGTCGTTGCGCTTGCCCGGTGAATCCGGTGGCGCTGCCGCGATCAGCGGCCCTGCCACCGGGGTTGGCGCGGGTCGGGGCAGGCATCAAAGCCTGCGCGTGCTTGCTTTCTTCTGCGGGCCGGCCTGCGCGGGCAGGCCGGCGCAGCCCCTGCCGCTGCCCTGGCAGGCGAGCGGCAACCGGACGAATCATGCGAGCCTCCCCCCGGCGGCTGGCCTGCATCCGGTGCCGCTGCGTGACCGACCGTGGTCATCGACCGGCCACCCGCCTTGTGCACGGTGACCGGTCGCCTACCGTAGCAGCCGCTCTGGCTCAGTGCTCGGCGGCCGCCTCGGCACCGAGACCGGTCTGCGCACGCACGAACTGCGCGGCATAGGCGGCGCGCTCGCGTGCGGCGCGGGCGCTGCCGTCGAGCTTCGAGATGATGATGATGGTCGCGAAGGCCAGCGGCATCGAGAACAGTGCCGGGTTGTCGTACGGGAACAGCGGCGCGGCGTTGCCGAGCACCTTGACCCACACGGTCGGCCCCATGACCACGAAGCCGACGGCGCTGAGCAAGCCGGTGAAGCCGCCGATCAGCGCGCCGCGCGTGGTCAGCCCCTTCCAGTACATCGACAGGATCAGCACCGGGAAATTGGCCGAGGCCGCGACGCCGAAGGTCAGCGCGGTCATGAACGCGACGTTCTGGTTCTCGAACAGGATGCCGAGCACGATCGCAACGATGCCGATGACGACGGTGGCGATCTTCGAGACGCGCATCTCCGCGGCCTCGTCGGCCTGGCCGCGCTTGAACACGCTCGCGTACAGGTCGTGCGACACGGCCGAGGCACCGGCGAGCGCGAGGCCGGCGACCACGGCGAGGATGGTCGCGAAGGCCACGGCCGAGATGAAGCCGAGGAACAGGTCGCCGCCGACGGCCTTGGCCAGATGCATCGCCGCCATGTTCTCGCCGCCCTTGAGCTTGCCGGCCGCGTCCAGGTACTCGGGATTGGTGCCGACGATGACGATGGCGGTCAGGCCCATCGCGCAGACGATCAGGAAGAAGTAGCCGATGAAGCCGTTGGCGTAGAACACGGACTTGCGCGCCTCGCGGGCGTTCGTGACCGTGAAGAAGCGCATCATGATGTGCGGCAGGCCGGCGAGACCGAACACCAGGCCGAGCGACAGCGACACCGAGGACACCGGATCGGCAAGCAGCGCACCGGGGGCCATCAGCTTGATGCCGGACTTGTGCGCGGCGACGGCCTTCTGTGCCAGCGTCTCGAAGCTGAAGCCGAACTGCGACATCGCCAGCACGAACATGAAGGTGCCGGCCCCGAGCAGCAGGCAGGCCTTGATGATCTGCACCCAGGTGGTCGCGAGCATGCCGCCGAAGGTCACGTAGACGACCATGATCACGCCGACCAGCACGACGGCCATCCAGTATTCGAGCCCGAACAGCAGCTGGATCAGCTTGCCGGCACCGACCATCTGCACGATCAGGTAGAAGGCCACCACCGCCAGCGTGCCGGAGGCGGCCAGCGTGCGGATCGGCGTCTGTTCGAGCCGGTACGAGACGATGTCGGCAAAGGTGTACTTGCCGAGGTTCCGCAGGCGCTCGGCCATCAGGAACATGATCACCGGCCAGCCGACGAAGAAGCCGATCGCGTAGATGAAGCCGTCATGGCCGCGTGCGAACACCAGGCCCGACAACCCGAGCAGCGTTGCCGCCGACATGTAGTCGCCGGCGATCGCCAGACCGTTCTGGAAGCCGGTGATGCCGCCGCCGGCGGTGTAGAAGTCCTTGGCCGAGCGCGTGCGCGAGGCGGCCCAGTAGGTGATGCCCATCGTCATCGCGACGAAGATCATGAACATCACGATCGCGGTGACGTTGACCGGCTGCTTCTGCACTTCGACCGGACCGGCCGGGGCGGCGAGCAGGGCCAGCGGCAGCATCAGGCCGAGGGCGAGCAGGAGCAGGCGCGGAATGAAGCGGTTGCCACTGTGGATCATGGCGCGTGCTCCTCGAGCACCTGCTCGGTCAGCGCGTCGAACTCGCTGTTGGCGCGGCGGATGTAGACGCCGGTCAGCACCCAGGACAGCACGATGATCGCGGCACCGACCGGCACGCCGACCGGCAGCGTGCCGCCGTCGCTCAGCGGTGCGGCCAGCAGCTGCGGCGCGAAGGACACGACCATCATGTAGCCGTAATAGATGCCGAGCACGACGGCGGTCAGCGTCCAGGCAAAGCGCGAACGGGCCGCGACCAGCCGCGCAAAGCGCGGACAGGCCATGATCCGTTCGGACGGAGACGGGGTCAGGGACATGTTTCGATGCTCTCCAGGTCTTTGCGGCCCGCAGCCGGACCGCTGCTCCAGTCGTTCTGGGGTTGTGTGCTTGTGGTGTGTTTTCTGTCGTTGTGCGCGCTCCGTGCGCGCCGGTGGGCGACGCGCGGTCCGCGCTTCGTCATGCCGGTCACGAACGGTCTCGTGAACCGTCCGCCCGTCATGCGTGCATCTCCTGCATGCGAAGATGTCTAGGTATTTTCGGAAGAATACTGAAAACAACCTTCGGACACTAGCTAGGCATACTAGGGTTTTCACCTATATCGCTTCGAGCGTGGAGCAAGACCTGATGACTGCGCTTCGCCCCCCCGGCCCGGCGGCGCCGTTTGCACGGCTCGCCGAGCACCTGCCGGACCCGGTGTTCGCCTGCAACAGTGACGGCAGCGTGCTCGCGTACAACCCGGCCGCTGCCGGCCTCGCCGGGACGGTCGGGCTCGATGCACCGGAGCAGCTGCTGCCGGCACGCCATGTCGAGTACGTGCACGAATGCCTGTACCACGACGAGATCGCCGAACTCGCCGACACCCGCGTCGGCCCGTTCACGCTGTGCTGGACCTACGTGCCCTCCGGCGGCGGCACGGCCGTGCACGTGCTCGGGCGCGACGTGACCGACAGCCGCCGCACCGAGGCGGCGCTGCGCATCAGCGAGGCACGCCACCGCCTGCTCGCCGAGCAGTCGACCGACATCATCTCGCGCCACTCGCCGGGCACCTGGACCTTCCTGTACGCCTCGCCGGCCGCGCAGACGCTGCTCGGCTACGCGCCCGAGGAACTCGTCGGCAGGTCCTCGCTGGATTTCTTCCACCCCGAGGACCGGCGCGCCTATCAGGAGCGCGGCCCGAGCGTCGCCTACGAGCGCGGCATCTACGTCGCGACCTACCGCTACCGGCACAAGGACGGTCACTACGTGTACCTGGAGAGCACCAGCCGCACGCTGCGCGATCCGGTCAGCGGCGAGCTGCTGGAGATCATCTCGGTATCGCGCGAGGTCAGCCGGCGCGTGCTCGCCGAGCGCGCCACCAAGCGTCTGGCGCGCATCGTCGAGGCGACCACCGATCTCGTCGCCTTCTTCGAGCCGAACGGCCGCGTCACCTACCTCAACGAGGCCGCCCGGCGCGTGCTCGGCATTCCGTATCCCGAGAACAAGTGCCTGAAGCTCGCCGAGCTGATGCCGGCCGCCGCCTACGCGCAGATCGAGCGCGAGGCGCTGCCGACGGCACGCCTCGGCGGCGTCTGGAGCGGCGAGACAGCCTTCGTCGATGCGATGGGGCGCGAGATCCCGGTCTCGCAGGTCGTGCTCGCGCACGCCGGCGAGCACGACGAGATCGACTACTTCTCGACCATCGCCCGCGACATCAGCGAACGGCGCCAGGCCGAGGAGCGCGAGCAGCGCCATCAGGCCGAGATGACGCACGTCGCGCGCCTGATCACGATGGGCGAGATGGCCTCGGGCCTCGCGCACGAGCTGAACCAGCCGCTGGCGGCGATCGTCAACTACGCGCGCGGCGCGATCCGCCGCATCCACGGCGAGCCGCCGGCCGAGCTGCCGGTGCTCGCCGGCGTGCTGGAGCGCATCGCCGAGCAGGCGAGCCGGGCCGGCGAGATCATCAAGCGGCTCAGGAGCTTCGCGCGCAAGAGCGAGTTCCGGCGCGCCCCGGTCGATCTGAACAAGGTCGTCGGCGACATGATCCGCTTCTGCCGGCCCGAGGCACGCCGCCATGCGCTCGAACTGCGCGCCGAACTCACCGGAACGCTGCCGGCGGTGCTCGCCGATCGCGTGCAGATCGAGCAGGTGCTGCTGAACCTGCTGCGCAACGCCATGGAAGCCACCGTGCAGGCCCAGGGCAGCGGCCACGGCCCGAGCACGCACGATGCGTCGCTGCGCACGGTGACGCTGTCGAGCGCATGCCTGCCGGGGGGCGTCGTCGCCGTGCACGTCGCCGATCACGGCCACGGCCTGCCGCCCGGCGGCCCCGAGCCGCTGTTCGAACAGTTCTACACGACCAAGCCCAAGGGCCTCGGCCTCGGCCTTTCGATCAGCCGCTCGATCATGGAGGCCCACGGCGGTGCGCTGTGGGCCGAAAACCGCCCCGGCGGCGGCGCGGTGTTCAGCCTGTCGCTGCCGGCAGCACCATGAACGCGCTGCCGTATCATCAATCTCCCACGTCCGCCGCCCTCCCCCCGAGCCCGCGAGTCCGCCCGCCATGCATACCGATGCCATCGTCTTTGTCGTCGACGACGACGCCGCGCTGCGCGATTCCCTGACCTGGCTGCTGGAATCGGTCGGCCTGCGCGCCAGCACCCATGCCACCGCGCAGGAATTCCTCGGCAACTGGCACGACCCGGACTGTGCGGCCTGCCTGCTGCTCGACGTGCGCATGCCCGGCATGGGCGGCCTGCAGGCGCAAAGCCGGCTGCCGGAGCACGGCATCGAGATTCCGGTGATCATCATCACCGGCCACGGCGACGTGCCGATGGCGGTCGCGGCGATGAAGGCCGGTGCCGTCGACTTCATCGAGAAGCCGTTCAACGACCAGCTGCTGCTCGACTGCGTGCAGGCCGCACTCGCCCGCGACCGCCAGCGCCGCGCGGCGCTGGCCCGGCGCGAGACCGTGCATGCGCGCTACACCTCGCTGACACCGCGCGAGCGCGAAGTCATGCGCGAGGTCGTGCGCGGCCACGCCAACAAGGACATCGCCGAGACGCTGAACGTCTCGCGCAAGACCGTCGAGGTGCACCGCGCCAAGGTCATGGACAAGATGCAGGCCGAGTCGCTGTCGCAGCTGATCCAGATGGCGATGAGCCTCGGCGAACTGGGGGAGTTCGAGGTATCGGAGTCCTGAGCAGGCTGCTGTCAACCCTCAGCGCCACACCCCCTGCCCCGCGTGCAGGCCAGGCGCCGGATCGGCATGCCTTCGTGAGCCCCCTGCCTTTTTGCGCCAGCTCCAAGCGAGGCCGGCGCGCGCGCTGATGCCCGGAGCGTGATGGATGCGCAGGTTGCTGCGGCTGGAGTCGACTTCCCTTCAGGCATCGGCCGCCGTTGTACCGCCCGGTTTCCTGCCCGCCAGCCGACACGCTGCTGAAACAGCGCCATGGCTATGCGATCGACCTGCGACACAACGTCCGATCCGTGCCGGAACCAGTCTGCGCAGACCTGCCCCGGCGTGCATGCCGATCCTGCATGCAGGATTACCGTAATGCCTTTGTGACATCGAGGCGCAGGCAGCGGCAGCGTCCTCATTGTCGGCCGGAATGATTTGTCAGGCCATTTGACCATCGCATCGGTTCAAGTCGCAGGCTCTTTGCAGATCATTCGCTTGCTGCCACTGACCTGTGATCCAGACATTCACCATTTCATTCCTGCTGCTGAAGATGATCCTGGCCATGTCAGCCAATGCTCCCGGCATGACTGGCATGCCGGAACCTGATACGACAAATGCCGTATTGATGTCCTTATCAAAATTTGCACCACACTTGAATCATGCAAATTTTTTCGTAAACCAAAAAATACCTTGCAGTATTTTCGCAATTGCTCTCAGCGATTTGAATTTATTGAAAAAATCAAATGACAGCCAATCCTGAAAACATTACATAAAATTAACTTTTTTGCTTTGTAGCAAATTGCAACCCTGCATCTACAAAGATTTCTGTCACACGATCATCGCCAGGGCGACAACTGGATACACCTGCGGCCGTGCGACACTGAAAACCCAGCGGAAATACATTCAACATCGACAAGGGAGTGCCTTGCGTGCGTGCATCCCGGTTTCTGCTTTCCGCATTGTTTATTGCCGCCCTTGCATCCGGCAGCAGTTCCGCTTTTGCCATAACGGTCAATTACACGGCGATCGACCTCCCGGATCCGGTCCCGGGCACGGATCGCTGGCAATACGCCTACACGATCAGTGCCGGCGGGTTCGTGCCGTTCGGCGGACTGAACCTGCTGTTCGATCCGGCGCTGTATGCCGGACTGGCCGTGACCGGCGAACCCGATGCCACGGACTGGATGACGCCGTCGCTGGTCATCGATCCCGATCCCCTGCTTCCGGCGGATGGCCTGGTGACGCTGACGGCACTCAATGCCGTCGACAGCGCCAGTTTCATCGTCGAGTTCGACTGGCTCGGTGCGGGCACACCAGGGGCGCAGGCGTTCGAGGTGTTTGACGATTTCCTCACGCCAGTGAGTTCGGGCCAGACGCTGGCAGCCGGCAGCGTCATCGACGTGCCCGAGCCCTCGGCACTGCTGCTGCTCTCCGGCGGAGTGCTTGCAGTCACTCGCCGCTGCCGCGCCCCGACCGGCTGAGACGCAGCCCGGCGTTTTCCGGCCCCGCTTCAGCATAAAAAACCCTTTCGTGCCCATGCCCCCGCGCATTGCCGGGGGGCTGTCGCCGTCTTGCCTGCATGCGCCAGGAGGCTGCCGTCATGTCCACCCGTCGCCCGTCGTCCCGTACCGTTCGTCCTGCATCCGAGTCCCGTCCGGCCTGGCCGCTCGCCCCCCTGCAGGCCCGTGTACGAGCCTGGATCGACCGGCGTGAGCAGACACCACCGGCACCGGCACTGCAGATGGAGTCCCTGGAACCACGGCTGCTGCTGTCGGCGGACCTGACGGCGAGCGCGGCGACGCTCGATCCGGCGACGCTCGCGGCCGGGCAGGCAGCCGCGGTGACGGTGCAGTTGCTCAATGCCGGCAGCGAGGCGCCGGCCACGCCGGTACGGGTCGAACTGTACGCCTCGACCGACGCGACGCTGGATGCCAGCGATGTACGCGTGGCCAGTACCACGGTCGAAGCCGGGGCCTTCGTGCCGGGGACGGCGGTCGACCGGACGCTGTCGGCCGACACCGGGGCGCTGGCAGCAGCCGGCAGCTACACGCTGCTCGGGCGCATCGATCCGCAGAACGCCATCGCCGAGAGCGACGAAGGCAACAACGACTTCGCGCTGTCGACGGCACTGACCGTGCAGGCGCGACTCGGAGCACAGCCGAATGGCAGCCAGGTGCCGGCATTGACACTGACCGATGCCGACGGCACGCGCTTCACGCTGGCGATCAGCGGTTCGGGGACGGTGGAGGTCAGCCGCGAGACCGACGGCTACCGGCTGGCGATCCGCGGCAGCGATGCCAGCACCACGCTGACGCTCGCTGCCAGCGGCGGCGATGGTCGGGTACGCCTGAGCGGCCTGACGGCCGATGCCGCGCTCGGCAGCCTGGCACTGGGCACAGCCAGTCTCGCCGGTGAGGCGCAGTTCGCCGGCAGCGTCAAGGCCATCACGCTCGCCAGCGTGCTGCCCGGCGCGCGCCTGGCTGCGACTTCGCTCGGCAGCCTGAACGTCAGCGGGGATTTCCTCGGCGACCTGACCCTCGCCGGTGCCGGCCCGAGCGCCTACACGCTCGGCCCTGCCCAGGTCGGCGGCCTGCTCGGTGGCCACTGGCAGGTCGGCGGCCGCGCCTATTCCCTCACGGCCGCCGGCAGCACGGCCGGCTGGATCGCCAACCTCCAGGGGCCGCTCGTGCAGTTCGTCACGACCGGCAACGTCTCCGGGCTGATGGCGGTTCCGGCGCTGCAACTGCTGCAGGTAGGCGGTTCGCTCGAAGGCTTCCGGCTGCTGGTCGGCACCGACCTCGGCAGCGACGGCCTGCCCGGCGGCAGCGGGGCGGCGGCCGACCGGTATGGCGCCGGCACGCTCGGACGCGTGCGTGTCGGGGGCGATGTCCATGACAGCCTGATTGCCGTCGGCCTCGATCCGGTCGACGGCCAGTATTCCAACGGCAACGATGCCGTGCTCGGCGGCAGCGCCAACCGCCTGCAGGAGCTGATCATCGGCGGGCGGCTGACCGGCAGCAGCGCCATCGTCGCCCCGGCCCTGCCGGCGAGCGTGCGCGTCGATGGCCAGACGCTGGCACCGGCGAGCCTGCCGCAACTCGGCACCAGTGCCCCCGATACCGTGGCGCCGACGCTCACGGCTGCCCTCGCCTCCGACACCGGCACGGCGCCCGACGACGGTCTGACGCAGGATCCGACCATCGCCGGCACGGCGAGTGACACCAGCGGCACGGTGACGCTGACCGGGCGCCTCGATGGCAACGGCGGCTTCAGCGCGCTGCCCGGTGTCATCGGCGCCGGCGGGGCCTTCACGCTCGATGCCGCACGCCTGGCCACGCTCGCCGGCGGCGCGCTCGCCGACGGTGCACACACCCTCGAACTGCTGGCGCGCGACGGCGCCGGTAACGCCACTGCTGTCGTCAGCGTCGGTTTCGTGCTCGATACCTCAGCACCGACGCTCGGTGAGCTCGATCTCGATCCGACCTCGGATACCGGCACGCCGGGTGATCACAGCACCACGGCCGCCACCGTCACGCTGATCGGCCAGAGCGAAGCCGGGGCGCGGGTCGAGTTGCCCGATCTCGGCCTGTCGACGCTCGCCGATGCGCTCGGCCGCTTCACCTTCGCCGGCCTCGCGCTCGCGCCCGGCGCCAACCCCTTTACGCTCGCCGCCACCGACCGCGCCGGCAACCGGCGCATGGCCTCGGTGACGCTGACGCGCACGCTGCCCGACACCACGGTCCCGACGCTGGCAGCGGCGCTGACCCACGACACCGGCGTCTCTGCGACCGACAGCCTCACACGCGACGCCACGATCGGCGGCACGGCGAGCGACGACACTGCGCTCACGCAGCTGCTCGGCGCCCTCGATCCGGCGGCAGCCGATGCGCCGCTCACCGATTTCTCCAGCCTGCTGCAGGCCGATGGCCGCTTCACGCTCGATGCCGCGGTGCTGGCCGGGCTTGCCGGGCTTGCCGGCGGCACGCTCACGGACGGCGCGCACGTGCTGCGCCTGGTCGCGCTCGATGCCGCCGGCAACCGCACGCAGACTGAAGTCGCGTTCACGCTCGATACGCAGGCGCCCGCGGCACCGGCACTCGCTCTCGATCCGGCCAGCGACAGCGGCGCGTCGGAGATCGATGCCATCACCCGTGATGCCACGCCGACGCTGCAGCTCTCGACCGCAGCCGGCACGGTGCTGCGCCTGCTGCGCGATGGCACCGACCTCGGTCCGGTCGATGCCGGTGCGCTGACGCTCGCCGCCCTGGCCGATGGCAGTTACGCCTTCACCGCCACCGCCACCGATGCCGCCGGCAACGTCAGCGTGGCTTCATCCACACTGCAGATCGTCATCGACACCAGCGCCCCGGGCGCGCCGGTGTTCGATCTGGCGGCTGACTCCGACAGCGATCCGCTTGGCGATCACACGACCACGGCCGACACCGTCACGCTGCAGGGCAGCACCACGCCGGGCAGCCGCGTCAGCCTCGATGGCAGCCTGCTTTCGACCACGGCCGATGCCGGCGGCGCCTTCACGCTCGCCGGCGTGGCGCTTGTGCTCGGGGACAATCTGCTGGCGCTGACGGCGACCGATGTCGCCGGCAACCAGAGCAGCGCCAGCAGGACCATCACGCGCACGGCACCGGGCAGTATCGACAGCACGGCACCGACGCTGACAGCGGCACTGAGCAACGACACCGGCGTCTCGGCCAGCGACGGCCTCACCCGCGACGCCGGCATCCGTGGTTCCGCCACCGACGACACCGCCGTCACGCAACTGCTCGGTGCGCTCGATCCGGCCGGGGATTCCGCGCCGCTTACCGATCTCTCCGCACTGCTGCAGACCGATGGCAGCTTCACGCTCGATGCCGCCGCGCTCGCGACGCTGGCCGGTAGCCCGCTGGTCGACGGCGCGCACCTGCTGCGCCTGGTCGCGCTCGATGCCGCCGGCAACCGCACGCAGACCGAAGTCGCGTTCACGCTCGATACCGCTGCGCCCGGCCTGAGCAGCATCGCGCTCGCAGCCAGTGCCGACACCGGCACGGCGGGTGACAACATCACTTCGGCGGCACGCGTGCTGCTGACCGGCGTCGCCCAGGCCGGCGACCGCATCGAGGTGCTGGGTCAGACGATCACGGCGCTGGCCGGTGCCGGCGGCGCCTTCCAGCTCGCCGACGTCGCACTCAGCGAGGGTGAGAATTCATTGTCGCTGCAACTCAGCGACCGGGCCGGCAACACCGCCACGACCGCCTTCACGCTCACGCGCAGCGGCGAGGCCGGACAGGACGTGGTGCTCGACTGGATCAGCCAGGCGCTCGAAGCCGTGCGCCGCGATGCCACCGATCCGCCGATCGCGACGCGCTGGCTGGCGATGGAAAGTCTCGCGGTCTACGACACGCTGGCCGCAATCGACGGCACGCCGGCGTATCTGACCCGGCACACGGTCACGGGGCCGGTGTCGACCGAAGCTGCGATCGCCACGGCCGCGCACCGGGTGCTGGTGCGTGCGTATCCGGCGCAGCAGGCGGCCTTCGATGCGGCGCTGGCGGCGAGTCTGGCCGCCGTCCCGGACGGCACGGCGAAGTCTGCCGGCATCGCGCTCGGGCAGGCGGTCGCCGAGGACGTGCTGGCGCTGCGCGCCGGTGACGGCTCGGATGCCTTCGTCACCTATCCGGGCAGCACGGCCATGGGTGCCTGGCGTCCGACCGGGCCGATGTACGAGGTCGCCGACGAGCCGCAGTGGGGCGAGCTGACGCCGTTTGCGCTGGCCAGTGCCGATGAGTTCCGTCCGGCCGCACCGCCGGCGCTGGATTCGGCCGAATACGCCGCTTCGGTCGAGGAGATCCGGGCGCTTGGCAGCGCGACGAGCACGGTGCGCACCGCCGAACAGACCCGGCAGGCGCAGTTCTGGGCCGATGGCGCCGGCACCTACACACCGCCCGGCCACTGGCTGCAGATCGCCGCGCAGCTTGCCGGAGCGCAGGGCAACAGCCTCGCGGCCAATGCCCGGCTGTTCGCGCAGCTCAACGTCGCGCTCGCCGATGCCGCGATCGCCGCCTGGGATGCCAAGTACACCTACGGCCTGTGGCGCCCGGAAACCGCGATCGCCAACGCCGATCTCGACGGCAACCCGGCGACCACGCAGGAAGACGGCTGGACCTCGCTGCTGATCACCCCGTCGCATCCGGAGTACGTTTCGGGGCATTCGACCTTCAGCGCTGCCGCCGCCGGCATCCTCAGCGCCACCTTCGGCGCCGACACCGCCTTCACGACCACGAGCTACGCGCTGCCCGGCATCACCCGCAGCTACACGAGCTTCGACGAAGCCGCCGCCGAGGCCGGCCGCAGTCGCGTCTACGGCGGCATCCATTACGAATTCACCAATCAGGCCGGCCAGCAGCTCGGCCACGCCGTCGCCGATGCCGTGCTCGCACGCTTCGCACTGGCCGAGGACAGCCAGGCACCCGGCATCAGCACCGATGCGCTGGCCCCCGTCGTCGCCGGCAATCCGACGCTGAGCGGGCGCGTGCTCGACAACCTCTCCGGCATCGCCGAAAGCCGTTACAGCCTCGATGGCGCCAGCGCCCAGGCGCTGGTGCTCGATGCCGAAGGCCGCTTTGTCATCACCACGGCCTTTGCGCTCGATGGCAGCGCCGATGGCGTGCACACGCTGTCGCTCACCGCCGTCGACGCCGCCGGCAACGCCACCGCCACGGTCACGCGCAGCTTCACGCTCGATACCCGCGCGCCGGCCCTGACGCTGACGAGTCTCGACGACGGCGACCTGCTCGACGTGGCCAGCCGCCTGAGCGGCAGCGCCGACCCGACCGGCAGCCCGCTGACCGAACTGTCCTACGCGTTCGACGGTCAGGCCCGGCGCAATCTGGTGTTCGATGCCACGACCGGCGCTTTCGATCAGGCGCTCGCCATCGGCGACCTCGGCATCGGCAATCACACGCTGGTGCTGACCGCCCGCGACGCTGCCGGCAACGTCACGACCTTGAGCCGCACGCTGACACTCGATCAGCTCGCGCCGTTCACCGTCACCAGCGTCACGCCCACCGACGGCGCCAGCGATGTCGGTGTCACCTTCCGGCCGCAGGTGTGCTTCTCGCGCGCGGTCAACACCGCCACGCTCACCGCCAACAGCCTGTACGCGACCGGGCCGGATGGCACGAAGCTGTCGACAACGATCGTGCCCTCGCTCGACGGCAGCTTCGCCTGGCTGTTCTTCAACAACCCGATGCCGGGCGGCTCGACCATCACGCTGCACGTCAACGGCGCGCTGATCCGCGCCGCCAGCGATGGCGCCTTCCTCGATGCCAACGGCGATGGCACGGCCAAGGACGAACTGACCACCACCTTCACCACCGTCAGCACCACGCCGGTGCTCGGCACCAAGCTCGTCGGCCGCGTCGTCGACCCCGGTCCCGACCTGCTGCCGATGACTTTCGATGACATCCGCCGCGGCCCGGACGGCGTCATCCACACCGCTGATGACGTGTTCCTGAATCCGATCGCCCACGCGAAAGTCTGGATCCTCGGGCGCGAGAGCGAGGTCATCTATACCGACGCCAACGGTTATTTCGAACTGAACAATGTTCCGGTCGGCGACGTGAAACTCGCCGTCGACGGGCGCACCGCCACGAACGCCCCGAGCGGGGTGTTCTTCCCGGAAATGGTCATGGACCTGACCCTGCGCCCGGGCATCACCAATACGGCGATGGGCAGCATGGGTTCGCTCGCCGAGCAGCAGGACAATGCCGATCGGCAGGAACTCTACCTGCCGCGCATCGCCACGGC
>JAFEGB010000069.1 GCA_018240295.1 Pseudomonadota bacterium
GAGCGCCGGGCGCACGGCGGCGGCGAGCGTGGCGGCGAGCCCGAGCGCGGCGGCCGCGGCGAGCGCGCCCGGCGTCAGCGCGAGCGTCACGGCATCGAGTGCGTGGTAGACCTCGGCGAGCGTGCGCCCGACCAGCCCGATCAGGCCGCGCGCGAGCAGGGCGCCGAGCAGCAGCCCGAGTGCGCTGCCGAGCAGGCCGAGCACGGCGGCCTCCAGTGCGATCAGCCCGAGCAGCTCGCGTCGCGTGACGCCGAGCGCGCGCAGCAGCCCGAGCAGCGGCCGGCGGCGCACGACGGCGAACTCCAGCGTGTTGCGGATCAGGAAGGCGCCGACCAGCAGCGCGAGCAGGCTCAGGGCGTCGAGGTTGAAGCGGAAGGCGGCGGTCAGCCGGCCGAGTTCGCCGGCGCGCGCCGCGGCGGTTTCAAGGCGAAGCGGCGGCGGCAGGCGGGCGGCGAGGGCAGCGGCGGCGGCGTCATCGAGCACCAGATCGATGCGATCGAGCCGGCCGGCACGGCCGAGCACGGCCTGCGCGGTGGCGATGTCGGCAATCAGGCGCTCGGCAGCGGCATCGTCGTCGGCCTCGAAGCGGCCGGCGATGCGCAGCGACTGCGTGCGGCCGCCGGCGCGGATCGTCAGCCGGTCGCCGACGGCGAGCTGCAGCCGGCGGGCGAGGGCGCTGCTTGCGAGCACGGCGTCGGGCTGCGTCGTCAGCTGCGCCGGCCAGCCGCCGAGCCGGGCGCCGCCGCGCGCGAGCGGTGCCTCGGCCCAGGGATCGACGCCGATCAGCTGCAGCCAGCGCCCGGGGGCATCGGTGCGCTCGACCCAGCCCTGCACCAGCGGTGCGGCACTGCGCACGCCGGCCTCGATGCGCAGCCAGCGCCAGGCGTCGTCCGGCACGCCGGCGGGGCCGGCGAGCAGCGCGTGCGTGGCCCGGCCGCCGAGCGCGTCGGCGGCGCGCTCGAAGCCGTCGAGCGCGCTGGCCGTGGCCAGACGCACGGCGAGCACGACGGCGACGCCGAGTGCGATGCCGAGCACGGCGAGTGCGAACTGCAGCGGCTGGCGGGCGAGTTCGCGCAGGGCTGCGGCGAGCAGCAGCCGCGCCGGCATCAGGCGGCTCCGTCGACGGCGTGCAGGCGTCCGTCGGCGAGCCGCAGCCGGCGGTCGGCGGCTGCGGCGACCTCGGCGGCGTGCGTGACGATCAGCACCGTGGCGGCGTGCTCGCGTGCGAGCCGCAGCAGCAGGTCGAGCACGCGCGCGCCGTTTTCGGCATCGAGCGCGCCGGTCGGCTCGTCGGCGAGCAGGAGCTTCGGCCGGTGCACGAGCGCGCGCACCAGCGCCACGCGCTGCTGCTCGCCACCGGAGAGTTCACCGGGCCAGCGCCGGGCGGCATCGGCAAGCCCGACGGCATCGAGCAGCGCCGCGACGCGCGCCAGCCCCGCGGCATCGGCGAGGCCGTTCAGTTCCAGCGGCAGGCGGGCGTTCTCGGCGACCGTCAGCGTCGGCACCAGATTGAAGAACTGGAACACGATGCCGACCTGCCGGCGGCGCAGCCGCGTGCGGGCGGTCTCGGAGAGCCTCGCCAGGTCGCGGCCGTCGAAGCACACCTCGCCGGCATCGGGCAGGTCGATGCCGGCGGCGAGGTTCAGCAGCGTCGACTTGCCGCTGCCCGAGGCCCCGAGCAGCGCGACCACCTCGCCGGGCAGCAGCGCCAGTTCGGCACCGGCGAGCACCGGACGCTGGCCGTGGCCTTCGGCGTAACCGCGACAGACCTTGCGCAGCTGCAGCAACGGTGACGGAGCGGTCATGCCATTACCCGTGCATTTCGTGCAGAATCGTGGCCGATGCCGCCGCGGACGCCGCACGCACACACCGTGCCGACCGTGACAACAATTGACCCGTCAATGACATGGCTGCATCGACACGCTTGCGCCGCCTCCGGGATAATCGCCGAATCGGGTCCACCCGCAGGTGCAGGGGGCGCACCGACGCGGTTTACGGGATAAATACGCAAATTTCGGACCGGACGGAGCAATTTCCATGATTCATGTCCTTGCCGTGCCGTGCCGCGTGTGCATGGTTCTCGTGCTCGCGAGCCTCGCGGTGCTCGCCGGCTGCAGCAGCACCGAACTGCCGACGCTGCCGACCACCGGCAATTACGGCACGCAGACCACCGATCCGTCCAAGTACAACTACATCATCGGTCCCGGCGACTCGGTGCAGATCTTCGTCTGGCGCAACCCCGAGGTCTCGCAGAGCGTCACCGTGCGCCCGGACGGCAAGATCACGACGCCGCTGGTCGAGGACCTGCAGGCCAGCGGCCGCACGCCGACGCAGCTGGCACGCGACATCGAGAAGGTGCTGGAAACCTACATCCGCCAGCCGATCGTGACCGTGATCATGGGCGGCTTCGGCGGCCCGTACTCCGAGCAGATCCGCGTGGTCGGCGAGGCGGCCAAGCCGCAGTCGATCCCGTACCGCGAGAAGATGTCGCTGCTCGACGTGATGATCCTCGTCGGCGGCCTGACGCAGTTCGCCGATGGCAACGAGGCCAAGATCGTGCGCGTCGTCGAGGGTCAGCAGCAGCAGTACCGCGTGCGCATCGACGACCTGCTGAAGGACGGCGACATCACCGCCAACGTCGACATGCTGCCGGGCGACATCCTGATCGTTCCGGAATCCTGGCTGTAAGCGCAGATCCACGAAGAACCACGCAGAACCACGGTTTCCGCCATGCACGAGATCGTCGAACAAATCCTCGGTTACCTGCGCGGCATGTGGCGTTACCGCTGGTACGCGCTGGCCGTTGCCTGGACCATCAGCCTCGGCGGCTGGTTCTTCGTGCACCGCCTGCCCGACCAGTTCGAGGCCTCGGCGCGCGTCTACGTCGACACGCAGTCGATCCTGCGCCCGCTGCTGCGCGGCCTGACCGTCGACGTGAACCCGGATTCGCAGATCCAGCTGATGACGCGCACGCTGCTCAGCCGGCCGAACCTCGAGAAGGTCGCGCGCATGACCGACCTCGACCTGAAGGCCCGCGACAACGCGCAGATGGACGTGCTGCTCGATCGCCTCGGCAAGCACATCTCGCTGCGCAGCCTCGGGCGCGAGAACCTCTACACGATCGGTTTCGAGGACAAGGATCCGGGCTTCGCGAAGAAGGTCGTGCAGTCGCTGCTGACGATCTTCGTCGAGAACGCGCTCGGCGAGACCCGGCAGGACTCCGACACCGCGCAGCGCTTCCTCGACAAGCAGATCGCCGAATACGAGGCGCGCCTGCTCGCGGCCGAGGAACGCCTGAAGAACTTCAAGCGCCAGAACGTCGACATGATGCCGCAGTCCGGTCAGGACCATTACAGCAAGATGCAGGAGATGGGCTCGCAGCTCGCGGCCGCACGCCTCGAACTGAAACAGATCGAGCAGCGGCGCGACACGCTGAAGGCGCAGCTCGACGGTGACACGGCCACCTTCGGCGTCGGTCCGAAGCCGGTGATCGCGCAGGAAGGCCCGGCCAGCATCACCGATTCGGCACCGGTCGACGGCCGCATCAAGATGATGGAGGAGCGACTCGACCAGCTGCTGCTGCAGTACACCGAGAAGCATCCCGACGTCATCGCCGTGCGCCAGACCATCGCCGACCTGCGCAAGCAGCGCGAGAAGGAAATCGCCGAGATTCGTGCCGCCACCGCGGCCGCGGCCAAGGCGGCCAGCAGCAACGGCGGCGAGCCGGTCCAGGACGGCAATCCCTACCTGCAGCAGGTGCGCATGATGCTGACCGCCGAGGAGGGCAATGCCGCCGCCTCGCGCGTGCGCGTCGAGGAGTTCGAGCGCCGCCTGGCCGAGATGCAGCGCATGGTCAACAGCGTCCCCGAGGTCGAGGCGCAGCTGAAGGCGCTGAACCGCGATTACGACGTGACCCGCCAGAACTACGATCAGCTGCTCGCCCGCCGCGAATCGGCGCGCCTGTCGCAGCAGGCCGGCCAGACCAACGAGGACATCAAGTTCAAGGTCATCGATCCGCCGCGCGTGCCGAACGAGCCGACCGGTCCGAACCGCGTCGGGCTGATGTCGGGCGTGTTCGGCGGCGCGGTCATCGGCGGCATCGCCGTGGCCTTCCTGATCTCGCAGCTGCGTCCGACCTTCGACAGCCGGCGCATGCTGACCGATCTGACCGGCCTGCCGGTGCTCGGCATGGTCAGCCTGGTCGTCTCGCCCGACACGATCCGGCGCCAGCGCTACGGGCTCGCGGGTTTCGTCGGCATGGGCATGCTGCTGGTGCTGACCTTCGGCGGACTGCTGGCCGCCCAGCTGACCGGCCACCGGCTGATCTGACGCCGCCTGGAGCGCTCGTTCTTGGACACCATCGAAAAAGCCATCGAACGCCTGAGCCGCCACGAACGGCAGCCGGCTCCCGTCGCCGAGGCGCAGGGCACCGCGGCCATCGTCATCGAGCCGGCCCCGCTGCCGGCAGTGCCCGGCAGCCAGCCGGTGCGTGCCGAAACCCCGGCTGCACCGGCCGTGGTCCGGCGCACCAAGCGTTCGGTCACGCTCGACCTGCAGCGCATCCGCGATGCCGGCATGGTCGTTCCGGACGGCAACCGCAGCCGCATCAAGGAGGAATACCGGCACATCAAGCGGCCGCTGCTGCTCAACGCCGCCGGCAAGGGCGCGGCGGTGCGCCCCAACCAGAACGTCATGATGGTGTCGAGCTCGCAGCCGGGCGAGGGCAAGACCTTCACGTCGATCAACCTGGCGCTCAGCATCGCCGCCGAGCGCGACCGCACCGTGCTGCTCGTCGATGCCGACGTGCTGAAGCCGACGGTGTCGCGCTTCTTCGGCGTCGACAACGGCCCGGGCCTGGTCGACTTCCTGGTCGATGGTCAGCTCGATCTGTCCGAAGTCCTGGTCGAGACCAACGTGCCGTCGCTGGTGCTGCTGCCGGCCGGCAACTCGCACCATCTGTCGACCGAGCTGCTCGGCAGCACGGCGATGCGCGACCTGATGACCGAGATGAGCAACCGCTATTCGGACCGCGTCATCATCATGGATTCGCCGCCGCTGCTCGCCACCACCGAAGCCGCGGTGCTCGCGCATCTGGTCGGCCAGATCATCATGGTCGTCGAGGCCGAGCGCACGCGTCAGTCGCTGGTCAAGGAGGCGCTGGCGCTGCTTGATCCGGACATGGCGGTCGGCTTCGTGCTGAACAAGTCGCGCCAGGCCGCCCGCGGCGACTACTACGGCCCGTACTACTACAGCTACGCGGAGCCGGCGCGTGAGTAAGCGGACCCGACAGTTCGGCCGGGGCTGCCTGTCCCTGTTCGTGCTGGTATCGGGGACCGCCGCTGCCGGCGACGTGACGATGCAGTCCAGCCTGAGCGTCAGCGGCACGCTGACGGACAACATCACGCGCGGCCAGATCCAGTCGGATGGCAGCCCGGTCTCGAAGGGCGACTTCATCACCGAGATCCGGCCTTCGATCGGCGGGCGCAGCCAGGGCGCCGGCCTCAAGTACGATTTCAACTACGAGCTGTCGGCCGTGGAGTATTTCCACGACACGGCCCGCAATGCGGTCAACAACCGCTTCCGGCTCAACGGCACGGCCGAAGTCGTCGAGGACCGCTTCCTGCTCGATTTCCGCTCCGCGTACTTCCAGGTCGCCAATGCGCCGTCGGCCGATACCCTGAACGATCCGCTGCTCGGTTCGGGCGGGTATTCGAACGTCGGCACGCTGACGCTGACGCCGATCTGGCGCGAGCACCTCGGCAGCTTCGCCGACTCCGAAATGACCGGCACGCTCGGTCTGACGACGACCTCCGACCAGAGCGACAACGTCGGCGGCGCCTCGGCCAGCGCTTCGGATTCGACCGTGCTCGGCATCGACTGGCGGCTCAGCAACGGTCGCAGCAGCGGCAACACCGGCTGGAGCGTCGTCTATTCGCGCTCGGTCGAAGGTTACGCCGATGGCAATCTCGGCAACGACGAGCGGGAGCACGCCGAAGCGAGCGTGCGCCAGGGCATCAGTCGCGAATGGGCGCTGCTCGGCCGGGTCGGTCTGGAAAACAACTCGACCCATGACATCAGCGAACAGGAAGCCGCCAACGGCAACTACTGGAGCGGTGGCCTCGGCTGGACGCCGTCGCGCGTGCTGGGCCTCGACGCCTGGTATGGCTCGCGCGACAAGGAACTGACGCTGAACTGGAATCCGTCCGAGCGCACCTCACTGGTGCTGAGCTGGCGGGATCGTGCCGTCGGCCTCGTGACCGGACCGAGCTGGAATCTCGATTTCCGTCACCGCACGGCTTATTCGGACTGGACCGCGCGCTATTCCGAGGAAGTCACGAACTCGCAGGGCGTCGCGCGCAAGGACAGCAACTTCCTGTCGTTCGTGAATCCGCAGACCGGCGAGGTCGTCTATTTCGATCCGGCCACCGGGCGGCTGCTGCCGGCATCGTCGGCGTTCTCGCTGAACAACGAATCCTTCCTGCGCAAGCGCTTTTCGTTCGGCAACAATTTCCAGCGCGGCCACAGCCAGTTCAATTCCAACGTCTTTCACGAGAGTCGCGAATACGAAGCCTCGGGCCGCAAGGAAACCTCCCTCGGCCTCGATGCCAGCTGGATCTGGCAGTTCGCACCGCGTACCCGCAGCGTGCTTGCCGTCAACTGGGAACGCGTGTCCGGCGACGACAGCAGTTCCGGTTCCGGCTCCGGTTCCGACTCGACCGGCAGTTCCGGCGACAGCGACTATCTGACCGGCCGCATCGGCCTCAGTCACCAGCTCTCGGCCGATGCCGATGCGCTGATCGAATACGCCCACACCACCAGCGACGGCGGCAGCGGCGGTTTCGGCAGCAGCGGCGGTGGCAGCAGCTCGCAGTCCTACGACGAGAACCGGCTGACCCTCAGCATCAACATGCGCTTCTGAAGCGCCTGCCCCGGCTTGCGCCGCATCACGGGAATCGAGACGCGTGTACACGCAGTACTACGGCTTCAGCGCCAAACCCTTCCAGCTCAGTCCCGATCCGCGCTTCTTCTTCGGCAGCAGCGGCCACAAGCGTGCGCTCGCCTATCTGCGCTACGGTCTGTCGCAGGGCGAGGGCTTCATCGTCGTCACCGGCGGCATCGGCACCGGCAAGACGACGCTGGTGCGCAACCTGTTCGCCGAGCTCGACCCGGCCACCGTCGTCGCCGCGCAGCTGGTCACGACCCAGCTCGAAGCCGACGACCTGCTGCGCATGGTGGTCGCGTCCTTCGGGCTCGCGCACGAATCGGTGTCCAAGGCCTCGCTGCTGAAGTACTTCGAGGACTACCTGCGCTCCTGTGCGCGCGAGGGCCGGCGCGTGCTGCTGATCGTCGACGAGGCGCAGAACCTGCCGGCGCGCTCGCTGGAGGAGCTGCGCATGCTGTCGAACTTCCAGGTCGGCGAGAAACCGCTGCTGCAGAGCTTCCTGCTCGGCCAGGACGAGTTCCGCGCCACGCTCGGCGGCCCCGGTCTCGAACAGCTGCGCCAGCGCGTGATCGCCTCCTGCCACCTGCACCCGCTCGGGGCCGACGAGACCCGCCAGTACATCGAGCACCGTCTGCGCGTGGTCGGCTGGCAGGGCCGGCCGGCCTTCACCGAGGCTGCCTTCCGGCTGATCCACGAGACCACGCAGGGCATTCCGCGGCGCATCAACGTGTTCTGTGATCGCGTGCTGCTCTACGGCTTCCTGGAGGAACTCACCGAGTTCGGGGAAGAAGCCGTTCGCGCCACGCGCAGCGAGTTCGCGCAGGAGGTGTTCGCGAACAGCGCCGGGGCTGCCCGCACGGCCGAGGCCCCGGCCCCGCGACCGGTGACGGACCCGGCGGCCGGCGATGCGCTGGCGGCACGCCTCGATCGCATCGAGCGCGCCGTCAGCGGCCTGCTGCAGGTGCAGGCCGGCGGCGAGGAATCGGCCGAGGCCGAGCGCCGGCTCGGCGAGCTCGAAGCGAGCGTCGGCATGCTCAAGGAAGGCTTCCTGCGCCTTGCGAACGTCATCGACCGGCACTTCGAGACCGACCGGTCCGAAGCCTCCTGAGCCTGCGGAGACCGCCGATGCAAGCCACCCGTCCCGTCAACGCGATGACGGTCGATGTCGAGGACTGGTTCCAGGTCTCGGCGCTCACGCCCTGGGTGCGGCGCGAGGACTGGGAAACCCTGCCGCGGCGCGTCGGCGCCAACACGCACCGCGTGCTCGACCTGTTCGCCGGTGCCGGCGTGCGGGCGACCTTCTTCACGCTCGGCTGGGTTGCCGAGCGTCACCCCGAGCTCGTGCGCCGCATCGTCGCCGAAGGCCATGAACTGGCGAGCCACGGCTGGCAGCACGTGCGCGTGATCCACCAGAGTCCGGAGGAATTCCGCGCCGACGTGATCCGCACGAAGGCCCTGCTCGAAGACCTCGGCGGCGTGCCAGTGCGCGGCTACCGCGCCGCGAGCTACTCGATCGGGGCGCGCAACCTGTGGGCGCTCGAAATCCTCGCCGAGACCGGCCACGTCTACAGCTCCAGCATCTTCCCGGGCAGTCACGACCTCTACGGCATGCCCGGTGCGCCGCGCTTCCGCTTCCGGCCCGACAACGCGCCGGCGCTGCTGGAGGTGCCGATCACGACGGTCGAGCTCGGCACGCGCCGGCTGCCGGCGGCCGGCGGCGGTTTCTTCCGGCTGTTCCCGTATGCGCTGTCGCGTGCGCTGCTGCGGCGGGTCAATCGCGAGGATCGCGAGTCCGGGCTGTTCTACTTCCACCCCTGGGAAATCGATCCGGCGCAGCCGCGGCCGGCCGGCGTGTCCGGGCGCGCGCGCTTGCGGCACTACCTGAACCTCGGTCGCACCGAGTCCCGGCTGCGGCGCCTGCTCGCCGATTTCAGCTGGGACCGGATGGATCGTGTCTTCCTCGACCCGGAGTCCGCCGCATGAGCGTCGCTGCCACCATGAGCACCGCTGCGGGCAGCATCGCCGTGCGCCGCCTGCAGCCCGCCGATCACGCCCGCTGGGATGCCTTCGTCGCCGCCTGTCCGGAGGCGACCTTCTTTCACCGGGCCGGCTGGGCCGAGGTCCTGCAGCGTGCCTTCGGTCACGACGCGCACTTCCTGTACGCCGAGCGCGACGGCGTCATCGTCGGCGTGCTGCCGCTCGGGCACCTGCGCAGCCGCCTGTTCGGCAATGCGCTGATCTCGGTGCCGTTCTGCGTCTACGGCGGCATCGCCGCGACCGACGAGGAGGTGCGCCGGCCGCTCGCCGATGCCGCCTGCCGGCTCGCGCAGGAGCTCGGCGTCGATTACCTCGAACTGCGCCACCGCCGCCGCCAGTTCCCGGACTGGCCGTGCAAGGACGGCCTGTACGTGACCTTCCGCAAACCGATCCTGCCCGACGAGGATGCCAACCTGAAGGCGATCCCGCGCAAGCAGCGGGCGATGGTGCGCAAGGGCATCGAGGCCGGGCTCGAAGGCCGCATCGAGGCCGGCGTCGACAACCTGTTCCTCGCCTACTCCGAGAGCGTGCGCAACCTCGGCACGCCGGTGCTGCCGAAGCGCTACTTCCAGGTGCTGCGCGAGGTGTTCGGCAGCGACTGCGAGGTGCTGACCATCCGCCAGGGCGAGACGCTGGTCGCGAGCGTGCTGAGCTTCTACTTCCGCGACGAGGTGCTGCCGTACTACGGCGGCGGCACCGCGCAGGCGCGCGAGGTCAAGGGCAACGACTTCATGTACTGGGATCTGCTGCGGCGCAGCTGCGCGCGCGGTCTGCGTTTGTTCGACTACGGGCGCAGCAAGAACGGCACCGGTTCGTACAGCTTCAAGAAGAACTGGGGCTTCGAGCCCGAGCCGCTGTACTACGAATTCCATCTGGTGCGGGCGACGCGGCTGCCGGACATCAATCCGCTGAACCCGAAATACCGGCTGTTCATCGCCGCCTGGCAGCGCCTGCCGCTGTGGCTGAGCCGCCGGCTCGGGCCCTGGCTGGCGCGCAGCCTCGGCTGAACGGGAACGGGCATGGAAGAGCTCCTGCTGCTGGTGCACCGCATCCCGTATCCGCCGAACAAGGGCGACAAGATCCGCTCCTATCACCTGCTGCGTTTCCTGACGGCGCGCTACCGCGTGCATCTCGGGGCCTTCGTCGACGATCCGGCCGACTTCGCGCACGCCACGCAGCTGCAGGCGATGTGCGCGAGCCTCTGCCTGCAACCGCTCGATGCCCGGCGCGCGAAGCTGCGTGCATTCGGCGGGCTGCTCACCGGCGAGGCGCTGTCGCTGCCGTATTACCGTGACCGCGGCTTCGCCCGCTGGGTCGACGGCGTGCTCGCCCGCGGCGTGCGTCGTGTCGTCGTGTTCTCGTCGGCGATGGCGCAGTACGTGCTCGACAGGCCCGGGCTCGAACTCGTCACCGATTTCTGCGATGTCGACTCCGACAAGTGGCGCCAGTACGCGCAGGTGCAGCGCTGGCCGCAGAGCTGGGTCTACCGGCGCGAAGCCGCGCGCCTGCTCGCCTTCGACCGGCGCGTCGCCGCGGCGAGCCGCGCGGCGCTGTTCGTGTCCGAGCCCGAGGCGGCGCTGTTCCGGCAGCTCGCCCCGGAGGCGGCCGGCCACACCGGCTTCTTCCACAACGGCGTCGATACCGCGTACTTCGATCCGGCCACGACATACGAGAACCCGTATCCGGCCGGCGGCCGGCCGCTGGTGTTCACCGGCGCGATGGATTACCGCGCCAACGTCGATGCCGTCGACTGGTACGCGCGCGCGGTGCTGCCGATCGTGCGCGCCGCGCAGCCGGACGCGCAGTTCTGGATCGTCGGCAGCCGGCCGGCCGCAGCCGTGCAGGCGCTCGGCGCGCTGCCGGGCGTGAGCGTGACCGGCGCGGTGGCCGACGTGCGGCCTTATGTCGCGCATGCTGCGGCGGCGGTCGCGCCGCTGCGCATCGCGCGCGGCGTGCAGAACAAGGTGCTCGAAGCGATGGCGATGGCCAGGCCGGTGCTGGCGACGACGGCGGCAATGGACGGCATCGTGCCGAATCCGCGTTTCGACGCGCTGGTGGCCGATGAGGCCGCGCCGCTCGCGGCGCACACGATCCGGCTGCTCGCCGACGGCGACCGCGACGGCCTCGGCGCGCTCGGGCGCGCCTGGGTGCTCGCGCACTACGACTGGGACACCAACCTCCGGCCGGTGGCCGGCTGGCTCGAACGGGAGGCCGCATGAGCGATCCGGCTCTGGTCAGCGTCACCGCTGCCGATGCGCAGGCGCCGCTGACGGATGCAGCTCCGGTCCCGGCCCGCGGCTGGCCGGTGACGCTGGCGGCGCTGACCGTGGCCCTGCTCGCCACCATCGGCCTGTACTGGCCGACGGCGACCGGCATGGCCTCGATCTGGTGGCGCTCGGACACCTTCGCGCACGGCATGCTGGTCGTGCCGATCGTGCTGTACATGCTCTGGACGCGGCGTGCCGAGATCGCGCCGGTGGCACCGCGGCCGGCGTATCCGGGGCTCGCGCTGCTCGCGCTGCTTGCCGCCGGCTGGTTCATCGCCGACAGCGCCGGCGTCGGCGTCGGCAGCCAGCTCTGTCTGGTCGCGATGTTTCCGGCGCTGGTCTGGACGCTGTGCGGCCGGGCCGTGGTCGCGGCAGCGGCGTTCCCGCTCGCCTACCTGATTTTCGCGGTGCCGATCGGCGAAGGTCTGGTCCCGCCGCTGCAGGACTTCACGGCGCACTTCACGGTGCGGGCGGTGCGCCTGACCGGCATCCCGGTGTACGCGGAAGGCTGGTATCTGATGCTGCCGAGCGGCACCTTCCAGGTCGCCGAGGCCTGCAGCGGCATCCGTTATCTGATCGCGTCGCTCGCGCTCGGCTGCCTGTACGCCTACCTGACCTACCGCTCGCCGTGGCGGCGCTTCCTGTTCATCGTGTTCGCGGCCATCGTGCCGGTGCTTGCCAACGGCCTGCGGGCCTTCGGCATCGTCATGATCGCGCACTTCACGAAGATGGAGTACGCGACCGGCGCCGACCATCTGGTCTACGGCTGGCTGTTCTTCGGCCTCGTGATCGGCCTGATGTTCTGGGTCGGACGCTTCTGGGAAGAGGACCCGTCCGTGCCGCCCGTCCGGCAGACCGGCCTGACGACGGCAGCGCCGGCACCGGCGGCGGCTGTGCAGCCGTGGCCGGCGCTGGTGCTGAGCCTCTGCGTGCTTGCGCTCGCACCGCTGGCGCTCTGGCGCAGCGATGCGCAGCCGGTGGCGTCCGTGCCGGTGCTGACGGCGCCGGCCGTGGCCGGCTGGAACGGCCCGAAGCCGGCCGAGTGGGCGACGACCTATACCGGCCAGACCCGCACGCTCGTGGCGCGGTACGACGATGGGCGCGGCCACGACCTGCGGCTGTGGGTGGCGACCTGGGCCGGCGGCCACGACAGCAGCCGGATGATTTCCTCGGTCCACCTGCCGTACAAGCCCGGCGAATGGGTGCAGGGCGCCGATCGCGTGCGGCGCGTGCCGACGGCGGCCGGCGAGCGTGAGGTCTACGAGGTGCCGGTCATCGCCGGCGAGCGCAGGCTGACGATCTGGACCTGGTATTCGGTCGGCGGTCACCCGACCGTCAGCCCGAGCACCGGCAAGCTGTGGCAGGCCTGGAACATGCTGAGCGGCAACCACACGCCGGGCCGCGTGTTCGTGCTGGTCACCGACGGTTCCGATCCGCCCGACGTGGTCGACGAGCGTCTGAGCGGCTTTCTCGGTGCCGCCGCCCAGCCGCTCGACCGGCTCGGTCTGGCGGACTGACGGGGCGCGCGGCTCTGGTGGCAACGCGACTGGTCGCCCACGTCGTACACCGGCTGACGGTCGGCGGCCTGGAAAACGGCGTCGTCAACCTGATCAACCACCTGCCGGCCGATCGCTTCCGGCACGTGGTGATCTGCATGACCGATCACACCGGCTTCGCCGCGCGCATCCGCCGCGCCGACGTCGGGATCATCGACCTGCACAAGCGCCCCGGCCACGATGCGGGCCTGTACCTGCGCCTGTACCGGACGCTGCGCCGCCTGCGGCCCGATGTCGTGCACACGCGCAACCTCGGCACGCAGGAGGCCCTCGCCATTGCCTGGCTCGCCGGCGTGCGCGGGCGCGTGCACGGCGAGCACGGCTGGAACGGCCCCGGCCCCGAGGCCGAGCCGCCGCGCCGGCACCGGCTGCGCCGCTGGCTGCGGCCCTTCGTCAGCGAATACGTCGCGCTCGGGGCCGAGATCGAGCGTTATCTGCAGACGCGCATCGGCGTGCCGGCGCAGCGCATCGCCCGCATCTACAACGGCGTCGACCTGACGCGCTTCGGTCCTGAACCGCAGGATCGCCGCGCCGTGCTGCCGGCCGGCTTCGCGGCCGACGATGCCGTCGTCATCGGCACGGTCGGGCGCATGCAGAACGTCAAGGACCAGCCGACGCTCGCGCGCGCCTTCGTCGCCCTGCTCGCCGCGCAGCCGGCATGGCGGGCGCGGCTGCGGCTGGTGCTGGTCGGTGACGGCGAGCTGCGCAGCGAGGTCGAGGCCATCCTCGCGGCCGCCGGCGCGCGTGAGCTCGCCTGGCTGCCCGGCAGTCGCGACGACGTGCCGGCGCTGCTCGCGGCCTTCGACGTGTTCGTGCTGCCCTCGCAGGCCGAGGGCGTCTCCAACACCATCCTCGAAGCCATGGCCTGCGCGCGACCGGTGGTCGCTACCGCGGTCGGGGCCAACGCCGAACTGCTCGTCGACGGGGAGACCGGCCGGCTGGTGCCGGCGCGCGACCCGGCGGCGATGGCGGACGCGCTGGCCGCCTATGCGGCCTCGCCGGCGCTGCGCGCCGCCCACGGGGCCGCCGGCCGGGCGCGCATCGAGGCGCAGTTCAGCCTGGAGGCGATGGTCGCGCGCTACGCGGGCGTCTATGAGCGCGCGCTGGCTGGCTGAAGCGCGACCGGTCTGACCATTGACCGGCTGATCCGGCCTTCCTACCCTCGGCAACAGGCTCGCCCCACAAGGGTCTGACCGCCTGTACGCACCGGCTGCCCCGTCCGCGTCCCGCGCGACCCACCGTCGCCCGCAGGATGCGCAGCCGGCACCGCTTGAAGCCGAGATGGGAGATCCCCGCATGGCCCTCGCCCACGTCAGTCTTGACGACAAGTACGCGCTCGAATCGGGGCGCGTGTATCTGAACGGCACCCAGGCCCTGGTGCGCCTGCTGCTGATGCAGCGCGCCCGCGACCGCCTGCACGGCCTGAACACCGCCGGCTTCGTCTCCGGCTACCGCGGCTCGCCGCTCGGCGGCCTCGATCAGGCGCTCTGGGGCGCGAAGCGGTTTCTGGAACGCGACGGCATCGTGTTCAAGCCCGGGCTGAACGAGGATCTGGCCGCGACCGCGGTCTGGGGCACGCAGCAGGTCGGGCTGTTTCCGGGCGCGAGGCACGAGGGCGTGTTCGCGATGTGGTACGGCAAGGGGCCGGGGGTGGACCGTTCCGGCGACGTGTTCAAGCACGGCAACCTGTTCGGCAGCGCCGCCAAGGGCGGCGTGCTCGCGATCGCCGGCGACGATCACGCCTCGAAGTCCTCGACGCTGCCGCACCAGAGCGAATACGCGTTCATGGACGCGATGATCCCGGTGCTGAATCCGGCCGGCGTGCAGGAGATCCTCGATCTCGGCGTGTTCGGCTGGGAGCTGTCGCGCTACTGCGGCGCCTGGGTGGCGATGAAGACCATCGCCGAGACGGTCGACTCGTCGGCGAGCGTCACCGTCGATCCGGAGCGCATGCACATCGTGCTGCCGGAGGGCTTTGAATTCCCGCCCGAGGGCGTGCACGGGCGCTGGCCGACCCGGCCGCTGGAGCAGGAGTTCATCCACCAGAAGTACCGGCTGTATGCCGCGCTCGCCTTCGTGCGCGCCAACCGGCTCGATCGCATCGTGCTCGACAGCGACGCGCCGCGCTTCGGCATCGTCACGACCGGCAAGAGCTATCTCGACGTGATGCAGGCGCTCGATGATCTCGGCATCGACGCGGCCGAGGCCGGGCGCATCGGCCTGCGCGTCTACAAGGTCGGCATGAGCTGGCCGCTGGAGCGCGACGGCGTGCGCGCGTTTGCGCAGGGGCTGGAGGAGATCCTGGTCGTCGAGGAAAAGCGCGCGGTCATCGAGAACCAGTTCAAGGAGCAGCTCTACAACTGGCGCGAGGACGTGCGCCCGCGCGTGATCGGCAAGTTCGACGAGCAGCGCGAATGGATCCTGCCCTCGACCGGCGAGCTGACGCCGGCGCAGATCGCGCGCGTGATCGCGCGGCGCATCGGGCGCTTCTACACGTCGAAGCGCATCGAGCAGCGGCTGGCCTTCCTGGAAGCGAAGGAGGCCGCGCTCGCGAAACCGCGGCCGACGCTCGATCGCGTGCCGCACTTCTGCTCGGGCTGCCCGCACAACACCTCGACGCGCGTGCCCGAAGGCAGCCGGGCGATGGCCGGCATCGGCTGTCACTACATGGTCACGTGGATGGACCGTGCGACCGACACCTTCACGCAGATGGGCGGGGAGGGCGTGACCTGGATCGGGCAGGCGCCGTTCACCGACACGCCGCACGTGTTCCAGAACCTCGGTGACGGCACCTACCTCCACTCGGGGCTGCTCGCGATCCGCGCCGCGATCGCCGCGCAGGTCAACATCACCTACAAGATCCTCTACAACGATGCGGTCGCGATGACCGGCGGCCAGCACGTCGACGGCTCGCTGAGCGTCGCGCAGATCACGCACCAGCTCTACGGCGAGGGCGTGCGCCGCCTCGCCGTGGTCTCCGACGAGCCCGGCAAGTACCGCAACCGCGGTGCCTTCGCCGACGGGGTCACCTTCCACCACCGTGATGCGCTCGATGCGCTGCAGCGCGAACTGCGCAGCGTGCCCGGCACCAGCGTGCTGATCTACGACCAGACCTGCGCGGCCGAGAAGCGCCGCCGGCGCAAGCGCGGGCTGATGCCGGATCCGCCGCGGCGGGTGTTCATCAACGCGGCGGTCTGCGAGGGCTGCGGCGACTGCAGCGTGCAGTCGAACTGCCTGTCGGTCGTGCCGCTCGAGACCGGATTCGGTCGCAAGCGCGCGATCGACCAGTCGAACTGCAACAAGGACTACTCCTGCCTGAACGGCTTCTGCCCGAGCTTCGTGACCGTGCACGGCGCGAAGCTCCGCGGCAACCGCACGGCGCTGGCGGCCGATGACTGGTCGCTGGCGCTGCCCGAACCCGGCCTGCCGGCGCTCACCGAGCCCTGGGGCATCGTCATCACCGGCGTCGGCGGCACCGGTGTCGTGACCATCGGCGCGCTGCTCGGCATGGCTGCGCACCTCGAAGGCAAGGGCGTGAGCGTGCTCGACATGACCGGGCTCGCGCAGAAGTACGGCGCCGTGGTCTCGCACGTGCGCATCGCCGCGCAGCCCGAAGCCATCCACGCCGTGCGCATCGCCGCCGGCGGCGCCCGGCTGCTGCTCGGCTGCGACTACGTCGTCGCCGCCGGCAGCGAGGCGCTCTCCAAACTCGATCCGCAGCACTCGCACGCGATCATCAATGCCCATCAGGCGATGCCGGCGCGCTTCGTGCGCGAGCCGGACCTGAACTTCCCGGACGAGGCCATGCGCACGGCGATCCGCGAGGCCGCCGGCGATGCCGAGTTCATCGATGCGACCGCGCTCGCCACCGGCCTGTTCGGCGATGCGCTGGCGAGCAACCTGTTCCTGCTCGGCTTCGCCTGGCAGCGCGGGCGCGTGCCGCTGTCGGGGGAGGCCATCCTGCGCGCGATCGAGCTCAACGGCGCGGCGGCCGAGGCCAACCGGGCCGCGTTCCTGTGGGGGCGGCGCGCCGCGATCGACGAGGCTGCGGTGCGCCGGCGCGCGCTGCCGGCGGCGGTCAGCGAGCTGAAGCGCGCGCCGACGCTCGACGAGTGGATCGGACAGCGCGCGGCCTTTCTCGGCGAATACCAGGATGCGGACTGGGCCGCGCGCTACCGCGACCTCGTCGCTCGCGTGCGCAGCGCCGAAGCCGGCCTCGGCAGCGAGACGCTGACGAGGACCGTCGCGCAGGTGCTGTTCCGGCTCATGAGTTACAAGGACGAATACGAGGTCGCGCGCCTGTACGTCGATGCCGGCTTCCGCGCCAGCCTCGATGCCGTGTTCGAGCCCGGCTACACGCTCGGTTTCCACCTCGCGCCACCGCTGTTCGCGAAGCGCGATCCGCATACCGGCCTGCCGGTGAAGCAGACCTTCGGGCCGTGGCTGATGCGCGTGTTCGGCTGGCTCGCGCAGGGCCGGAGGCTGCGCGGCACCTGGCTCGATCCCTTCGGCTGGACCGCCGAACGGCGCGGCGAGCGCCGGCTGATCGGCGAGTACGAACAGCTCGTCGACGAACTGCTGAGCGGGCTGAGCCGGGAGCGCCTGACGCTCGCCGTCGAGATCGCCGGGCTGCACGGTCAGGTCCGGGGCTTCGGCCACGTCAAGGCCAGGGCGCTGGCCGAA
>JAFEGB010000006.1 GCA_018240295.1 Pseudomonadota bacterium
CACCGGCTTCCTGCTCGCCTGCTGCGTCGTCTGAAATTTACCGTTCGCAGCAGGCGAGGCGCCGGATCAGAGCAGCACGCGCTCGATGCCGCCGCTGCGCGCTCGCTCGATGAAGCCCTGCTGCCAGTCGGCGCCGAGCCGGCGGCTGGCAAGCTCGACGACGATGTAGTCGGTCGCCAGCCCCGTGTCATCGGCGTAGCGGCTCAGACCCTGCTGGCAGGCCGGGCACGAGGTCAGCAGCTTGACGTTGCCGTCGAACGCGCGTTCGGCCCCGCTCAGCTGCGCGATGCCCTTGCGCAGTTCCTCTTCCTTGCGGAAGCGCACCTGCGTGGCGATGTCAGGCCGCGACACCGCCATCGTGCCGGCCTCGCCGCAGCAGCGATCCGAGAGCAGCACCTCGGCCCCGCCGAGCAGGCGCGAGGTCACCTGCACCGGGTTGTGCGTCTTCATCGGCGTGTGGCAGGGGTCGTGGTACAGGTACTTCACGCCCGGCACGCCGTCGAGCGCCACGCCCTTCTCCATCAGGTACTCGTGGATGTCGAGCAGCCGGCAGCCCGGGAAGATGCGCTCGAACTCGTACTTCAGCAGCTGATCCATGCAGGTGCCGCAGGAGACGATCACGGTGCGGATGTCGAGGTAGTTCAGCGTGTTGGCGACCCGATGGAACAGCACGCGGTTCTCGGTGCTGATCTGCTCGCCCTTCGCGTGCTGGCCGCTGGCACTCTGCGGATAGCCGCAGCAGAGGTAGCCCGGCGGCAGCACGGTCTGCGCACCGACCTCATAGAGCATCGCCAGCGTCGCCAGCCCGACCTGGCTGAACAGACGCTCCGACCCGCAGCCCGGGAAGTAGAACACCGCGTCGCTGTCATCCCCGAGCTTCGCCGGGTCGCGCAGGATCGGCACGAGCTTCGGGTCCTCGAGGCCGAGCAGCTGGCGCGTGGTCTGGCTCGGCAGGCCGCGCGGCATCGGCTTTTTCACGAAATGCACGACCTGCGCCTTCAGCGGCATGCCGCCGGTGGTCGCCGGCGGCTGCTCGGGCTTGCCGGCCAGCCCGACCTTGCGCGCCAGCTCATAACCGAGCAGCTGCGCCTTCGCGCCCCATTCGACGACAGTCTTGTGCAGCACCTGCACGGTGGCCGGATCGCGGGCGTTGAGGTACGCGAGCGCGGCCTTCGTGGCGAGGCTCGTGCGCTTCTGGCCGCGGTCGGTCAGGATCTTGCGCATGCGCACGGTCACATCGCCGAAGTCGATGTCGACCGGGCAGGGCTTCTCGCACTTGTGGCAGACCGTGCAGTGATCGGCGACATCGTTCATCTCGTCGAAATGCCGCACCGACAGGCCGCGCCGCGTCTGCTCCTCGTACAGGAAGGCCTCGATGATCAGGCCGGTGGCGAGGATCTTGTTGCGCGGCGAGTACAGCAGGTTGGCACGCGGCACATGCGTCGTGCACACCGGCTTGCACTTGCCGCAGCGCAGGCAGTTCTTGATGTCCTCGTTCAGCGCGCCGAGTTCGCTCTGTTCGAGGATCAGCGCCTCCTGCTGCACGAGGCGCAGCGACGGCGTGTAGGCGTTGTCGAGCCCGGAGCCGGCGAGCAGCTTGCCGCGGTTGAAGTGCCCCTGCGGATCGATCGCCTGCTTGTAGCGGGCGAAGGCATCGACGGCGGCGGCGTCGAGGTACTGGAACTTGGTCAGGCCGATGCCGTGCTCGCCGGAGATCACGCCATCGAGCGCGCGCGCGAGCGCCATGATCCGCCCGACCACGCGCTCGGCCTCGTGCATCATCTCGTAGTCGTTCGAATGCACCGGGATGTTGGTGTGCACGTTGCCGTCGCCGGCGTGCATGTGCAGCGCGACGAACAACCGGGCGTTGCGGATCTCGGCGTGGATCGCATCGAGCCGGCGGCGCACGGCGTCGTGATCGAGACCGCCGAAGATGTCCTTCAGCGGCCGTTCGACCTCGCGCCGGTACGAAATCACCAGATCGCGGCGCAGCAGCAGATCGAGCACGCGGTCATCCGGGCGCAGCCGCGCACAGGTGTCGGCATCGAGGCGCTCGACGTGCTGCTCGGCCGGCGCATCGAGCGCATCGAGCAGCGTCGACCAGCGCGTGCGCACCAGCGTCAGCCGCTCGCGGGCCGCGGCGCGCTTGGCATCGAGGATCGCATCGCCCTCGGCGCTCGCCTCGAAGTCGACGCTGCTGCGCGCCTCGGGCAGTTCGCCGGCGAGGTATTCGAGCACGGCATCGATCATGCGCAGCTTGTTGCGGATCGACTGCTCGATGTTGATGCGCTCGATGCCCTGGTTGTACTCGTTCAGGCGATCGAGCGGGATGACCACGTCCTCGTTGATCTTGAAGGCGTTGGTGTGACGCGAGATCGCCGCCGTGCGCGAGCGGTCGAGCCAGAAGCGCTTGCGCGCCTCGGCGCTGACGGCGATGAAGCCCTCGCCGTTGCGGGCATTGGCGAGCTGCACGACCTGCGAGGCCGCCTCGCCGACCAGACGTTCGTCATCGGAGGCGATGTCGGCGATCAGCACCATCTTCGGGCGCTGGCGGCGCGGCGCCTTGGTCGTGTACTTGACCGCCTTCACGTAGCGCTCGTCGAGGTGTTCAAGCCCCGACATCACGACGCCGGTCCTGCGATCCAGGTAGTCCTTGATCTCGACGATCGCCGGCACGGCCTCGGCAAGGTCGGTGCCGAAGAATTCGAGGCAGACGGTGCGGATGTGCTTCGGCATCCGGTGCAGCACGAACACGCCCGAGGTGATCAGGCCGTCGCAGCCTTCCTTCTGCACGCCGGGCAGGCCGCCGAGGAACTTGTCGGTGACATCCTTGCCGAGCCCGGCCTTGCGCAGGCTCGCGCCCGGCATCGACAGGGTTTCGGGTTCGCCGAGCGGACTGCCGTCGGCCGCGCGCCGCGTCAGCCGGAAGCTCACGGTCTCCTGATCGTGGATGCGGCCGAGGTTGTGGTTCAGCCGCTCGACCTCCAGCCAGTGGCCGTCGGGCGTGACCATCGTCCATGACACGAGGTTGTCGAGCGTCGTGCCCCACAGCACGGCCTTCTTGCCGCCGGCGTTCATCGCGATGTTGCCGCCGATGGTCGAGGCATCCTGCGAGGTCGGATCGACCGCGAACACCAGCCCGTGCAGGCCGGCCAGATCCGAAACCCGGCGCGTGACGACGCCGGCACCGGCGCGCACGGTCGCAACCTGCCCGTCGACGCCGGGCAGTTCACGCCATTCGACCGCTGACAGCGCTTCGAGCTTTTCGGTGTTGATGACCGCCGAGCGCGCATCGAGCGGGATCGCGCCACCGGTGTAGCCGGTGCCGCCGCCGCGCGGCACGATGGTCAGACCGAGCTCGATGCAGGCCGAGACGATGGCCGCGACTTCGGCCTCGGTGTCCGGACAGATCACGACGAACGGATATTCGACGCGCCAGTCGGTGGCATCGGTGACGTGCGCGACGCGCGCGAGCCCGTCGAAGCGGACGTTGTCGCGCCGCGTGACCTGTCCGAGCCGCTTCGCGACGCGCGCGCGCAGCGCGACCTGCTCGTCGAGCTGGCGCTCGAAGCGGGCGATTGCCGCATCGATGCCAGCGATCAGCTCCAGCGCCAGCGCATTGCCTTCGGAGCGCTCGCGCATCTGGCGCACGCGATGGCGCAACGCTTCGGTCAGCGCGGTGCGACGCTTCGGGTTGTCGAGCAGATCGTCCTGCAGATAGGGATTGCGGTCGATGACCCACAGGTCGCCGAGCACCTCGAACAGCATGCGCGCCGAGCGCCCGGTCCGGCGCGTGGCCCGCAACTGCTCGATCGTCTGCCACATCGGCTCGCCGAGGTAACGGATCGCGATCTCGCGGTCCGAGAACGAGGTGTAGTTGTACGGGATCTCGCGGATGCGGGTCGTCTGGCTGTTCATGTCGCGCCACTCGGGGCTGCGCGCCGGGGAGGCGCGGGTACGGCGGAGGGAACGGGCGATTATCGGGACCGGGACAGGCCGGCGCAACGCGCACGGCATGCCGGACTGCACCGGACAAATCTCCAAAAAAGAAACGGGCGCCCCGAAGGGCGCCCGTTGCGTCGAGCTGATCCGTCAGGAGACGGGATCAGAAGTCGTGGCGCATGCCGACCGAGAAGACATTGCGGTCGGTCTGGGTCGCTTCCGTGAAGCCGAAACCATTCTCGGCCGCATATTCGG
>JAFEGB010000070.1 GCA_018240295.1 Pseudomonadota bacterium
CGTGCCAGACGCGTTTCATCCGCAAGCGTGAGGCAAGAGAAGATGGATTCCTGCTCGCAGGTGCAACCCGGAATCGCCATCGAAAGCCATGCGATTTGCACAGGAATTCATGGATCGCGATCGGCTGGCCGGCGGCGTAGCGCTTGCTGAAGTCGTCGCGCTCCAGCATGCGTGCGACCGTGTGCCGCGCGGCGAGCTGGATGAAGTCGGCCGGCTTCATCGTGTCGTACCAGGCCGAGTTGAACAGCACCTGCGTGCGCGCGGGGTCGAGGATGCGGAACACCTGCTCGCGGTAGGTCTCGGCGTTGGCGAGCACGTCCTCGCGCGACAGGGGCTTGCGCGTGACGTTCTTGCCGGTGGGGTCGCCGATCATGCCGGTGAAGTCGCCGATCAGGAACAGCACCTCGTGGCCGAGTTCCTGGAACTGGCGCAGCTTGTTGATCAGCACGGTGTGGCCGAGGTGCAGGTCCGGCGCGGTCGGGTCGAAACCGGCCTTGACGCGCAGCGGCCGGCCGCTGCCGAGCCGCTCGATCAGCTCCGACTCGATCAGCAGCTCCTGTGCGCCGCGCTTGATGATGTCCAGCGATTCCGCCACCGTCGCCATCGTGTTTCGTGCTCTCGACCGTCTCATGCAGGGGGCGCGCAGGATACCGGAAGCGACCGGCGCGCGCGAACGCATGGCGGATCAGGCACTTCCGCCGCCCACCTTGCCTTGTCAGGAAACCTCCGGATGCGCAACGACGACGCCCCGCTCATCGGCCTGATGTCCGGCACCAGCATGGATGCCGTCGATGCCGTGCTCGTGCGCTTCGAGGCCGGCCGGCCGCGGACGCTGGCGCGCCATGCGCTGCCGCTGCCGGCGGAGCTGCGGTAGGCGCTGCTCGGGCTGGCCGCGCCCGGCCATGACGAGCTCGACCGCGCCGCGCAGCTCGACAACCGCGTCGCGCGGCTGTTCGCGCAGGCCGTGCGCGAGCTGCTCGAACTCGGCGGCCTGCGCGCCGGGCAGGTGCGCGCGATCGGCTCGCACGGCCAGACCATCCGCCACGCCCCGTCGGCCGCCGAACCGTACACGCTGCAGATCGGCAATCCGGCGCTGCTCGCCGAGCTGACCGGCATCACCGTCGTCGCCGACTTCCGCCGCCGCGACCTCGCCGCCGGCGGTCAGGGCGCGCCGCTGGCGCCGGCCTTCCATGCGGCGTTCTTTGCGCGCGACGCGGCCGATACCGCGGTCATCAACATCGGCGGCATCGCCAACCTCACGCACCTGCCGGCCGGCGGCGGGCCGGTGACCGGCTTCGATACCGGCCCCGGCAACCTGCTGCTGAACGCCTGGACCGAGCGTTACCTCGGCGAACCGATGGACCGCGACGGCGCCTGGTCGGCCGGCGGCGAGGTCAACGCCGCGCTGCTTGATCGCCTGCTCGCCGATGACTATTTCTCGGCGCCGCCGCCGAAGAGCACCGGCCGCGAGCATTTTCATCTCGACTGGCTGGATGCGCACTGCAGGGCGCTGGGCCGGGCGCTGCCGCCGCGCAGCGTCGCGGCAACGCTGGTCGAGCTGAGCGCGCGCACGATCGCCGATGCCTGCCATGCGCATGCCCCCGTGGCCGATGCCTGGCTGATCTGCGGCGGCGGCGTGCACAACCGCCTGCTGATGGCGCGGCTTTCGGCCCTCGCCGGCCCGGTGCCGGTGCGCTCGACCGCGTCCTGCGGCGTCGATCCGGACGACCCCGAAGCGCTCGGCTTCGCGTGGCTCGCGCAGCGCACGCTGTCCGGACTGCCCGGCAACCTGCCCGAGGTCACCGGGGCGCGTGGGCCGCGGATCCTCGGCGGGATCTATCCGGCCTGAACCGCCGCCGCCGGCAGCGCCCGGCGCAGCAGCACGAAGCCGATCAGGCCCGAGACCAGCGAACCGGCGACGATGCCGAAGCGCTCGGCGAACAGTTCGGCGTGCGCATCCTCCGGGAAGGCCAGCGAGCCGATGAACAGGCTCATCGTGAAGCCGATGCCGCAGAGCACCGCGACGCCGAACAGCGCCCGCCGGTCGACGCTCTCGGGCAGGCGGCCGATGCCGAGCTTCAGCCCGAGCAGGCTGGCGCCGTAGACGCCGAGCGGCTTGCCGATCAGCAGGCCGCCGGCAACACCGAGCGCAACCGGGTGCGTCAGCGCCTGCAGGCCGACGCCGGCGAACGAGATGCCGGCGTTTGCGAACGCGAACAGCGGCAGGATGCCGAAGGCGACCCCGGTGTGCAGGTCGTGTTCGAGCCGGCGCAGCGGCGAGGACTCGGGCGCCTTGCGATCGCGCATCGGCACGAACAGCGCCAGCACCACGCCGGCGAGCGTCGCGTGGATGCCGGATTTCAGCAGCGCCGTCCACATCAGCAGCCCGATCAGCATGTAGGGCGTGAAGGTCGTGACATTGCAGCGGTTCAGCAGCAGCAGCAGCGGCAGGCACGCGAGCGAGATGCCGAGCGCCAGCATCGACAGATCCTGCGTGTAGAACAGCGCAATGATCACGATCGCACCGAGATCGTCGAAGATCGCGATCGACACCAGGAACACCTTCAGCGCCAGCGGCACGCGCGAGCCGAGCAGCGCCAGGATGCCGAGCGCGAAGGCGATGTCGGTCGCCGCCGGGATCGCCCAGCCCCTGAGCGCCACCGGATCGCCGGAGTTGAACGCGCAGTAGACCAGCGCCGGCACGATCATGCCGCCGATCGCCGCAATCGCCGGCAGCGCGACCTGACGCGGATCGGCGAGCTCGCCTTCGAGCACCTCGCGTTTGAGTTCCAGTCCGACCAGCAGGAAGAACACGGCCATCAGGCCGTCGTTGATCCACAGCAGCAGCGGCTTGGCGATCTCCAGCGGCCCGATGCGCACGGCCACCGGCAGGTCGAGGAATTGCCCGTACCAGGGCGCAAGCGGCGAATTGGCGACGATCATCGCCAGCACCGCGGCAAGGAACAGCAGGATGCCGCTGGCGGCTTCGAGTTTCAGGAAGTGTCTGAGGGCACTGAGCATCGGGCGGCGTCTCCGGTCGGGCGGCGGCGGGCCGTGCGGCCTGCCGCGGCGGGCAAGGGAAGGGCGCAGTCGGCCCGAACCTTAGCACGCCCGCCCGCGCCGCTTGCCGGAAACGACGAAGAGGCCTTGCGGCCTCTTCGTGGGAAGACGAAAAACGGGGAAGGACGAAAAACCGCGCGTGCTCAGACCGTGAACGACGATCCGCAGCCGCAGGTGGTCGTGGCGTTCGGGTTGCGGATCACGAACTGCGCGCCTTCGAGGCCCTCGGTGTAGTCGATCTCGGCGCCGACCAGATACTGGTAGCTCATCGGATCGACGAGCAGGCGTACGCCGCAGTTCTCGACCATCGTGTCGCCGTCCTGGACTTCCTCGTCGAACGTGAAGCCGTACTGGAAGCCCGAACAGCCGCCGCCGCTGACGAACACGCGCAGCATCAGGGCCGGATTGTTTTCTTCCTCGATCAGCGAGCGGACCTTGGTCGCCGCCGAGTCGGTGAACACGAGCAGGGATTCTTCGGACATGGCCGGGTACTCCTCGCGCAGGCTGTGCGCTGCGAAAAATCGGGAATGCACCGGATTATGGGGTTCCCGAGCAAAGCGATCAACAATACCCGATCCGCACGCCGGCGGGCCAGGGGGCCCTTGTGGTCACGGCAGCAGCGCGATGCCGTCGATGCCGGCGGTTTCGGGCTGGCCGAACATCAGGTTCAGGTTCTGCACGGCCTGACCGGCCGCGCCCTTGACCAGATTGTCGATGACCGACAGCACGACGACGGTGTCGCCGCCCTGCGGCCGGTGCACGGCGATCCGGCAGGTGTTGGCGCCGCGCACCGAGCGCGTCTCCGGGTGCGAGCCGGCCGGCAGCACGTCGACGAAGGCCTCGCTCGCGTAGCGGGACTCGTACAGCGCCTGCAGGTCGCCGGCACCGGCACCGGATTTCAGCCGCCCGTACAGCGTCGCGTGGATGCCGCGGATCATCGGCGTCAGGTGCGGCACGAAGGTCAGGCCGACGGCGTGGCCGGCGGCGCGCGCGAGGCCCTGGCGGATCTCGGGCAGGTGGCGGTGGCCGCCGACGCCGTAGGCCTTGAAGTTCTCGCCGGCCTCGCAGAGCAGCGTGTGCACCTCGGCCTTGCGCCCGGCGCCGGACACGCCGGACTTGGCATCGGCGATCAATTGCGCATCGTCGATCAGCCCGGCCTCGATCAGCGGCAGGAAGCCAAGCTGCACCGCGGTCGGATAGCAGCCGGGGTTGGCCACCAGCCGTGCTGCGCGGATCGCCTCGCGGTTGACCTCGGGCAGGCCGTAGACGGCCTCGGCCAGCAGCTCGGGGCAGGCGTGCGCCATGCCGTACCACTGCTGCCATTCGGCCGGATCCCCGAGGCGGAAGTCGGCCGCGAGGTCGATGACCCGGACGCCGGCCGCGAGCAGCTCCGGCACCATCTTCATCGCCGTGCCGTTCGGCGTCGCGAAGAACACCGCGTCACAGGCTTCGAGCACGGCCGGCGACGGTTCGACGAAGGCCAGATCGACGCGCCCGCGCAGGTTCGGGAACATGTCGGCGACCTTCAGGCCTTTTTCCGATCGCGAGGTGATCGCGGTCAGCTCGACCCCGGGATGCGCGGCGAGCAGCCGCAGAAGTTCGACGCCGGTATACCCGGTGCCGCCGACGATGCCGACCTTGATCATGGCCTGCCACTCCGTAACCGAAACATTCAGTAGATGAAGCCGGGAGGAATCCGGGAGGAATCCGGAACCGGTGCGTGCCGGAAGCCACACCCGCTCACCGGTCGCGACGCCCGCAGGCCGCCGTCACCGCCCCGCCCGGCCCGGTGGCCGGAGCAAAAAGGGCGGCAATCATAACGCCATGCCGTTACGCGCGCGTATCCGGCGCGCACCGTGGCATGCTGCGCGGCCATGCCGAATCCGAGCCCCCCGCCCGCCGTGGTACGTGCGCACGATCCGCGGCCGGGCCTGTTCCTGCTCGGCTGCGCGGCGCTCTGCGGCGTGCTGTCGGGGCTGGTGATGGTCGCCTTCCGGCTGCTGATCGACGGCGCCCAGATGCGACTGCTCGGCGCCGGCCGGCTCGACGACTTCGCGGCGCTGGCGCCACTGACGCGCATCGCGCTCGCCGGGGCCGGTGGCGCCGCACTCGGCCTGCTGTGGGCACGGTTGCCGGCAGCGACGCGGGCTGTCGGTGTCGCGCACGTGCTGGAGCGCTGCGCATACCACGGCGCCCGGCTGCCGGGGATCAACGCGCTGCTGCAGTTCCTCGGGGCCGCGAGCTGCCTGATCTGCGGGCATTCGGTCGGCCGCGAGGGGCCGGCGATCCACATCGGCGCCACCGCCGGCAGCCTGCTCGCCGAGCGCGCGGCGCTGTCGCTCGATGCCCGCCGGCTGCTGGTCGCCTGCGGCACGGCCGGCGGCATCGCCGCGGCCTTCAACACGCCGCTCGCCGGCGTCGCCTTCGCCGTCGAGGTGCTGCTCGGCCTGTCGGCGCTGCCGAACCTGACGCCGGTACTGCTCGCCGCGGTCGTGGCGACGGCGATCTCGCGCGGCTTCTATGGCGATCACGCGCTGCTGCCCGCGGCCCCGCCGGGCTTCGATGCCCTCGCGCAGCTTCCGGGGCTCGCGCTGCAGGGCGCGCTGACCGGCCTGCTGGCCGTGGCCTTCGTGCAGGCGCTGCGCACGGTCGCCGGCCGCTCGCAAGCGGCCGGGCCGGCGCTGCGCCTGACGCTCGGCGGGCTGGCCTGCGGCGTGATCGGCGCCGGCTGGCCGGAGGTCATGGGTCTCGGCTACGGCACGGCGCGCGCGGCGATCGACGGCACGCTGACGGCGCTGACGCTGGCGCCGCTGCTCGCCGCCAAGTTTGCGGCGACCGTGCTCGGTCTCGGACTCGGCCTGCCCGGCGGGCTGATCGGCCCGTCGCTGGTGCTCGGTGCGCTCGCCGGCGGCCTGAGCGGCCATTGGCTGCCGGGCGCCGATCCGGGGCTGTGTGCGCTGCTCGGCATGGGCGCGATGATGGGCGCGACGCTGAACGCACCGCTGGCAGCCCTGGTCGCACTGCTCGAACTGACGCAGGACCCGCGGCTGATCCTGCCGGCGATGCTGACCATCGCCGCGGCCGATCTGGTCTCGCACCGCGTGTTCGGACTGCCGTCGGTGTTCGTCGCCCAGCTGCAGATGCGCGGCATCGACTGGCCGCCGCGCGAGCGGCCCTGAGGCCGCACGGCCGGCCGCCCGCTTTCCCCACCCTCCGCCTGCCCCGCAGGAGGTACGTCACATGACCGCCGTCGATCAGCTCGCCCTCGCCCTCGGCGCCGGCTGGGCTTCCGGCCTCAACCTGTATGCCGCGGTGCTCGCGCTCGGCTACTTCAACGCCACCGGCGACCTGCTGCTGCCGCCGGAGCTGCAGATCCTCAGCGACCCGCTGGTGATGCTCGCGGCCGGGCTCATGTACTGCGTCGAGTTCTTCGCCGACAAGACGCCCGGCGTCGACAGCGGCTGGGACGCGCTGCACACCTTCCTCCGCATCCCGGCCGGTGCCGTGCTCGCCGCCGGCGCCGTCGGCGACGTGTCGCCGGCCCTGCAGATCGCCGCCGGCCTGGTCGGCGGCACGCTCGCCGCCGGCACGCACTTCACGAAGGCCGGCGCGCGCGTGCTGATCAACACCTCGCCGGAGCCGTTCAGCAACTGGGCGGCCTCGGTGACCGAGGATGTCGCCGTGTTCGCGGCGATCTGGACCGCCGTGCATCACCCGGCGCTGTGGCTTGCGCTGCTCGCGCTGTCGGTGGCGCTGATCGTCTGGCTGCTGCCGCGGCTCTGGAGGGGTATCCGGCGCGTGCTATCCTCGCTGGCCCGCTGGTTCGGCGGGGGGCGCACGCCGCCGGCCGATCCGCCGTCACTCCCTCCGCGGCTGCCGCCGCCTGCTCCCTGATCACCCGCGCCATGAAACTCACCGACAAGCTGCTGCCGTTCGCCGCCCTCGCCGTCGTCCTCGGCCTCGTGGCGTTCTGGCTGCTGCCGGGCGGCGTCAACGCCGCCCCGGCCGCGACCTTCCGCACGCTCGACGGCCGCACGCTGACCACGGCCGACCTCAAGGGCAAGCCGGCGATCGTGACCTTCTGGGCCACGAGCTGCCCCGGCTGCATGGAGGAAATGCCGCACCTGATCGAGCTGTACCGCGAGCTGCAGCCGAAGGGCCTGCAGATCGTCGGCGTCGCGATGAGCTACGACCCGCCGAGCAACGTCATGGAACTGGTGCGCCAGAAGCAGGTGCCCTATCCGATCGCGCTCGACACCGACGAGGCCATCGCCCGCGCCTTCGGCACGATCCGCGTGACGCCGACCTCGTTCCTGATCGCGCCGGACGGACGCATCGTGCAGCAGAAGATCGGTGCCTTCGACCTGCCGGCGCTGAAGACGCAGCTGAAGTCGATGCTCGGCGCCTGAACCCCGCGGCCCTGCGGCCGGTCCATCCGCTGCGACACGGGCACCCGGTGGTGCCCGTTTTGCTTTGTCCTGCCGCCACGGCACCCCACGCTTTCCCGCCCCGCCTTCCTGCACGGAGACCCGACCGATGTCCTATCTCGCGATCAAGGCCTGGCACCTGATCTGGATGGTCTGCTGGTTCGCCGGCCTGTTCTACCTGCCGCGGCTGTACGTCTATCACGCGATGCTGCCGCCCGAGGACGGCGCCGGCCACGAGCGCTTCGTGCTCATGGAGCGCAAGCTGTTCTGGGGCATCACGACACCGGCAGCGGTGCTGACGATCGGCTTCGGCCTGTGGCTGCTCGCGGCCGGCGGCTGGGCGCTGTATTCGAAGATGGGCTGGCTGCACCTGAAGCTCGCGCTGGTCGCGCTGCTCGTCGTCTACCACGTCTGGTGCTACCGCTACCTGCGCGCCTTCCGCGAACTGACCAACACGCGCACGCACCGGTGGTTCCGCTGGTTCAACGAGGCACCGGTCATCGTGCTGATCGCGGTCGTGCTGCTCGCGAGCCTGAAGCCGTTCTGAGCGCTCAGTCGCCCCAGCGATAGCGCGGCCCCGGCCAGATCCGGTCGAACAGCGGCACCAGCGGCGCGCACAGGAACAGCGCCCACAGCGGGCCGCTCGGCCGGAACAGCCCGTACTGCCAGAGCGCCGCCACCAGCGCGACCAGACAGGCGTACAGCCGGCGCGCGCGCGGATGATCCGGCGCCGTCATCGGGTCCGAGATCATGAAGAACGCGAACAGCAGCAGCGCGCCGTTGCCGAGCTGATGCCACCAGATCGCCCAGGACTGGCCGAGCCACGCGACGCGCAGCGCCACGAGGCCGAGGAAGGCGATCAGGAAGGTCCAGGCCAGATCGCTGCTGCGCGCGCGCAGGCTGACCAGCCCGCCGAGCGCGACGAACCACAGCGCCAGCGCCAGATCCTGCCCCCACTGCCCCGGCGAGGCCCAGGCGCCCGGGAACAGCACGAGCGCGAGCACGACGCCGAAGTTGGCCGGGTTCCAGAGGTGTCTGCCGCGCACGCGCAGCACGAACTTGGCGCTGATGGCCAGCGCCGCGGCCAGCGGGTGCTGCCAGAGGCCGTCGGCGCGCAGCAGCAGCACGATGCCGAAGCAGGTGATCAGCGCCGAGCGCAGGCCGACACCGCGCAGCCCGAGCACCTGCAGCCAGAAGAGCTGCGCGCCGAGTCCGCCGGCGAAGGCGAGCGCGGCCTGCGCCCCGGCCAGCGAGAAATCGCGCAGGCCGACGCCGACCGCCAGCAGCGTCGCCTGGAAAACCATCTGCAGCAGCCGCGGATCGCGCCAGCCGGGCCGGCCGGGCGCGGGCACCGGCCCCGGCGCGACCGGCACGCTCACTTCCACAGGTTCTCCCACCACTTCGGGGCCGTCGGGGCCGGACCGTCGAGCTTCGCCTTGCGGCGGATGTCGTTGATGTTCCAGCCGGTCAGGCTCGCGAGCTGCTGCGCTTCCTGTTCGCGGCGCTGGCCGAGCTGTTCGAGGTAGGTCTTCGCCTGCGGACAGGCATCGGGCGCGACCTCGGCGGCGTGGCGCAGCACGTAGCGCGCCTGGAAGTTCTGGCGATCGGCGGTTTCCTGGAACATCAGGTCTTCCGGGAAGGTGTCCGGCGTGTAGCGCAGGTGCAGGCGCGTCAGCATCACCGGCTGCGCGCCGCCGCCCGGCGGCATCGGCGCGATGCGCGGATTCACCGCCGGCGGCTGGGCGCCCTCGCCGACCCAGAACACGCCGGCCTGGCGCAGCTCGGCCGGCGACAGCGGATCGGCCGCGCAGGGATCGCACCAGGCCATGTCCCAGAAGTATTCGGTGAACACCGCCTTCAGGCCCTCGCGCGTCGCCTGCTCGCCGAACAGCGCCTTGTAGAAGGCCGGGAACTCGCCCTTCACGAACTCCGGCACATCGACGTTGGCCGGCAGCTTCACGGTGCGGTAGTTGCTGGTCTCGACGCGGCCCTTGCGCGTCAGCATGAACGCGACCAGATCCTGCGGGCCGCTGGCGTTGATCATGCCGAGGCGCAGCGGCAGCATGAATTTTTCGGATTCGAACGCGAACTGCAGCGGCCGCAGATACGTGAAGCCGGTCTTCGCCTGCTCCTTCAGGTTCACCTTGGCAACGAAGAACTTCATGTCCTGCTTGATATACGGCGCCAGCGCCTTCGCGGCCCCGGCCGGAATCCGGTAGCCGTTGTCGTGCAGCCAGGTTTCGAGGCCGTCGGACTGCTTCGCCGACAGGATGACGATGTCGTACTCGCCGACCGTGAAGCTCGATTCGACCGTGACGCCGAGCGCATCGGCCCCGCGCCGGCGGACCGCCGAGCCCTCCTGCACGGCCATGGTCGGGGCCGGCGCGTAGACCACCGGCGGCCGGCAGGGATCGGGATCGAAGTACTCGACCAGCCTCGGCGCCGAATAGGCGTCGAGCCGCTCGAAGATCTTCTTGTCGCCGACGTGCACCTGCCCCTTCTGCAGCACCTGCGGCACCGGCACGACCAGCGCGAAGTCGGTCGGCTCACCCCTGTAGTCGTTCAGCATCGAGATCACGGTGCGCGGACCGTCGCGCACGACGATGACCTGCGAGGCCTCGTTGAACAGGCTGGCGTCGGCCTTGCCGACGTAGAAGCCGCAGAAGGCCGCGGCCCCCTGCGTGCACGCGAGCAGCGCCGCACCGGCGAGTGCGGCGGCGATCGGACGGATCATGGGCGGGACTCCGTGAAAATCCGGGGCGGATGGCGCAGCAGCGTAGAGCCCGCGCGCGCGCCCGGCCTCAGCGCAGGGATTTTTCGATCGTGTCGAAGTCGACCCGGCGCAGGAAGGCCTGCAGCGTCGCCTCGCTGACGGCGGCATTGCCGCGCGCCTCGACGAGGATCGCGTCATTGCCGACCAGCACGCGCAGCGCGTTGCCGGCCGGGTCGTACAGCGCGCGGCGGCCATCGAGCCTTTCGATGCGCGGACCGCTGCCGAGCGCGGCCGGGTTGTCGAACACCGCGCCGAGCCCCTGCAGCAGCGCCGACTCGCCGGTGATCGTCAGCTGCAGCTGCTCGTCGCCGTGCGTGTAGCGGCGCTCGGCGCGGATGCCACCGGCGGCCGGCTGCGGCGCGGCCCCGGCCTCGGGGCGGCTCGCCTGCCAGCCCTTCGGCGGCGCCGGCAGCCAGCGCTCGTAGGCGTTGCTCTTGCGCAGGCGCAGCTCGGCCAGCACGGTTTCGAGCGCCGCGATCGAGGTGTCGTAGTCCCCGGCGCCGTAGGCATTGCGCGCCTCCTCGATGCGCGCATCGAGCGGGTCCGGCGGCAGGTCGCCGGTGCCCGCCCCGGCCTGCGCATGCAGCGCCGACAGCGGCAGCAGGCCGGCAGACAGCAGTACGGCGAGCCGGGCGGAGGCCCGGCGCGGAAATCTGGACATGATCGGCTCCGGTGGCGGATGGAAAGCGCCCCCGCCCCGGCCCGGCATCGATATCTACCCAAATCAGCCGCTCCACGGGCTGCCTGCATCGGCGACCAACGGTTCGGCCTCGACCTCCCCTCTCCCCTTGCGGGAGAGGGGCCGGGGGAGAGGGGAGACGCCGGCACTGCGCCCGGACGTTCACCCCCTCTCCCCAACCCCTCCCCCGCGAGGGGGGAGGGGCTTGCTTGTCAATGCCTTGCCGTCTTCCTGATCCATCAGCGCTGCCCGGACGAGCCCGGGACCCGCTGCTGCAGCTTGTGTAGATACCGATGCCGGCCCGGCGAGGGCGGCGGACGGCTGTCAGCCTTCGGCGCGCAGCCGCGCCAGCAGTTCCGCGGTCGGCCAGCCGTCCGGCACCATGCCGGCCCGCTGCTGGTAGCCGCGCACCGCCGTGCGCGTGCGCGTGCCGAGCATGCCGTCGGGCGTGCCGCTGTCGTAGCCGCGCGCGGCCAGACGCTCCTGCAGCTCGCGCGTCTCGGCCACCGACAGCAGCGGCTGCGAGCGCGGCCAGTCGGCGGCGAGCCCCGGGCGGCCGGCGAGCTGGTCACCGAGCAGCGCCACGGCCAGCGCGTACGAGGTCGAGGCGTTGTACTTCATGATCGCGCGGAAGCCGTCGGTCAGCAGGAACACCGGCCCCTGCCGGCCGGTCGGCACCAGCAGCGTCGCGTTCAGGCCGCCGGCGAGCGGCCTGCCGTCGGCGCGCGTGACCCCGGCTGCCGCCCAGGCCGCGAGCGGCTGCGCACGGTCCTCACCGGCCAGCGACCAGTCGAAGCCGGCCGGCAGGCGCACCTCCCAGCCCCAGGGCTGACCGGCCGGCCAGCCGCTGGCGGCGAGGTAGGCCGCGGTCGAGGCGAAGGCATCGGCGAGGCTGCCGTAGAGATCGATGCGGCCGTCACCGTTGCCATCGACCGCGTGACGCAGCCAGGTGCCGGGCATGAACTGCGTCTGACCCATCGCCCCGGCCCAGGAGCCGGTCGGCTGCGGGCTGGCCGGCAGCATGCCGCGATCGACGAGCGTCAGTGCCGCCAGCAGCTCGCTGCGGTAGAACGCCTGTCGCCGGCCGGTCGAGGCCAGCGTCGCCAGCGCGTCGTAGACCGGCGTGCGGCCGGTGTAGCCGCCGAAGTCGGTTTCCTTGCCCCAGATGGCGACGATGATCTCGGCCGGCACGCCGCTGCGTGCGGCGATGGCATCGAGCGTCGCCGCGTGCTCGGCGCGCAGCCGCCGGCCGCGCTCGATGCGCGCATTCGAGACGGTCGCATCGATGTACGACCAGATCGGCTTCACGAACTCCGGCTGCTGGCGATCGAGCGGCAGCAGCTCCGGCAGCTGGCGCAGGCGCGGCACGACGGTGGAAACCGTCACTTCCGAAATGCCGGCGGTGCGCGCCTCGGCGGCGAAGTCACGCTTCCAGGCGTCGAAATCGACGTTGCCGGCGAACGGCGGGCGCGTGACCGGCGGCGCGGCCGGGGACGTGGCGCAGCCGCCGGCGAGCAGCGCGGCGACAGACAGGACGAGGGCGGCGGCGGGGCGGCGCAGGCAGCGGTTCGGCATGGACGGCACGGAAGCGGGGGAACGGACGGCCAGTGTAGCGCGCGCCGCTTGCGGCCCCGCCCGCCGGCGCCTAGCTTCGACGCGCCCCCCGGCATCCCCCACACAGAGGCAGGAAAATGAGCGACGTCAACGTCAGCACCGTCGTACCGGTCACGGCCGACCAGATCTGGAAGATGATCGGCGGCTTCCACGCGCTGTCGGCCTGGCATCCGGCGATCGAGACCAGCGAACTCGAGGACGGCGGCCGCATCCGGCGCCTGAAGCTGGTCGGCGGCGGCGAGATCGTCGAGAAGCTCGAACGCTTCGACGACAGCGCCCACACCTATACCTATTCGATCCTCGAAGGCCCGCTGCCGGTCAGGAACTACACCGCCACGATCAAGGTGAGCCCGGTCGACGACGGCGGCGCCAAGCTCGAATGGTCGAGCAACTTCGAACCGGCCGGCCTGCCCGAGAACGACGCCGTCGCCGCGATCCGCGGCGTCTACGAAGCCGGCTTCGAGAATCTGAAGAAGCTGCTCGGTCTCGCGAAGGGCTGAGCCGCCCTGTCATCCGGCCGCGGTCCCCGGGGACGGCGGCCGGGTGATCCCGTTCCTGTCGCCGCCGGCCGCCGCCGATGACCACTCCGCCGCCCTGCGCAGCCCGTGCCTTCGCCGCTTCGAACCCGACGCTGCCGGCGCTGATCCCCGGCTGACCGCAGGCGCAGGTCGAACATTATCCGGGTACGCTGCTGCGCCGGATGGCTCCCGGCCTCCTGCCAGCGGCACGGCAGGCGCCCTGAAGCCGCCGGACGCAGGCGGATTCATTTTCCGGCAAACGCCGTCCTAACAGCCTCGATCACCCGCTCGCCGACATCCGGACGTTCGGCCAGCAGCGGATAGCGCTTCAGCAAGGCGTTTGAAAGCGCATGGCCGTTCTGCCGCACGCTGCGGATGATGCCGTCGAGGTCCGGGTCCGGCGCTTCCAGAAATGCCTTGATCGCCGTGCGTGCGGCGTCATTGGCTCGCAGGAAACCCGCCTCCGTCCGCATCTCGACGCGCAGGGTCTCGTCGATCAGGTCAGCCAGATAGATGACATGCGCCGTCAGATCCGGATAACGCCAGGCTGGCAGCGCATCGTCATAGGCATCGAACTGCAGGTTGTATTCGATGCCGTCGCTGGCCGTGGCCGTTTCGACAAATGCATAGCGGTCCGCATACGCACGCATCAGCGGCCGGGAAAAGCGTTCGAGCACGGCATCATAGGCGGCGCGATGGCGCGTACTGTTCGTGATCGTCGCCGATACCGGCAGGATCAGCGGTGCCGGCAGCGCCTGGTCACGGCGCAGCACATCGTTGATCAGGAAGCGTGAAATCCGGCCGTTGCCATCCGCCATCGGATGCACGTAGACGAAGCCGAACGAAGCCAGGGCTGCGCGCACGATGGGAGCGGCTGCGTGCGTGCGCTCCAGCATGGTCGCCAGACCGGCGAGCAGTGCCGGCACTTCGTCCCAGTGCGGGGCGATGTAGTCGACCACCGGCTCGTAACGGACCGGGTGACCGACGTAGACCGGTGAGCGGCGCACCCCGTAGACCAGCGCCGTATCGCCCAGGATGTCGCGCTGCAGCCGCGCCAGCGTCGCCGGCGCCAGCGGCTCCGGCAGGCGACCGCAATCCCGCTCCATGACCGCAGCGAAGCGCCGGATGCGGTCCTCGCGCTCCTGCTCGCGTTCGATCAGGAAACTCGCCCGGCTCTCGCGCACCGTCAGCCACACGGCACTGCGCTGCAGCAGATCGATGCCGAAATCGGCTTCGAGTCCGGCCAGCTGCGCATCGAAGTCGTATCGCTCGGCCTGCTGCACCGCCTCGACCCGACGTACGCTCGGGCACCAGTCACGGGTGCCGGGCAGGTTGTCCCGGACCCGCCAGCGCGGCCGGTTCACCGCCTGGCCGACGATGCAGCGTCCGGCATCCAGAGCATCGACATAGTTGCCTGCGCTCACGCCGGACACCGGCAGCGGCTCCGGCATCAGCCATTCATACAGAAAGCACGCACGTCGCACGTAGGCACCGCTCGGCTCACGCGCGAGCCACTGCATCAGCACAAGGCGCCAGTCCGGCTGCCGGAACAGCCGGGCGAGACATTCGAGATGCACGCCCTCGCGCTTCAGCGCGAAGGCCAGATGTCCGGCCGGGCTGTCCTCGGGCCGGTAGGCCTCGGGATAGACCTCGCGGCGCCCGTCCGCGTCCTTGCCGCCGCCATGGCTCGCACGGCTGCCGCCGATTTCACTGCGCACCGGCAGCGGCTGCACCGGCTCGACCCCGTAGTGCTGCATGAGCCAGCCATAGCCCGCGACGCTCGCCATTTCGCTTATTCGCCCGCCAGAACGCTTAGAAACACGCCTCCCCGTCGAAAAACGCTTACTCGCCGAGCCAGTCGCGTGCGCGCAGGAAGTCCGAATACAGCCGCGCTTCCTCCGATCCCGGTTCGGGATGCCAGTCGTAGCGCCATGCGACCTGCGGCGGCAGCGACATCAGGATCGATTCGGTGCGCCCGCCCGACTGCAGGCCGAACAGCGTGCCGCGGTCCCAGACCAGGTTGAATTCGACGTAGCGCCCGCGCCGGTAGAGCTGGAAGTCGCGCTCGCGCTCGCCGTACGGCGTGTCGCGCCGGCGCTGCACGATCGGCAGGTAGGCATCGAGGTAGGCGTTGCCGACGCTTTTCAGGAACGCGAAGGCCGAATCGAAGCCGCCTTCGGCGTAGTCGTCGAAGAACAGGCCGCCGATGCCGCGCGGCTCCTGGCGGTGCTTCAGGAAGAAGTACTCGTCGCACCAGCGCTTGAAGCGCGCGTAGTGGCCGTCGCCGAAGGGTGCGCACGCGGCCTGCGCGACGCGGTGCCAGTGCCGGCAGTCGTCCTCGTAGCCGTAGTACGGCGTCAGATCGAAGCCGCCGCCGAACCACCAGACCGGCTCCTGATCCGGCTGCGTGGCGACGAAGGCGCGCACGTTCATGTGCGAGGTCGGTACGTGCGGGTTGCGCGGATGCACGACCAGCGACACGCCGAGCGCCTCGAAGCCGCTGCCGGCGAGTCCGGGCGGTGCGCGCTCGCCGAGGGCGGCAGCTGCTGGCCGCGCACGTGCGAGAAATTGATGCCGGCCTGCTCGAA
>JAFEGB010000071.1 GCA_018240295.1 Pseudomonadota bacterium
ACCCGAACTTCTTCGCGCCGGACACCGATCCGGCCGATGCTTGAAAGAGCGCTATTTCATGGGTGCCCGCTTCACCCGTGCTCGCGCACGTCGTCGATCAGCCGGCCGTCGTTCGGCAGGCTCCCCGGCGCGACGAACTCGACCACGCCGTGCAGGCGCGTGATGTCGCGCAGTACCCCGGCGACGCGTTCGGCGAGGCCCGGCGCCGGCGGGCCGGAGAGTTCGCAGCGCAGCCACATCGCATCCGCCCGCCCGACCCGGCCGACCGATAGCCGGCCGCGACCGAGATCCGGGAAGCGTTTCAGCACCTCGGCGATCTGGCCCGGATGCACGAACAGGCCGTTGACCTTGGTGGTCTGGTCGGCGCGGCCGAGCCAGCCGCGCAGCCGGCGGTTGCTGCGACCGCAGGCGCTGTAGCCGGGCAGGACCGAGGACAGGTCGCCGGTTGCGAAGCGGATCAGCGGATAGTCCGGGTTCAGCGTCGTCACCAGCACCTCGCCGACCTCGCCGTCCGGCAGCGGCTCGCCGGTGCCGGGGCGCACGATCTCGACGATGACCTGCTCGTCGATGACGAGCCCGTCCTCGGCGCTGGTCTCGTAGGCAATCAAGCCGAGATCGGCGGTCGCGTAGCACTGGCGCACCGCGACGCCGTGGCCGCGCAGCGCCTCGCGCAAGCCACCCGTCAGCGGCTCGCCCGAGACCAGCGCCTTGCGCAGCGATCCGCTCGGGGTGCCGAGTTCGGCGGCGCGCTCCAGCAGCGTCAGCAGGAAGCCCGGCGCGCCGGTGTAGCCGTTCGGCTGCAGGTCGGCGATCGCAAGCACCTGCAGTTCGGTATCGCCGGGGCCGGCCGGGAACACGCAGCAGCCGAGGGCGGCAGCGCCGGAATCGACCATCGCGCCGGTCGGCGTGAAGTGATACGGAAAGGCGTTGTGGATCAGGTCACCGGCACGAAAGCCGGCGGCGAACAGCGCCCGCGCCAGCCGCCAGTAATCCGGACGACGGGCCGCCGGTTCGTAGATCGGGCCGGGCGACTGGAACACGCGGCCCATCAGCCCGGTCGGGCGCGTCGCCAGACCGCCGAACGGCGGCGCCTCGCGCTGCAGCGCCGCGAGTTCGCTCTTGCGCAGCACCGGCAGCGTCGCCAGCGCCACACCATCGGTGATGCGCGCCGGATCGAGGCTGCCGAGCAGGCGTGCATAGGCCGGCGAATGCGCGCGGGCACGATCGACCTGGGCCGGCAGCGCATCGTAGAGCCGGGCCAGACGCGCTTCCGGACTTCGGGTTTCGAGGGCGTCGTAGAAGGCAGCCATGGACTCGGACGTCTTGCAGGGTGGCCCTGCGCAGGGGACAAGGCCGGCGGGTGCCGGCCGACGGGGTTTCAGTCGTCCTTGCTGCAGTCGCGCGGCGTGACGCCTTTTTCCCTGGCGTAGTCGGCCGCCGACTGCGCCACCAGCGGCAGCACCAGCGACGAGTCGGTCTCGATGAAGTCCGAGATCAGGTTCCAGGTGCGGCCATCCCATTGCATGAAGCGCACGGGCGCATGGCCTTCGTGGTCGCTGCACGAGGTCTTCAGCGAGGGCATCAGCCCCTCGACGCCAAGCTCCTTCAGCCGTTCCGGCGTCAGGTTCAGGTGTTCGAGGCCCCAGCGCACCTGTTCGCCGGTCAGCGGCTTCTTGCCGAACCTGCCCTGCGCGACGCGGATCGCCTCGACGTTCAGCACGCCGTGCACGATGCCGCGGTTGTAGTAGACGCTGCCGATGCGTGCCGGATCGCTCATGTTGCCCTGGCCCTTCGCATAGAGCAGCGAGCGGATCTGCTGGATGGCCGGAAAGTTGTCGCCGGGCGGGTTCAGGCTCGCGGCAATGTAGCCTTTGGCGGTCTGCCCGGCCGGGACGACATCCTCCTCGGCACCGGCCCACCAGACGCCGACGATGTGATCGGCCGGGAAGCCGAAGCGCTGCGCGAAGATCAGCGCGGTCGGGTTCATGACGCCGAAGCCGCGCAGGATCACCCAGTCGGGCTTCTCGCGCTTGATCCGCGTCCATTCCGCCTGCTGGCTGGCGCCGGGCGGCGGCACCGGGATGTTGACCAGCGTGAAGCCGTACTTCTGCGCCTGGGATTCGAGGATCGGCAGGGTTTCCTTGCCGTAGGCCGACTCGTGGTAGAGGTTGACGATCTTCTTGCCGCGCAGCTTGTCCATGCCGCCTTCGCGCTGGCCGATGAAGCGGATCTTGGCCGTGCTCTGCGACCAGTACGTGGTCATCAGCGGGAACAGGTACGGAAACACGCGCCCGTCGGCCGAATCCGAGCGGCCGTAGCCGATCGACACCAGCGGAATGTGATCGGCCGCGGCGCGCTCAAGCAGCGCGTACACCGGCCCGGTGGCGACGAAGTTGAACATCGACGCGCCGCTCGGGCCGCGCTTCTTCAGTTCCTCGTAGCACTCGACGGTGCGCTCGACCTTGTACTCGGTCTCGCACTCGGCATACGTGAGCTTCACGCCGTTGACGCCGCCGTCGCGGGCATTGATCAGGTTCAGGTAATCGATGAAACCGCCGAACACGGCGCTGCCGACGCCGGCGTTCGGGCCGACGCGAAAGCTCGTGATCGGGATGAACTGCTCGCCATCGGCCAGGGCCGGCAGCGGGGCGGTGATGCTCAGCGCACAGATGATCGCAAGGCGCAGTCTTGCGGCGAACTTCATGTCGGTCCCCTCCCCGTCGTCCTGAAAGCAGCCGGCTGGCTCCAGCCGGCTGCGGCGAGGTTACCGCAGTGTGCAATGCGCAGCATCGTCTGAAATGAACGAAGTTTCAGGTTCGTGCCGGCATGCCTGCGAGCGGCTCAGCCGCCGCCGATGCGCACGACGCTGCGCCCGGTCGCGCGCCCGCCGAGCAGCGCCGCGCAGGCCGCCGGCAATGCCTCCAGCGTCAGTTCACCGGTGACGATGCAGGCCAGATGCTGCGGTTTCAGGTCCGCCGCCAGCCGCTCCCAGGTCCGCGCCCGCCAGGCCGGCGGGCAATACGTGGAGTTGATGCCGATCAGGCTGATGCCGCGCAGGATCAGCGGCATCACGGAAGTCTCCAGCCGGTGATCCTGCGCCAGACCGATGCAGGCGATGTTGCCGAACGGCCGGATCGTCCGGGTCAGCCACGCCAGCGTCGTACCACCGAGGTTGTCGATCGCCCCGCCCCAGCGTGCAGTCTCCAGCGGCCGGCTGCCGGGATCGAGCGTGCTGCGATCGACGATCTGCGTGGCACCGAGTTGCTGCAGGTAGGCGTGCTCATCCGGCTTGCCGGTCAGCGCCGCCACTTCGTAACCGAGCCCGGCGAGCAGGTCGATCGCGAAGCTGCCGACCCCGCCGGTCGCGCCGCTGACCAGCATCGGCCCGTGCGCCGGCGACTGGCCGTTGTCTTCGAGGCGCACGATGCCGAGCGCGGCCGTGAAGCCGGCCGTGCCGATCGCCATCGCCTCGCGCAGCGTCAGACCCGCCGGCAGCGGCACCAGCCAGTCGCCGCAGACATTCGCATAACCGGCATAACCACCATCGGCCTCCTCGCCCAGCCCGCAGCCGATCACGAGCACCGCATCGCCTTCGCGAAAGCGCGGATCACGCGAAGCCGCGACGTGACCGGCGAGATCGATGCCGCCGACCAGCGGAAAGCGCTTCTGGATGCGCCCGGCCCCGGTGCAGGCCAGCGCGTCCTTGTAGTTCAGGCTCGACCACGCGACGCGCACCGTCACATCGCCGGGGTTCAGGTCGGCGATGACGAGCGTTTCGAGCCGCGATTCGACGCGGCCGTCGACGCGGTGGGCACGCAGGGCCGCAAACGCGGCATCGGAGACCATGGCAATCCGAGCCCCTCAGCGGTTCAGGAACTGCGCGGTGCGCTTGTCGATGAAGGCCTGCATGCCTTCCTTCTGGTCGGCAGTCGCGAAGCAGAGACCGAACAGCTGCGCCTCGAACTGGCAGGCGTTGTCGAGATCAAGGTCCTGTCCGCGTTGCACGGCCTCCTTGCTCAGGCGCACCGCGACCGGCCCCTGCGCGGCGATGCTGCGCGCCAGCGCGAGGGCCTCGTCCATCAGCGTCGCGGCCGGGCAGACCCGGTTGACCAGCCCGATGCGCAGCGCCTCGGCGGCATCGACGTGCCGGCCGCTCAGCAGCAGCTCCAGCGCCCGCGCCCGGCCAACCAGCCGCGTCAGCCGCTGCGTGCCGCCGAACCCGGCCGTGACGCCGAGCGAGACCTCGGGCTGGCCGAACACCGCGCGCTCCGAGGCGAGGATGAAGTCACAGCTCATCGCCAGCTCGTTGCCGCCACCGAGCGCATAGCCATCGACGACCGCGATCACCGGCACCGGCAGCGTCTCGATGGCACGCAGCACCGCCATCGTGCGCCGCGCGAACGCCTGCGCCTCGATCGCCGTGTAACCCTGCATCTCCTTGATGTCGGCCCCGGCCACGAAGGCCCGGCCCCCGGCGCCGGTGACGAGCAGCACGCGCGCCTCGGCATCGGCAGCGATGGCCTGCACGGCGGCATGCAGCTCGGCGATGGTCGCGCGGTTCAGCGCATTCAGCGCCCGCGGCCGGTTCAGCGTCAGCACGTGGATGCCCGGATCGGGCGATTCGAGCAGGAGGTTTTCGTAGCTGCCCATGGCGGGGACTCCGGTGACGGCAGGAGTCCACATTCATAGACGCTGGAGCCGGAGGCGCACCGGCAAGGCATCCGCTCGCTCCCGGTGTCTGTCGGGATCACACGGTCCGGCGCTGCGGCTTCCGTTTGCGGATCACGGCGTCTTCACACGCAGGAACAACCGCTCCTGGCGGTGCGCGGACCGGAGACCCGCGAGCAATCCGGCACGGATGCACCTGAGGCGAAATGAAAAAGCCCCGGTAAGCGCCGGGGCCTTGCTGCAGGTGAATCGTGGAAAGTGGCCGGTCTACAGCCGCTTGACCTCGACGTTGTACTTCTTCAGCGCATAGCCGATCTGCCGCGGTGTCAGGCCGAGCAGGCGGGCCGCCTTGGCCTGGACCCAGCCGCACTGTTCCATTGCCGATACCAGCCGTTCGCGCGAGGTGCGCAGTTCCGGTTCACCGAA
>JAFEGB010000072.1 GCA_018240295.1 Pseudomonadota bacterium
ATCGACTACGTGACGCCGTTCCAGCCCGAGGTCGCCGCCCTCGCCCGCCGCTACGCCGTGACCGCCTACGACGCCGCCTATCTGTGGCTGGCCCTGACCCGCTCGCTGCCGCTCGTGACGATCGACAGCCGCCTCCATACCGCCTGGCAGCAGGCGACGGCGCCGCATCCGAGCTGACGCGCCCGCCTCCTGCTGCCGCCTGCCGAAGCCCGAACCGCCGATGACCACCGACCTGCCGCAGCACCCCGCCTCGCCGTCCGCATCCGTATCCGTTTCCTGCGAGTTCTTCCCGCCCCAGACCGACGAGGGCCTGCAGAAGCTGCTCGCCGCGCGCGAGGCGCTGTCGGCGCTCGCGCCCGAGTACTTCTCGGTGACTTACGGCGCCGGCGGCACGACGCGCGAGCGCACCTTCGAGGCCGTGCACCGCATCGCCGCGACCGGCGCCGAGGCCGCGCCGCACCTGACCTGCGTCGGCTCGACGCGCGCCGGCATCGCCGGAATCCTCGACGACTACCGCGCCCACGGCATCCGCCGGCTGGTGGCGCTGCGCGGCGACATTCCCTCCGGCATGCGCGAGATCGGTGAATTCCGCTACGCCAGCGAACTGGTCGCCTTCGTGCGCGAGCATGCCGGCCGGCACTTCCGCATCGAGGTCGCCGCCTACCCGGAATACCACCCGCAGGCCGCGAGCCCCGAGCGCGATCTCGACGCCTTCGTGCACAAGGTCGCCGCCGGTGCCGATGCCGCGATCACGCAGTACTTCTACAACGCCGATGCCTACTTCCGCTTCGTCGACACCGTGCGTGCGCGCGGCGTCACGATCCCGGTCGTGCCCGGCATCATGCCGATCACCAACTACGCGCAGCTCGCGCGCTTCTCCGATGCCTGCGGCGCCGAGATCCCGCGCTGGATCCGGCGCAAGCTCGAAGCCTTCGGCGAGGACCGCGACTCGATCCGCGCCTTCGGCCTCGACGTGGTCGCGGCGATGTGCGAGCGCCTGCTGGCGCAGGGCGCGCCGGGCCTGCACTTCTACACGATGAACCTCGCCGGCCCGACGCTGGCGATCGCCGAACGCCTCGGCCTGTCCGCACGCTGAGCCGCGGCGCGATACTGGCCTTCCGGTCACCGGGCCGGTCACCATGAGTGAGTCTTCGCCATGTCCGTGCGCCGCCGTCTGTCGCTGCTGTTGCCCGTAGCTCTCGCCTTGCTTGCCGGCTGCGCGACCACGCCGCCGCCGTTCGATCCGGGCGCGGTCGCCGGGCGGGCGACGGCCTGGCCCGATCCGCTCGCCGCCTGCGCGAACTTCTCGTCCCGCCCCGAATACGCGCCGCTGCGCGCGCATCTGGCGCTCGACAACCTCGCCGGCCAGACGCCGGCGATGCGCGCCGATCGTGCGAAACCCACCCGCAGCGAGCGCGCGCTGATCCGGCGCTGGGCCGGCGAGCGGCAGGTCTGCCTGACCGAGAGCGTGCAGGCGCAGCGGCCGCAGTCCTCGCTGACGATGATCGCGATCGACGAGGAGATGCTCGCCTCGACGCAGGCGCTCGATGCCGAACTCGCCGCCGGGCGCCTGAGCTACGGCGCCTATGCCGAGCGCCGCCAGCACATCGCCGATCACTACAACGACGACTGGCAGCGCGCCGAGGCCGCCTGGGTCGGCGAGCTGAACGCCGCCCGCGCCCGGCGCATGCAGCAGCGTGCGGTCTGGGGCGCCGGCGATCCCTTCTACGAGGACCGCTTCGGCGGCCCGATGCCGGGCGTGAGCATCGGCATCGGCGTCGGACGCGGCCTGTGAGCCGCAGGTCCGCCATGCGCAACGCCGATCTCGTCGCCCGCGACCTTGCCGTCGTCTGGCATCCGTGCACGCAGATGAAGGATCACGAGTCCGTGCCGCTGCTGCCGATCGTGCGCGGGCGCGGCGTCTGGCTCGAAGACGCCGATGGCCGGCGCTATCTCGATGCGATCAGCTCGTGGTGGACGAATCTCTTCGGCCACACGCACCCGGCGATCAACGCCGCGCTGAAGGATCAGCTCGATGCGCTCGAACACGTGCTGCTCGCCGGCTGCACGCATGCACCGGTCATCGAGCTGTCCGAGCGGCTCGTCGCGCTGGCGCCGCAGGGCCTGACGCGCGCGTTCTACTGCGACAACGGCTCCAGCGCGATCGAGGCCGCGCTGAAGATGAGCTTCCACTACTGGCTGAACGTCAGCGGCCGCCCGGACAAGCGCCGCTTCGTGACGCTCGCCAACAGCTACCACGGCGAGACGCTCGGTGCGCTCGCGGTCGGCGACGTGGCGCTGTTCAAGCAGACCTACGCGCCGCTGATCGTCGAGGCGCTGACCGTGCCCTCGCCCGATGCGTATCTCGCCGGCCCCGGCGAGACCGCCCTCGACTGCGCCCGCCGCGCCGCCGCCGCGCTCGACGCCACGCTCGCCGCGCACGCCGGCGAGATCGCCGCGCTGATCGTCGAGCCGCTGGTGCAGTGCGCCGGCGGCATGCGCATGCACGACCCGGAGTACCTGCGCCTCGCGCGCGCCGCCTGCGACCGTCACGGCGTGCACCTGATCGCCGACGAGATCGCGGTCGGCTTCGGGCGCACCGGCACGCTGTTCGCGTGCGAGCAGGCCGGCATCACGCCGGATTTCCTGTGCCTGTCGAAGGGCCTGACCGGCGGCTACCTGCCGATGTCGGTGGTGCTGACCGGCGACGACATCTACCGCGCCTTCTACGACGACTACGGCAAGCTGACCGCCTTCCTGCACTCGCACAGCTACACCGGCAATCCGCTGGCGGCGCGCGCGGCGCTGGCGACGCTCGATCTGTTCGCCGCGAGCGACGTGCTCGGCCGCAACCGCGAACTGGCCGCGCACATGGCAAGGCTTGCCGAGCCGTTCCGCACGCATCCGCACATCGGCGACGTGCGCCAGCGCGGCATGATCCTCGCGTTCGAGATGGTCGCCGACCCGGCCACGCGCACGCCGTATCCGTGGCAGCAGCGCCGCGGCCTCGATGTCTACCGGCACGCACTCGATCGCGGCGCACTGCTGCGCCCGCTCGGCAACGTCGTCTACTTCATGCCGCCGTACGTGATCACCGAAGCCGAACTCGACCGGCTCGCCGAGATCGCGTGGGAGTGCATCGAACTGGTGACGCTCGATCCGCTGCCCTTCGGCGACATCGAACCCGACGGGCGCAGCGGCTGGCTGGCGTGACGGCGACGCTGGCGGATGGCGTCGAGAACGCCGGCGCGGGATCGCACGGCGCCTGAACGCCACTTCCGGGATGCCGGCTTGCCCGCCTCAAGCCCGCCCACGCACCGCGACCAGTGCCGTAAGCCACTGACTTTTCTCTGAGAATGCTGTCGCGCAGGCCCCGCCCGGCCAGCGTGCGGCGGCACGATTCGCCGTGCGCGAACGGGCAAGGACACGCCCCTGCGCCTGAGCGTCGCTGTCGCCGCCCTCTCCCGAAGTCCCGACTTCACCCCGCGCTGGGGCGCCGTCGCCCCAGAATGAGTCGACGCCGATAGTTGAAGTATCGGCGTCGATGCCCCGGCATCGGCGCCGGTATGTGGAACACCGGCGCCGGTGGTTCAGATATCGGCTTCGATACCTGAAATGTCGGCGCCGGTACTTCAGCAGTCCCCCGCCCTGCTCAGGTGTCGGCGTCGATACCTGAACAACCGGCGCCGCGGTAAAAAAGGGCGGCGGCGCTGCAAAAAGAGGCGGCGCAGGGGTGCGCAAGCCTGACCGGGATGTGCAGACCTTCGCGGCCGAGGTGCCGGACATCGACGGCGGGGTTTCCGCAAGCCGGCGCGGGACTGGCGGCACCGGCGCCGGTCGTCGGGATCGCAGCGGCGGTGATGCCGGCATCGATGCCGGCAGTTCGGATACCGGC
>JAFEGB010000073.1 GCA_018240295.1 Pseudomonadota bacterium
CCGGCCTCAGCCCAGATAATGCTTCAGCTGCGCCGCCGCCTGGCGCACCGCCGTCTGCACGGCCGGAATGTGCGCGACCGGGTTCAGCAGGCCGTAGTCGTGGATCAGGCCGCCGTGGCGGGTCAGCGTCACCTCGACGCCGGCGGCATCGAGGCGGCGGGCGTAGGCCTCGCCCTCGTCGCGCAGCACGTCGCACTCGGCGGTCTGGATCAGCGCCGGCGGCAGGCCGGCGAGTTCGGCGTCGCTGGCGCGCAGCGGCGAGGCGTAGCGGTGGGCGCGCTCGGCCGGATCGGTCGTGTAGGCGTCCCAGAACCAGCGCATCATCGCCTGCGTCAGGAAGTGCGCCTCGGCGAACTGCTGGTAGCTCGCGCTCGAGAAATCGGCGTTGGTCACCGGCCAGAGCAGGATCTGGCAGCGCAGCGCCGGACCGCCGCGATCCTTCGCCATCAGGCAGAGCACCGTCGACATGTTGCCGCCGACGCTGTTGCCGGCCACCCCGAGGCGCTGTGCGTCGATGCCGAGCTCTTCGGCATGCGCCGCGACCCACTTCGCCGCCGCGTGGTTCTCCTCGATCGCCACCGGAAAGCGCGCCTCGGGCGAGGGCGTGTAGTTGACGAAGATCGCCGTCGCGCCGGAGCCGGCGACCAGATCGCGCACCAGGCGCTCGTGGGTCGGGAAGTCGCCGAGGATCCAGCCGCCGCCGTGGATGAACAGGAAGGCCGGTGTCACGCCGCTCACGCCGGCCGGGCGCACGATGTGCAGGCGCACGCGGTGACCGTCCTGCTCGATCGTGCGCTCGCTGACCTCGGCCGGCGGCAGCTTCAGGTCGACGCTCGCCTGCGCGCCGGTCAGCACGGCGCGCGCATCCTTCGGTGGCAGGGTTTCCAGCGGTGGCCCGCCGGCCGCGAGCAGGGCTTCGAGAAAGACGCGGGTCTGGCGTTCGACGTTCGGGTCGATGGGCGAAGCGGTCTGCGGATCGGCGGCCATGGAGGGTTCCTCGGCGGGGCTTCGGAAAGAACGACCGTCCGGCCACGGGGGGCCGTGTGGACGCACGGTCGCGGTGAGCGCACTCGGCGCTGGAATCGACTTGCTTGCAAACTGAAAGCCTATGAAGAAGCCGGTGCCCCCGGCATGAACATCCGGCAAGCCGGGTGCGGGGGGCGTTGCTGCGGTGGCTCCGGTCTTCGGGCTCAGCCTTCGCCGGCTCCGAGCGGCAGCAGGCCGCTGCCCGGGGCCGGCGGGCCGACGTGGTGATGGATGCGCGGGCCGTGCGGCCCCGAGTGCAGCGCCCGCACGCGCGCCTCGGTTTCTGCATCGGCGTGCGTGATGCGGCCGTGGTGGCGCAGGTGTTCGAGCCAGGATTCGTCGATGAAGTACTCGACCCAGCGCTGCGGCCGGTCGGTGTCCTGGAACAGGCCCCAGCTCAGCGCACCGTTGCGCCGGCGCACGCGCGCCATCGCCTGCATCGCCTGCACGAAAGCGGCCGCGTGCGCCGGCGGAATCTCGTATTCGACCGTCACCAGCACCGGCCCGCGGTCGTGCTCGATGGCCGTGCCTTCGGCCAGCGGCATCGGCCAGTGCAGCGACGGCGACAGGTCATCGGCCGCCGCGCAGGCGAGCCGGAAGCGGCGCACCGGCAGGATCAGCAGCAGCAGCCCGGCCGCGGCGGCGACGAGCGCCACGGCCGGCGCCTGATGCGCGGCGATCGTGCCCCAGAGCGCCGCGCCGGCGGCCATCGCGCCGTTGAACGCGAGCATGTAGACGGCGAGCGCGCGCGCCCGCACCCACGGCGGCGCGGCGGTCTGCGCGGCGACCTGGAACGAGGACAGCACGGCGATCCAGGCTGCACCGCTGGCCAGCATCACCGGCGCCAGCCACGGCGCCGACGGCAGCAACGCCAGCGCGAGCAGCACGCCGGCGTACAGCGCGCTCGCCCCGGCCACGAGCTGATCGGCCGACACGCGCTCGCGCAGCTTCGGCAGCAGGAAGGCGCCGCCGACCGCGCCGACGCCGACGCAGGCGAGCAGCGCGCCGTAGACGCCGGCGCTGCCGTCCGGCAGCCGCCGCACCAGCAGCGGCAGCAGGCCGAGCCCGGCGCTCGCGAACACGAAGAAGGCCAGCGCGCGCACGATCACCGCCTGCAGCCGCGGGGCGCTGCGCGCGTAGCGCCAGCCGGCACGCAGCGCGCCGAAGAAGCGCTCGGACGGCAGCGTCGCCACCGCTTGCGGCCGGCGCCAGCCGGCGAGCACGACGATGACGCCGGCAAACGACGCGGCGTTCAGCGCGAAGGTCGCCCACGGCCCGACGCTGCTGACGATCAGCCCGGCCAGCGCCGGCCCGATCGCGCGCGCGACGTTGATGCCGACGCTGGAGAGCGCGATCGCCGATTGCAGCTCGGGCTTCGGCACCAGCTCCGGCGTCAGCGCCGCCCAGGCCGGCGCCATCAGCGCCGAGCCGATGCCGAGTGCCGCGGTCAGCCCGAGCAGCAGCCCCGGCGTCATCGCGCCGGTGAGCGTCGCCGCCGCGAGTGCGGCGGCGACCAGCGCCATCCAGATCTGCACGCCGATCAGGAAGCGCCGGCGATCGACGATGTCGGACAGCGCGCCGGCCGGCAACGCCAGCACGAACATCGGCGCCGCCCCGGCGGCCTGCACCAGCGACACCAGCAGCGGGCTCGGCGACAGCGTCGTCATCAGCCAGCCGGCGCCGACCTCGTGCATCCAGGTGCCGATGTTCGACGCGATCGCCGCCAGCCACAGCCAGCGGAAGGTGCGATGGCGCAGCGGACTCCAGGCGCTGGCCGGCGCCCCGGCCGGCGGCGGGACCGCGGCATCCGCAGTCGTGGCGTCCGCGGTCGTGGCGGGAGCTTCGGAACTCATCGGATCGTTTCCTTCAGGCCGGCGGCGGCGGTGCGCGCCGCTTCAGAACGCGAAGCACGAGCAGCCGAACGCGCCCCAGAAGCCCTGCAGCTCGCCGGCGGCGACCGGGACTGCGGCGCGGCGGGCGCGGTCGTGGGCGTGGCCGTGCACGGCGCAGGCCCCCAGGCACTGGTGCGGCAGCGCGGCGGCGGGCGGAGCGGGGCGGTGATGGCCGGGCGCGATCGCGACCGGTGACCATTCCGGCAGCACCGGCAGCGGCGGCGGCGCCAGCGGGGCGAAGCCGCCCGCCGCGTGCACGATGCGGCCGCCGACGACGGTCAGCAGCGATTCGATCGCGCGGATGTCCTCTTCCGGCACCGAGAAGTAATCGGCCGACAGCACGGCGAGGTCGGCCAGCTCGCCGACGCGGATGCGGCCCTTGTTGCCCTGATCCGACGAGAACCAGGCGCTGCCGGCCGTCCAGAGTTCGAGCGCGGTGTCGCGCGCGAGACCGTGCGGGGCCAGCGCCAGGCCGCCGACCGTGCGGCCGCTGACCAGCCAGTACAGCGCCGTCCACGGGTTGTAGCTCGCCACGCGCGTGGCATCGGTGCCGGCGCCGACCGGGATGCCGAGTTCGAGCATGCGCGCCACCGGCGGCGTCGCGCGCGCGGCCTCGGCGCCGTAGCGCTCGACGAAGTACTCGCCCTGGAAGGCCATGCGGTGCTGGATGGCGATGCCGCCGCCGAGCGCGCGGATGCGTTCGAGGTTGCGCGGGCTGACCGTCTCGGCGTGGTCGAAGAACCACGGCAGGCCGGCGAACGGCAGGTCGCGATCGACGCGCTCGAACACGTCGAGCATGCGCGTGATCGATTCGTCGTAGGTCGCGTGCAGCCGGAACGGCCAGCGTCCGGCGACGAGCCGGCGCACGACGGCTTCGAGCTCGGTCTCCATGCGCACCGGCAGCTCCGGGCGCGGCATCACGAAGTCCTCGAAGTCGGCGGCCGAGAACGCCAGCATCTCGCCGGCGCCGTTGTGCCGGTACCAGTCATCGCCCTGGCGCAGCGGCACGGTTTCGGTCCAGTGCGTGAAGTCGTCGAGTTCCTGCCCGGGGCGCTGCGTGAACAGGTTGTAGGCGATGCGCACGGTCAGCTCGCCGTCGGCGGCGAGGCGGTCGATCACCGCGTAGTCGTCCGGGTAGTTCTGGAAGCCGCCGCCGGCGTCGATGGCGCTGGTGACGCCGAGGCGGTTCAGCTCGCGCATGAAGTGGCGCGTCGAGTTGGCCTGCTGCTCCAGCGGCAGCTTCGGGCCTTTCGCCAGCGTCGCGTACAGGATCATCGCGTTCGGCTTCGCGAGCAGCAGGCCGGTCGGCTCGCCGGCGGCGTCGCGCTCGATCGCGCCGCCGGGCGGCTCGGGCGTGTCCCTGGTGTAGCCGACGGCGCGCAGCGCGGCGCGGTTGAGCAGTGCGCGGTCGTACAGGTGCAGCACGAACACCGGCGTTTCCGGTGCCGCGGCGTTCAGCTCGGCGAGCGTCGGCAGGCGCTTCTCGGCGAACTGGAATTCGGTCCAGCCGCCGACCACGCGCAGCCACTGCCCGGGCGGCGTGCGCTGCGCCTGGCGGCGCAGCAGCGCCAGCGCATCGGCGAGCGAGGGCAGGCCCTCCCAGCGCAGTTCGAGGTTGTAGTTCAGGCCGCCGCGGATCAGGTGCAGGTGCGAGTCGATCAGGCCGGGAATCGCGCAGTGGCCATCGAGGCTGACGACGACGCTGGCCGGCCCCTGCCAGCGCATCACCTCGGCGGCATCGCCGACCGCGACGAAGCGCCCGGCGCGGATGGCGACGGCGCTCGCGTCCGGGCGCTCGCGATCGACGGTATGGAAGCGGCCGTTCAGCAGGATCAGTTCGGCGCCGGAGCCGGAGTCGGCGGAGGGAGCAGCGGATGCGTCGGCGGACATGCGCGGATACCTCGGGGGGAGCGGGGGGAGAGCCGCCGCGCACGGTGCGGCGGCGGGGATTCAGCGCGTCAGCCAGCCGGCGAGCCGGCGCGTCAGCCACGGCATCACCGCGCAGACGACGATCAGCACGATGCTGAGCGCGACGACGAAGTTGCCGGCCAGCCAGCCGCCGAGCCACGGCCAGCGCGTGAACGCCGGCTGCCAGAGCTGCGGCACGATCAGCGTCAGCGGCCAGATCACCGCGAAGGTCATCAGCACCTGCTTCCAGAGCCGCGGCGGCTGCGCGCCGGCCGGCGTGAACCAGAAGGCCGCACCGGGGCGGATGTCCAGGTCCTCACCGGCGGCGAGCAGCGGCCGGATCTGCTCGATCAGCTCGCGCCGGTCGGCCGATTCCATCCAGCGGCGCAGCTGCTCCAGGCGCTCGAAGCGCAGCACGATCGTGTACGGCGTGCCGGGCGCATCCGGGCGGATGACGCTGACGCCGAGATGGCCCGGATACGTGGCCGCCACCGGCATGATCCGCGTCAGCCAGCGTTCGTAGTCCGCGCGCCGGCGGGGTTCGACGCGGTGGCGGATCACGAAGCTGACGTGGCCGGCGTGGGCACCGCCGAACACCGCCTCCGGTGCATCAGGCGTTTCCGGCGGCCCGGCTGCCGGCACGGCGGCGTTCACTTGCGTACGCTGCCGCGCCATTCGCCGCGCTGCGGCGCGCCGTGTACGCGCGTGTAGGCGTAGTCGACAACCATGCCGTAGGCGCCGCTGTGCTCGCGCACGATGGCCATGACCTCGTCGTAGTGCTCGCGCCGCGCCCAGTCGCGCTGCCATTCGAGCAGGGTCTGCTGCCAGGTCAGCGGCCGGATGCCGGCC
>JAFEGB010000074.1 GCA_018240295.1 Pseudomonadota bacterium
AGCCAGTCGCCGCCCCCGCCGGCGGCCGCGTACTGCGCCTTCGCGGCGATCGCCGTCTGCAGCTGCGCGGCCACGGCCGCCAGCAGGGCACCGGCCAGCAGTCGCAGCGCGGCGGCATCGCGCGGCAGGTGACCGGCATCCTGCGCCGGTGGCAGCCGCGCCTCGACCCGGCCGACGTACAGCACGGCCAGCGCCAGCGCCGCCGCCGCCAGCCCGAGCGGCAGACGCGCATCGATGCCGGCCAGCCGCGTCGTCAGCTGCGGTGCGCAGGCACCGGCGATGGCGAGTCCGATGGCGACGGCCGCGACGCGGCGCGTGCGTTCGTCGGCCGACACGGCCCGGCCGAGCAGCGCCAGCAGCGGCGCGCGCAGCAGCGAGCCGGCGAGCGCCCAGACCAGCGTTGCCCCGAGCAGGGCCGCACCGCTGCCGGTGTGTGCGAGCCACGGCAGCGCGCCGAGCGCGAGGCTGGAGATGACGGCTGCCAGCGCGATCGGTCCGGCCAGCCGCCGGGCGCCCTGCGCGGTACGCGCCGCCCACATGCCGGCTGCGCAGTCGGCGGCGGCGAACACGAGCTGGTCGATGATCAGCAGCCACGCCAGCCAAGCCGCGACAGTCGCTGCGTCGAGGCCGACCTGACGCAGCATCGGCGGCAGCAGCAGCGCGTACAGCGTCCATGACAGCGCGAGCAGCGCCTGCACGGCGTAGCCCCAGAGGACGGTTGCGCCCATGCCGGTCTCCGCAGGTTGGGAAGGACTGCGCGAGCATGGCGTGCCGGCGGCGGGACGCAAGCGCAACCGGCCGCCGGCAGGGGGCTGCGGGCGGCCGGTCGGGTCGGTCCGGTGGAAGGCCCCGCCGGATCGGCGGGGCGGACGGGGCTCAGGCGACCCGCGACTGCGGATCGATGGACTGCGGCTGCGGATCGAGGACCGGCGCCGGGGCGCCAGCGTTCAGGGTCGTGGCGTCCGGAGTGTCGGGAGCCGGGGCTTCGGCCGGCGCCGGCGCCGGCGTCTGCTGCTGCAGCACCTGCGCGGCCTGGAAGGCCTGCTGCAGCAGCAGGAAGGCCTGACGCATCGACAGGTGCCACTGGTCCCAGTCGAAGCCGCTGACGGTATCCAGCCAGGTCTGGAAGATGCGGTTGCGCACCAGCGCCTGACGCGCGCTGTAGTCGAAGTCCGGACCGGCGCTGACCATGCGCTCCCATTCCTGCACCCACAGCCGCGTGGCTTCCAGCCAGCGCGCGTTCTGCTCGTTCAGCAGCCGCAGCGCGTGCGGCGTGCCCCAGCCGGCAGCCTCCTGGGTGTCGGCGATGCGTTCGCCGAAGCGGACCCAGTCCGCCCAGATGTCGTGCTGTCCGTACAGACAGGTCTGCAACCATTCCCGATCGCTGTTCATCGTGATGCGCTCCTCGGTGGATCGAAAGCGTCCGGATCTGGGCCCGGATCGATGGCCGTGCCGGCGGGGGCCGGCACGGCGTGGACGGCGATGATTGTCAGAGAACTGGCCTGTAACAACACCTTACGGTCGGTTAATCGAAGCCGGTGCGCGGCAAGGCCGCTCCGGGGCTCACAGCCCGGTCAGGCGCGTCATCGCCTCGCGGTACTTGGCGGCCGAGCGTTCGAGGATTTCCTCGGGCAGCGCCGGTCCCGGGGCCTGCTTGTTCCAGTCCAGGGTTTCGAGGTAATCGCGCACGAACTGCTTGTCGAAACTCGGCGGATTGCTGCCGGCGCGGTACTGGTCGGCCGGCCAGAAGCGCGAGGAATCCGGCGTCAGCGCCTCGTCCATCAGCACCAGGGCGCCGTGCTCGTCGAGACCGAACTCGAACTTGGTGTCGGCGATGATGATGCCGCGGGTCAGCGCCCAGGCAGCGGCCTCGCGGTACAGGCGCAGGCTGGTGTCGCGCACCTGCGCGGCCAGCCCGGCGCCGATCTGCGCGACGACGGCCTCGTAGGAGACGTTCTCGTCGTGATCGCCGACCGCGGCCTTGGTCGAGGGCGTGAAGATCGGCTCCGGCAGCCGCTCGGCGAGCCTGAGCCCGGCCGGCAGCGCGATGCCGCAGACCGCGCCGCTCGTGCGGTAGTCCTTCCAGCCCGAGCCGATCAGGTAGCCGCGCACGATCGCCTCGACCGGCAGCCCGCGCAGCTTGCGCGCGACCACGGCGCGGCCCTCGACGCGGGCGCGTTCGGCCGGGTCGGGCAGGGCCTGTTCGAGCGTGACGGTGGCGAGGTCGAGATGATTGGGCACGATCTGGCGCGTGCGTTCGAACCAGAAGTTCGAGATCGCCGTCAGCATCGCGCCCTTGCCGGGGATGCCGGTCGGCAGCACCACATCGAAGGCCGACAGCCGGTCGGTGGCGACGATCAGGATGTGCCGGTCATCGATGCCGTAGACATCGCGGACCTTGCCGCGGTAGATCAGCGGCAGGCTGGTCAGCTCGGCCGGGGTGGATTCGAGGATGTCGCTCACGGCGCGGACTCCGGTCGGGGCGGGCGGAACAGGGCGCGGATTGTGCGCGCGCCGCCGTCGGGGTGCCAAGCACACCGCCGGCCGGCGTGGCGTCCGGGACGGTGCACGGGCCGCCCCGGAATTCGGGTCGCGGGCGCCGGTCCATCCATCGGGGGGAAGGCGCGTCGCTGGCGTGCCGTGCAGATCGGCCATCCGGCCAGGCAGGTGCTTCCATGAATTTTCCGTCCGAACTGCTGCCGTTCGAGCTGCGCCTGCTCGCCGATGCCCTGCTCGTCGCCGGCTGCCTCGTGGCGCTGTACTGCGCGCCGTGGCGGGCGCTGCGGCGCAACGCCATGGAGCACGTGCTCGGGGCGGCGCTGGTGTCGCTGCTGCTGCTGTGGTCCTTCCACGCCGGCGTGTCGCCGGGCCTCGGTTTTCACTTCCTCGGCGTGACGGTGCTGACGCTGATGTTCGGCTGGGCGCTGGCGCTGCTCGGCACGGTCGTGATCGGCATCGGCATGGCCTTGTTCGCACGGCTGGACTGGGCGGCGCTGGCGGCGACGATCCTGCTGATCGGCGTGCTGCCGGTGCTGGTCAGCCACGGCATCCAGCGGCTGGTCACGCAGCGGCTGCCGGCCAACCCGTTCATTTATATCTTCCTGTGCGGCTTCTTCGGCGCGATCCTCTCGGCGCTGTGCGCGGTCATGGCCGTGGTCGTGACGCTGGTGGCGCTCGACGTGTATCCGTTCGAGCGCATCGCCCGTGAATATTTGCCATTCCTGCCGCTGTATCTGTTCCCGGAAGGGCTGATGAACGGCATGCTGACCGCAGTGTTCGTCGGCATGAAGCCCGAGTGGCTGCGCAGCTTCGACGAATCGCGCTACTTCCGCTCCTGAAACCCCTGCACGTCCGTGTCCGCCCCGATGCCGAGCCACCACCTGCCGTTCCCGTCCCCTGCATCCCTGCCGTGCGCCGGGGTGTGCGCATGAACTGGTGGGGCAAGATGGTCGGCGGCGCCTTCGGCTTCATGGTCGGCGGACCGTTCGGTGCGATGTTCGGGGCCGCGGTCGGCCACAACTTCGACCGCAACGCCGCACGCTTCGCCGGCCTGCACGACGGCCACGGCCACGGTCAGGGCCGTCACGGCAGCGATGCCGAGGCCGAGCAGCGCTTCCTGATCGCGCTGTTCGCCGGGCTCGGCGCCGTCGCCAAGGCCGACGGTGCGGTCAGCGCCGCCGAGCTTGAAGCCGCGCGCGCGGTGATCGGTCACCTGCGCCTCGACGGCCTGCGCCGCGAGCAGGCGATGCGTGCGTTCAACGACGGCAAGCGCGCCGACTACCCGCTCGATGCGACGCTCGACGCCTTCGCCGAGGTGCTGCCGCAGCGGCCCGAGCTGCTGCGGGCCTTCCTCGAAATCCAGCTCGCGACCGCCTGGGCGATCGGTGAACCGCACCCGCGGGCGCGCGAGTGCGTCGGCTCGATGGCGGCGCGCCTCGGCGTCGGCCGCGGCCAGCTCGATGCGCTGGAGCTGATGATCCGCGTGCAGCGCGGCGGCTTCGGCGGTCCGGGACAGGGCCGGCAGCAGCATTCCGGCGGCCACCAGCACCGCCAGCCGGCGCGCCCGGCCACCCCGCCGATCGACGAGGACTACCGCACGCTCGGCCTCGCGCGCAGCGCCACCGACGAGGAGGTCACGCGCGCCTACCGCCGGCTGCTGAGCCGCCACCACCCGGACAAACTCGCCGCCCAGGGCCTCGACGAGGCCGGCATGAAGCGCGCCACCGAGCGCACGCACGCGATCCGCTCGGCCTACGAGCGCATCCGCAGCGCGCGCGGCTTCGGCTGAGCGCCCGCCCGGGCTTCCGCCGGCGGGATTCCCGTGTCGCAGTGCAACGTCGCTGCCCGCGCCGCGGCCGGATCGGGTACAGTGCCGCCTCCCCTGCTCAAGCGGTTCGCCGGGCTGCGCTAGCCCGGTGCGGAGTCATTGGTCATGCCGGATTTCCTGATCGCTCCATCGATCCTGTCGGCCGATTTCGCGCGGCTCGGCGCCGAGGTCGATGCGGTGCTCGCGGCCGGAGCGGACGTCGTCCACTTCGACGTGATGGACAACCACTACGTCCCGAACCTGACCGTCGGGCCGATGGTGTGCAAGGCGCTGCGCCAGTACGGCGTGACGGCGCCGATCGACGTGCACCTGATGGTCGAGCCGGTCGATGCGCTGGTGCCGATGTTCGCCGAGGCCGGCGCGAGCTGGATCACCTTCCACCCCGAGGCCAGCCGCCACGTCGACCGCACGCTGCAGCTGATCCGCTCCTGCGGCTGCAAGGCCGGGCTGGTGTTCAACCCGGCGACCCCGCTCGACGTGCTGCAGTACGTGATGGACAAGCTCGACATCGTGCTGCTGATGTCGGTGAACCCCGGCTTCGGCGGCCAGAGCTTCATTCCGGCGACGCTCGGCAAGCTCGCCGATGCGCGCGCGCGCATCGCGGCCTCCGGGCTGCCGATCCGGCTGGAGATCGACGGCGGCGTCAAGCTCGACAACATCGGTGAAATCGCCCGTGCCGGGGCCGACACCTTCGTTGCCGGCTCCGCGATCTTCAGCACGCCGGACTACGCTGCGACCATCGCTGCGCTGCGGGCCGAGCTGGCCCGCGCGGCGGAGGAGGCCTGATGTTCTCGCACGTGGACGCCATCCTGTTCGACCTCGACGGCACGCTGATCGACAGCGTGCCGGACATCGCCATCGCCATCGACCAGCTGATGGACACGCTCGACCTGCCGCGCCGCGGCGAGGCCAAGGTGCGCCAGTGGGTCGGCAACGGTTCGACCAACCTGATCCGCCGGGCGCTCAGCGACTCGATGGACGGCGAGGCCGATCCGGAACTCATGGATCGCGCGAAGCCGCTGTACCGGCGCTTCTACGGCGCGCAGGTCTGCGTGCACAGCCGCCTGTATCCGGGCGTGGTCGAGGGGCTCGACAAGCTCGCCAAGCGCAAGCGCTTCAAGCTCGCCTGCGTCACCAACAAGCCGGCGGATCTCGCCGCGCCGCTGCTGGAGCGCATCGGCATCGCGCATCACTTCCATGCGCTGGTCGGCGGCGAATGCACGCCGACGGTCAAGCCCGCGCCCGAATGCCTGCTGCTCGCGGCCTCGCGCATCGGCGTGCACATCTCGCGCTGCCTGATGGTCGGCGATTCGCGCAACGACATCGGCGCGGCGCGCAACGCCGGCTGCCCGGTGGTCGCCGTGCCCTACGGCTACAACCACGGCCGCGACATCCGCGAGTTCGCGCCCGACATCGTCATCGACAGCCTCTCCGAGCTGTCGGGGCTGATCGACTGAAGCGCAGGAAAGCCGGCACCCGACGATGATCCCGAACGAAACCCAGCCCATGGACCTGCGATGGCGGTGGCGGCACTGATCCCGGTTCCGCCGCTGCAACCGTCGTCCGCCCGTGCGCGGGCCACGGTACCGATCGCCGTCTTTCCCGCAGGGTTTCCCGATGAATGCCACTGAATTCGCCGCCCTCGCCGCCGAGGGCTACAACCGCGTGCCGGTCGTGCGCGAGGTGCTCGCCGACCTCGACACGCCGCTGTCGACCTACCTGAAGCTCGCCGATGCGCCGTACAGCTATCTGCTGGAATCCGTGCACGGCGGCGAGAAATGGGGCCGCTACTCGATCATCGGCCTGCCGGCGCGCACGGTGCTGCGCGTGCGCGGCCACGAGGTGACGGTCGAACGCGGCGCCGAGGTGGTCGAGCGCGCGCACGTCGAGGATCCGCTCGCGTGGATCGAGTCCTTCCAGCGCCGCTACCGCGTGCCCGACAACCGCGAGGGCCTGCCGCGCTTCGCCGGCGGGCTGGTCGGCTACTTCGGCTACGACACGATCCGCTACGTCGAGCCCCGCCTCGCGCACTGCCCGAATCCCGATCCGATCGGCGCGCCCGACATCCTGCTGATGGTGTCCGAGGACGTGGTCGTCTTCGACAACCTCTCCGGCAAGCTGTACGTGATCGCGCAGGTCGATCCGCTCGCCGAGCGCGCCTGGGAGCGCGCGCAGGCGAAGCTCGATGCCATCGTCGAGCGCCTGCGCAGCGGCTCGACCGCGTATGCGCACGGCCATGGCGCGCCGCTCGCCGAGCAGGATTTCGTCTCCGGCTTCACGCAGGCCGGCTTCGAGGCCGCGGTCGAGCGCATCAAGGACTACATCCTCGCCGGCGACTGCATGCAGGTCGTGCCCTCGCAGCGGCTGTCGGCGCCGTACACCGGCGCGCCGCTCGACCTGTACCGGGCGCTCAGGAGCCTCAATCCGTCGCCGTACATGTACTTCCTGAACCTCGGCGACTGCCACATCGTCGGCTCCAGCCCCGAGATCCTCGCGCGCCTCGAAGACGGCACGGTCACGGTCCGCCCGATCGCCGGCACGCGCAAGCGCGGCCGCGACGAGGCCGAGGACCGCGCGCTCGAAGCGGATCTGCTCGCCGATCCGAAGGAGATCGCCGAGCACCTGATGCTGATCGACCTCGGCCGCAACGATGCCGGGCGCGTCTGCACGACCGGCAGCGTGCGCGTCACCGAGCAGATGGTCATCGAGCGCTACTCGCACGTGATGCACATCGTCTCGAACGTCAGCGGCCGGCTGAAGGACGGGCTGACGGCGATGGACGTGCTGCGCGCGACCTTCCCGGCCGGCACGGTCAGCGGCGCGCCGAAGATCCGGGCAATGGAGATCATCGACGAGGTCGAGCCGGTCAAGCGCGGCATCTACGCCGGCGCGGTCGGCTATCTGTCCTGGAGCGGCAACATGGACACGGCGATCGCGATCCGCACCGCGGTGATCAAGGACGGCGTGCTGCACGTGCAGGCCGGGGCCGGCATCGTCGCCGACTCGGTGCCGGCGAGCGAATGGGAGGAAACCCTGAACAAGGGCCGCGCGATCTTCCGCGCCGCCGCACTCGCCGGCCGCGGCTTCGGAGGCTGACGATCATGCTGCTGATGATCGATAACTACGACTCGTTCACGTACAACCTCGTGCAGTACTTCGGCGAACTCGGGGCCGACGTGCAGGTGTTCCGCAACGACGGCATCACGCCCGACGAAATCGAGCGGCTGGCGCCGGCGCGCATCGTGCTGTCACCGGGGCCGTGCACGCCGAACGAGGCCGGCATCTCGATGGCGACGATCGAACGCTTCGCCGGGCGCATCCCGATCCTCGGCGTCTGCCTCGGCCACCAGAGCATCGGCCAGGTGTTCGGCGGGCGCATCGTGCGCGCGAAGCAGGTCATGCACGGCAAGGTCTCGCCGGTGCATCACAGCGGCCAGGGCGTGTTCGCCGGTCTGCCGAGCCCGTTCACGGTCACGCGCTACCACTCGCTGGTCATCGAGCAGGCGACGCTGCCCGAGTGCCTGGAGGTCACCGCGTGGACGGCCGGCCCTGACGGGTCGATCGACGAGATCATGGGCGTGCGCCACCGGACGCTGGCGGTCGAGGGCGTGCAGTTCCACCCGGAATCGATCCTGACCGAGCACGGCCATGCGCTGCTCGCGAACTTCCTGAACGCAGCGGCCTGAGGCCGCCTGCGCGGCGGCTCCGGCGTCGGGCGGCGCCGGGGCAGGCCGCGCGCCAGCTTCCCGTTTCCTCCAAACCCGAGGGTTCGACATGGACATGCAGTCCGCCATCCGCCGCGTCGTCGAGCGCCAGGATCTCAGTGGTGACGAGATGCGTGCGGTCATGCGCATCGTCATGACCGGCGAGGCCACGCCGGCGCAGATCGGCGGCTTTCTGGTCGGCCTGCGCATGAAGGGCGAGACCGTCGACGAGATCGCCGCCGCCGCGCAGGTGATGCGCGAACTGGCGACCCCGGTGCACGCGCCGGGCGGGCACGTCGTCGACATCGTCGGCACCGGCGGCGATGTCTCCGGCAGCTTCAACGTCTCGACGGCCGCGGCAATGGTCGTTGCCGCCGCCGGCGGTACGGTCGCCAAGCACGGCAACCGCGCCGTCAGCGGCAAGACCGGCGCGGCCGACGTGCTCGAAGCCGCCGGCGTGCGGCTGGATCTGACGCCGGCGCAGGTCGAGCAGTGCCTCGCCGAGGTCGGCGTCGCCTTCCTGTTCGCGCCGCAGTATCACGGCGCCATGAAGCACGCGATCGGTCCGCGCCGCGAGATGGCGGTGCGCACGATCTTCAACGTGCTCGGGCCGCTGACCAACCCGGCCGGCGCGCCGCACGAGCTGATGGGCGTGTTCAGCCCGGCGCTGGTCGAGCCGCTCGCCGAGGTGCTGCTGCGCCTCGGCTGCCGGCATGTGCTGGTCGTGCACGGCGAGGACGGGCTCGATGAAATCTCGATCGGCGCCCCGACGCTAGTCGCCGAAGGGCGCGACGGCCGGGTGCGCAGCTACACGATCGCGCCCGAGGACTTCGGCCTGACGCGCGCACCGCTCGATGCCATCCGCGTCGGCTCGCCGGCCGAATCGCTGGCGCTGATCCGGCGCGTGCTCGCCGATGAGGCCGGCCCGGCGCGCGACATCGTCGTGCTGAACGCCGGCGCCGCGATCCACGTCGCCGGCCTCGCCGCGACGCTCGCCGAAGGCGTCGCGCGCGCACAGGCGGTGATCGCCAGCGGGGCCGCCGCCGGAAAACTCGACCAGCTCGTATCCTGCACCCGACGCCTGCGCGACACGGAGTAGTCCATGATGGCCAGCCTTCCCGACATCCTGAAGCAGATCATCACCCGCAAGCACGCCGAGGTCGCCGAGCGCAGCGCAGCGCTGCCGCTCGCGCAGCTCGCCGCCCGTGCCGCGGCCGCCCCGGCACCGCGCGGCTTCACCGCGGCGCTGCGCGAGAAGCTCAACGCCGAGCTGCCGGCGGTGATCGCCGAGGCCAAGCGCGCCTCGCCGAGCAAGGGCCTGCTGCGCGATCCCTTCGATCCGGCCGCGATCGCCGCGAGCTACGAACGCCACGGTGCGGCCTGCCTGTCGGTGCTGACCGACCGCGACTACTTCCAGGGCCACGAGGACTACCTCGTCGCCGCGCGCGCCGCCTGCACGCTGCCGGTGATCCGCAAGGACTTCATCGTCGATCCGTATCAGGTGGTCGAGGCGCGCGCGATCGGCGCCGACTGCATCCTGCTGATCGCCGCCGCGCTCGAGGACGAGCCGATGCGTGCGCTGCACGATCAGGCGCGCGCACTCGGCATGGACGTGCTGGTCGAGGTCCACGATGCCGAGGAGCTCGAACGCGCGCTCGCGCTCGATCTGGACATGGTCGGCATCAACAACCGCAACCTGCGCAGCTTCGAGGTCTCGCTCGACACCACGCTCGGCCTGCTCGCGCAGATCCCCGGCGACATCCTCGTCGTCACCGAGAGCGGCATCCTCGAACGCGCCGACGTGGCACGCATGCGCGAGGCCGGCGTGCATACCTTCCTGGTCGGCGAGGCCTTCATGCGCGCGCCGGACCCGGGCGCGAAGCTCGCCGAGCTGTTCGCGTGAGGGTGGCCGCGCCGCCGCCTTGCCGGTTTCCCCGTTCCCGTCCCCTACGGAAGTCCCTGCGATGAAAGCAAGCGTCAAGTGGCTCGACAACATGACCTTCGTCGGCGAGTCCGGCAGCGGCCACGCCGTGATCATGGATGCCGCGCCCGAGGCCGGCGGCCACAACCTCGGCGTGCGGCCGATGGAGATGCTGCTGATCGGCACCGGCGGCTGCTCGGCGATCGACGTGATGCTGATCCTGAAGAAGTCGCGTCAGGACGTGACCGACTGCCGCGTCGAGCTCGACGCCGAGCGCGCCGAAACCGACCCGAAGGTGTTCACGAAGATCCGCATGCACTTCGTCGTCAGCGGCCGCGGCCTGTCCGAGAACCACGTGCGCCGCGCCGTCGACCTGTCGGCCGAAAAGTACTGCTCAGCCTCGATCATGCTCGGTCAGGTCGCCGAAGTGACGCACAGCTACGAGATCATCGCCGTCTGAAGCCCCGGATCGCCGGCGTTGTGCCGGTGCCAAAATGCCTTTGCCGCCGATGACTTGTCATCGGCATTCGGTATACTCGCGCCTTTTTTAAGCCAGCCCGGCCCGACATGGCCGGCAACGGAGGAAAAGCCGCGGTGAAACCGAAGCCACTGCCCCGACTGAAGCTGATGGGGTTCAACAACCTCACCAAGACGCTGACGTTCAACATCTACGACGTCTGCTACACCGAGACGGCCGAGGAGCAGATGGCGTATCTCGGCTACATCGACGAGATGTACAGCGCCGCACGCCTGACCGACATCCTCAGCAACGTCGCCAACATCATCGGCGCCAACATCCTGAACATCGCGCGTCAGGACTATCAGCCGCAGGGCGCGAGCGTCACGATCCTGATCTCCGAGGAGCCGATCGCCGCCGGCCAGCTGTCGAACTCGACGCGTCCCGGACCGATGCCGGACACGGTTGCCGCGCACCTCGACAAGAGCCACATCACGGTGCACACGTATCCGGAGAGCCATCCGGAGAACGGCATCAGCACCTTCCGCGCCGACATCGATGTCTCGACCTGCGGACGCATCTCGCCGCTGAAGGCGCTGAACTACCTGATCCACAGCTTCGACTCCGACATCGTCACGCTCGATTACCGCGTGCGCGGCTTCACGCGCGATGTCGAGGGCAGGAAGCTGTTCATCGACCACAAGATCAACTCGATCCAGAACTACCTGGTGCAGGAAACCCGCGACCGCTACCAGATGATCGACGTGAACGTCTTTCAGGAGAACATCTTCCACACGAAGATGATGCTGAAGGACTTCGATCTGAATAACTACCTGTTCAACAAGGACAAGCACGACATCGCGCCGCGCGAGCAGGTACGGCTCGAATCGCTGCTGCGCCGCGAGATGGCCGAGATCTTCTACGGCAAGAACCTGCGCCGCGGCCTGTCCTGAGGCGCAGGGCCGGTTTCAGACCCGCTTTCAGATCCAGTACGTCGTGCCGGTCATGACCTTCGCGGTCATGCGCATCGCCAGGCGCACCGGCAGCGGCAGCTTCGCGCCGCCGGCGGCGAGCGCGTGCTCGGCGTGGCGATGCTCGTCGACCTTCATCTGCCCGACGATCGCACGGCTCTCGGTGTCCTGCGCGGGCAGGCGTTCGAGGTGGCTGTCGAGGTGGCGCACGACCTGATGCTCGGTCTCGGCGACGAAGCCGAGGCTCCAGCGGTCACCGGCGCGTCCGGCCAGCGCGCCGATCGTGAACGACGCGGCGTAGAACAGCGGATTCAGCACGCTGGTATGCCCGCCGAGCGCCTGCACGCGCCGCTCGCACCAGTCGAGATGGTCGTACTCCTCGGCCGCCGCGCGCTCCATCTGGCCGCGCACCTCGGGCAGCCGCGCGGTCAGCGCCTGCCCCTGATACAGCGCCTGCGCGCAGATCTCGCCGGTATGGTTGACGCGCATCAGCCGCATCGCCTCGCGCCGCTCGGCCTCGCTGAGCGGGCCGGACTGCTCGCCGGCCGCCGGGTTCGGGCGTTCCGTGACCGCCGGCGGTCCGAACACCGTGCGCACGGCCTGATCGAGCGTGCCGAACAGGTGGTCGAGCGGTGAGTACTGGCGACGGGTGGGCATGGCGGCGGGCTCCTGTTGCAGCGCAAGGTCCGGCCATCCTAAGCCCGGTGCCGCACCGGCGGAAACCCGGCACGGCGGTGCTGGCCGCCTGCCGGCACCGGCGCGATACTCGGGCGCTCCCCGCCGCTCACCGGAGCCCCCCCATGGCCAGCCACTACCGCCACCACGTGTTCTTCTGCACCAACCTGCGCGAAGGCGACGAGCGTCCGAGCTGCCAGCGCTGCAACGCCAGCGCCGCGCGCGATCACGCCAAGGCGCGCGTCAAGGCGCTCGGCCTCGCCGGCCCCGGCAAGGTGCGCATCAACAACGCCGGCTGTCTCGACCGCTGCGAGGAAGGGCCGGTCATCGTCGTCTACCCGGAGGCGGTCTGGTACACCTACGTCGATCATGACGACATCGACGAGATCGTCGACGAGCACCTCGCCAACGGCCGCATCGTCGAGCGCCTGCGCCTGCCGGACTGAAATCACAGCAAAATCAGCCCTCCGCGCACGCAGCGCGGCCGGACAAAAGGCTTGTCACCCGCGCCGGGCCTGATTACTATGCGCGCCCTCGACCGGAGCGCAGGCCCTCGTGCCGTGCCCGGACACCGAACCGATCCAGATTCCATCAGATCGAAACAGAATTCCCGAGTCCCGCACCAGCAGCGCGGTCGACGCCGGCAGCGGCAGCGATCCGGATCGGGGCTCATTTCCGGAGTGAACATGAAGACCTTCAGCGCCAAGCCGGCGGACGTCAAGCGTGACTGGTTCGTCGTCGATGCCACCGACAAGACCCTCGGCCGCCTGTCGACCGAGATCGCCCGCCGCCTGCGTGGCAAGCACAAGGCCGAGTACACGCCGCACGTCGACACCGGTGACTACATCGTCGTCGTCAACGCCGAGAAGATCCGCGTCACCGGCAACAAGGCGCAGGACAAGGTCTACTACAAGCACACCGGCTACATCGGCAACATGAAGGCCTTCACCTTCGAGAAGATGATCGAGCGCGCCCCGCAGCGCGTGCTCGAGATCGCCGTGAAGGGCATGCTGCCGAAGAACCCGCTGGGGCGTGCGATGTTCCGCAAGCTCAAGGTCTTCGCCGGCCCGACCCACCCGCACGCGGCCCAGCAGCCGCAGGCCCTCGACATCTGAGCCCCGCGGCTTCCGAGACAAGGTTTCAGGACATGGCTGACAATCAGTTCTACGGCACCGGCCGTCGCAAGACCTCGACCGCCCGGGTGTTCCTGCGCACCAACGGCAAGGGCGACATCGTCGTCAACGGCCGTCCGCTCGACATCTACTTCGGTCGCGAGACCTCGCGCATGGTCGTGCGCCAGGCGCTCGAAGCCGTCGACGCGCTGGGTCGCTTCGACTTCTACATCACCGTCGCCGGTGGCGGCATGACCGGCCAGGCCGGCGCGATCCGCCACGGCATCACCCGTGCGCTGATGGCCTACGACGAGTCCCTGCGTCCGACGCTGCGCAAGGCCGGCTTCGTGACCCGCGATGCCCGTGCCGTCGAGCGCAAGAAGATCGGCCTGCGCAAGGCCCGTCGCGCGGTGCAGTTCTCGAAGCGCTGATGCAATATTCGTACCGGTCTTGCAGTTTCGCACTGCAATCGGTACGATACGCGGCACGTTTCTTGGGGGATCGTCTAGCGGCAGGACTACGGACTCTGACTCCGTCAACCTAGGTTCGAATCCTAGTCCCCCAGCCAAACACACAGAGCCCGCATCGAAAGATGCGGGCTTTTCTGTTTTCTGAGTCAAATTCAATTGCTTGCCGCAATTGCCTTGACGCATCGGCATGGCAAAAATCCGGATCAGGTTTCTGCCGCTGCCTTCGTATACTGATGCGCTTCGCGTCCGTGGCATTTGTCGGCTGCCGACGCGGCAACCTGACTGATACCCGGAGCCCGCGGCCGTTTCCGGCAGCCAATGGATTTCCGGAACTGCGTAATAAGGATATTGGGGATCATGAGCCTGCCCACCCTGTTCGACACCTGTAAACCCCGGCCCGACGTACTTGCCGGTACGCTCAGTGAAGCGGAGTTCGCAGCCGATCTGGCCATGGTGCTCAGGGGGACAGCGCCGCCCGACTATGCCGAGCCGGCGCGCTTTTTTGCCAACACGCATCCGACGACAGGCTTGCGCGAACTGCTGCGCAACATCTGCCTGCGGCTCAACGGCAGCAGCGAGCAGCTGGCGGCAATCTTCCGGCTCGATACCGGTTTCGGTGGCGGCAAGACCCATGCGCTGATCGCACTCGCCCATGCCGTGCGCGGCATGGCCGGGGTCGCCGACGTGGCCGAATTCATCGATCCGGCCTTGCTGCCGGGCGAAGCCGTGCGGGTGGCGGCTTTCGATGGCGAGAATGCCGACTTCGCCAACGGTCGGTCGCTCGGCGACGGCCTGCGGGCCTACACCCCCTGGGGCGAACTGGCCTTTGCGCTGGCCGGTCATCGGGGCTATGAGCTGGTCCGGCGCAGCGACGAGCAGCGTGTGGCTCCCGGTGCTGCGACGCTGGCCGAACTGTTTGCCGGCGGACCGGCGCTGATCCTGCTCGATGAGCTGGCTGCCTACCTGCGCAAGCTCAAGGCTCGGGATCGCCAGCAGGCCGGAGAACAGCTCACGGCCTTTCTGACCGCGCTGTTCAAGGCCATCGAATCGACGCCGCGCGCGGCCGTCGTCTACACGCTTGCCATCGGCAAGGAAGGCGATGCCACCGACGCCTACAGCGAGGAAAACCGCGATATCGCCGAACGCATGACCGAGATGGAAAGCGTTTCGGCGCGCAAGGCGACGCTGCTTTGTCCGACGGCCGATGATGAAACCGTGCAGGTACTGCGCCGCCGGCTGTTTGCAGCGGTCGACGATGCACGGGCTGCGCCGGTCATCGAAGCCTATGCCTCGCTGTGGCAGGGCCAGCGGGCGCAATTGCCGGATTTCGGCATCAACGACGTGCGGGTCGAACGCTTCCGGGTCGGGTTCCCGTTGCACCCCGAGCTGATCGAACTGCTGTGCGAGAAAACCGCGACGCTCGTGAACTTCCAGCGGGTGCGCGGCATGCTGCGCCTGCTGGCGCGCACGATCGCCTGCCTGTGGCAGCAGCGTCCGCGCGATACCTTCGCCATCCACACCCACCACATCGACCTGTCGGTCCCGGGGATCCGGCAGGAGATCGTCACCCGCATGCAGCAGGGGCTGTTCCTGCCGGCGATCAAGGCGGATGTCGGTGCCACGATCGGCGATCACCCGGCGCTCGCACAGCGGCTCGATGCCGAGCACTACGCCGGCCTGCCGCCGTACGGTTCCTGGGTGGCCCGTACCGTGCTGATGCATTCGCTGGCTTTCAATGACAGCCTGAAGGGGCTGGGCGCCGATGCACTGCGCTATGCACTGCTGTCGCCGGCGACCGATGCAGGGTTCATCGACGATGCCCGTACCCGTTTCGTGCAGCAGTCGGCGTATCTCGATGATCGGCCGAATGCACCGCTGCGCTTCCTGACTGAAGCCAACCTGACGCAACTGCTGCGCGCCCAGGAACACCGGGTCGATCCGGCAGACGTGCGTGCCGGGCTCAACGACCGCCTGCGCAGCATCTACAGGAGCGGCACGTTCAATCTCATCGCCTTTCCGGCCGGTTCGTACGATGTCGCGGATGATGCCGGCGACGGCAAGCCGTGGCTGGTGGTGCCGGGCTACGACGCGGTCGAAGTCTCGGCGGCCAGTGTGCAGTTGCCCGATCTCGTGCGACGTATCTACCTGTTCCGTGGCAACGGCAGTGATTTCCGGATCAACCGCAACAACCTGATGTTCCTCGTCGTCGATGCCGGCCGGTGCGAGGAAATGCGCCGCAGGATGACCTACCGGCTCGCACTCGAAGCCATGCGCAAGCCCGACAGCCTGCGCGACCTGCCCGAGCATCAGCAGCAGATGGTGCTGTCCTGGTACCAGACGGCCGAGCAGAGGCTGGCACTGGCGATCCAGCAGGCCTACCGGCATGTGTTCTACCCGTCGGGCATCCGGGCAGACGGCTTCGATGTCGATCTGGCCCACAGCGTCATCGAAGTGCAGACGGCCTCCGAAAGCCCCGGTGCCGGCCAGCGGGCGGTGGCACGGGTGCTGACGGACAACCGCAAGCTGCGGCTGCCCGAAGACGAGCCGGATTCGCCGACCTACATCCGCGACCGCACACCGCTGCGAAAGGGCGAACTGACAATGGCCTCGCTGCGCGAGGAATTTCGCCGCAACCCGCGGCTGCCGATGCTGATCGGTAACGACGTGTTCCTGCGCGGCATCCGCAACGGCATCGAGTCCGGCGATTTCGTCTACCGGCACGGCGACCTGCTCTACGGTCCGGGCGATCCGTGGGCCGATCTGCGCATCGATGAACAGGCGCTGCTGATGACCATGACGCGCGCCGAGGAACTGCGCCTGTGGCCGCGCCGGCCTCCGGAACCGCCGCCACCGCCGCCGCCGCCGCCGACGACGATTGTCGACACGGACGATCCTGACCCGTCGGGCAAGAACCCGACCGGTGCCGGTGGCGGTACTGGTCCGGTAACGCCGCCGGTCGTTCCGCCGCCGCCCGCCGGCCCGCTGGCGGTCGAAGGCGTGCTGCGCGAGGCGCTGGTGCAACTCTGGGAACAGGCGCGTGCCCGACGCTATGTGCTGATCCGCAGCCTGACGCTGCGCCTGTTCGATGCCACGGACGCGCTGCGACTGATCGGGCTGGCCGGTACGGTGCCGAAAGCCGACAAGCGCATGAAGCTCAGCGCCAGCTACGCCACGGCCGGCGGCAGCGAATGCCAGATCGAATTCACCGGCAGTCTCGAAGACGTGCGGCCGCTGCGGGATTTTCTCGATCCGCAACTGCGCGCCGCCACCGAGCGCGACCTCAGCCTCGATCTGACGCTGACCTTCACCGACGGTCTGCTGCTGGCCGGTGATGCGCCCGAACGCTTTGCCGAGCAACTGACGCGCGCCGGCTCCGGGACCGCCCATGTAACCGCCACTGCTGAAGGACAGGCATGACCCCGCCACTTCTGCCCGGTCTGCGACCACCCGACGCCGGTGCCCCGCACTACGAACTGCACGCCTGCCGCCACAGCGGCAGCGATCTGGAACTGAGCATCTGGCAGCTGCCGGCGCCGGCCTCGCCGCACCTGAAGGTGCCGGTGCGCATTGCCGGCCTGCGCGGGCGCAATCTGGCGCTGATCGAGCACCGGGTGCTGCGCACGCTGGCGCGCGGGCGCATTGATCTCGGCGGCCTGCCGTTCGCACAGCAGCGGGCAGCATCGCTTGATGAGGATCTGGCCCTGTCGCTCGGCCTGCTGTTTCGCGTGCTGGCGCCGATGCGCAACCGTGACTTCATGCGTGCCGTTGCCGACGGCATCGAGGCAATGGGCCGCGAGGAAGCGGCGTACTGGCTCGGCATGACGATGTACCGCAAATACCCGCGCCGGGTACTGTCGGCGTTGCGCATGCTGCTGGTCGATCCGAAGGCGGCGGCGTGAGCCTGCGTAGCACGGCCGACATCCTGCGTTTGCTGGATGCGCTGCAGGAACACGTTGCCGACGAGCTCGAAGGCCAGGATCTCGACTTCAAGGAATGGATTGCCCGCAGCGTCCGCGATGCTCGGGCGCAGGTCATCGACATGGCCGTCTGCATGGCCAACGGCGGCGGCGGTACTGTCGTGTTCGGCGTGGCCGACAAGGTGCGTGGCCGGGCGCGGGCCATCGTCGGCGTGCCGGGCGATATCGACGTCCCTGCGCTGACCAGCGCGATCTACAACGGCACCGATCCGAAGATCACGGCCGCCTTCGAGGAGCTTTCCGTGCCGGAAGGCACCGGTCGCCTGCTGGTGATGCAGGTTTTCGGCGGGCTGGCGCCGTATACCGATACGGCCGGCAGCGGCAGGATCCGGCAGGGCAAGGACTGCCTGCCGCTGACCGGCACGCTTCGGGCGCAAGTGATGGTCGAATCCGGCACGGCCGACTTCACGGCGCCGCCCTGCGCAGAACCGCCCGCCGCCCTGCTCTCGCCGGCTGCGATGGAGGTCCTGCGCAAGGTGGCTGCGGCCGAGAATGCGCCGGCCGATCTGCTTGCACGCCCTGATCTCGATCTGCTCGGGGCGCTCGGTGTCGTGCAGGACGGGCGTCTGAGCCGGGCCGGCGTGCTGCTTGGCGGCAGCGACGACGCGCTGGCCCGTGTGGTGCCGAACTATCTCTGGACGCACCTGCGCATGCGTTCGGACACCGACTATTCGGACCGCGCCGATGGCCGCAGTGCGCTGGCACTGGCGCTGATGCGGCTTGAAGAACGCATCAACGCCGACAACCCGATCACCACGATCGAGCACGGCTTCTACCAT
>JAFEGB010000075.1 GCA_018240295.1 Pseudomonadota bacterium
CACCTGACACTCGGCCATCGCGGCTTCAATCTCCGGAAACCAGTCCGCACCGGGCGGGATTTTCTGATCGGTCCAGACCTTCAGGCCTTCATCCGCCAGCGCTTCCAGCTGCTGTACGAGCCGGGTCATCCATGCCTCGTCCTGCTGGCTGTAACTGACGAACACCTTGCCCGGCATCGCACACCCTCCCCTTCCCTCGTCGGCCGAGCGTAGACGGCCGGCGCCGCGGTGCGCCGGCCGCCCTCACAGCTCGATCTGCGTGCCCAGCTCCACGACGCGGTTGATCGGGATGTTGAAGAAGTCCATCGCCCGCGCCGAGCTTCGCGACATGGCGATGAACAGCCGCTCGCGCCAGCGCGCCATGCCGGGGCGCGAGGTCGAGATCAGGGTTTCGCGGCCGAGGAAGAAGGTCGTCTCCATCAGCTCGAACTCCAGGCCGTGCGGCCCGCACAGCGCCAGCGCCGCCTGCACGTCCGGGTCCTCGGTGAAGCCGAAGCGCATGTGCACGCGGTAGAAGCCGGAGCCGATGGTCTCGACCTCGACGCGCTTGTCCTCGCGCACGAACGGCACTTCCTCGGTACGCACGGTCAGCAGCACGACGCGCTCGTGCATGACCTTGTTGTGCTTGAGGTTGTGCAGCAGCGTGTGCGGCACGCCGTCCGGGTTCGAGGTCAGGAAGATCGCCGTGCCGGAAACGCGCTGGATCATGCCGTCGGCGGCATCGTCGACGAACAGCTTGATCGGGATCGCCTCCTCGCGCAGGCGCCGGGCGAGCAGCTTGCGGCCGCGCTTCCAGGTGGTCATGAACGTGAACAGCAGCGCGCTGACCACCAGCGGGAACCAGCCGCCCTGCGGAATCTTCAGCGCGTTGGCGCCGAGGAAGGCCAGATCCGCGGCGAGAAACGGCAGGATGCACACCGCCACCAGCGCCGGATGCCAGCCCCAGACCCGGCGCGTGACCACGGCGAGCAGCAGGGTCGTGATCACCATCGTCAGCGTCACGGCGATGCCGTAGGCCGCTGCCAGCCGGCTCGATGACTCGAAGCCGAGCACGAGCAGCAGCACCGCCACCAGCAGCGTCCAGTTCACGGCCGGGATGTAGATCTGGCCGATCTCGGCGGCCGAGGTGTGCTCGATGCTCATGCGCGGCGCGTAGCCGAGCTGCATCGCCTGGCGCGTCAGCGAGAACACGCCGGAAATCACCGCCTGCGAGGCGATCACGGTCGCCGCGGTCGCGAGCCCGACCATCGGGTACAGCAGCGGCGCCGGCACCAGCAGGTAGAACGGATTCTCGGCCGCTGCGGGGTTGGCGAGCAGCAGCGCGCCCTGACCGAAGTAGTTGAGCAGGATCGCCGGCAGCACCAGCGCGAACCAGGCGCGGCGGATCGGCCGGCGCCCGAAGTGGCCCATGTCGGCGTACAGCGCCTCGCCGCCGGTCATGACCAGGAACACGGCACCGAGCGTGACGAAGGCATGCCACTGGTTGTCGCGGAAGAAGAAGTACGCGTGCCGCGGATGCACGGCGGCGAGGATGTCGGGGCGCTTGAGCATCTCGGCGACGCCGAACACCGCCAGCGCACCGAACCAGACCAGCATCACCGGCCCGAAGAATTTGCCGACCCGGTCGGTGCCGTGCGACTGCACGAGGAACAGGCCGATCAGCACCAGCAGCGTCAGCGGCACGACCCAGGGCTCGAACACCGTGGTCGCGACGTTGAGGCCCTCGATCGCCGACAGCACCGAGATCGCCGGCGTGATCATCGCGTCGCCGTAGAACAGCGTCGCGCCGAACACGCCGAGGATCAGCACGGACCAGTGCCGGCGGCGGGTCGCGAAGCGCCGGCTGCAGGCGAGCGCCATCAGCGCCAGGATGCCGCCCTCGCCGCGGAAGTCGGCGCGCAGCACGAAGGCGACGTACTTGACCGAGACCAGCAGCAGCAGCGACCAGATGATCAGCGAGATCACGCCGAGCACGTTGGCCTCGGTCGCGATGATGCCGTGCGGGCCGCTGAAGCATTCGCGCAGCGCGTACAGCGGACTGGTGCCGATGTCGCCGTAGACGACGCCGAGGGCGGCCAGCGTCAGCGTCGTCAGGTTCTTCTTCGGGGTGTGCGGGGCGTCAGCGACGGCCAGTGCGGCATCGTTCGGCATGCGGGCGGTTTCCGGAAGCTCGGGGTCGGAGGGCTTGCACAGCCAGAGCGGTCCGCACCGGGCGCGGTGCAGGCCGGACCGTCAGGAATGCTGCGACTGCAATATAGGTCAGCCCCCGGCGGGGCCGGTGAGGCCGAATTCGATCGGCATGCGGGCGTAGAAGAGCGCGAGGCCCTCGGCATCGATGCGTTCGAGCAGCCGTGCCTCGTCGGCCGGACGCAGGATGAAGATCACGTCGATCGGCACATCACCGGCCAGCTCGAAGAAATGCGCCTCGTGCAGGCGGCGGTGGCGGCCGTAGCCGGCGAGCGCCCGGTAGGCGGTGCCGCCGGGCAGGTCGAGCTCGCGCGCCAGCTCCAGCAGCCATTCCCACAGCAGCCGGCCGTGGTGGCGTCGGCCTTCGGACAGGTGGAAGCGCAGCGCGATGCCGGATTCGCTCGGGTTCATGGCTTCATCGTCTCCCCGTCTTTGCGGTCTTGCTCAGCCCAGGGTCCGCAGCCAGCCGACCAGCGCCAGCCCGACGGCGGTCGCGGCCAGCGAGCCGCCGACGTGCATCAGGATCGCCGCGCCGCCCCAGACCAGTTCGCCGCGTGCGAGCAGCGTGACGATCTCGGCCGAGAAGGTCGAGAAGGTCGTCAGGCCGCCGAGGAAGCCGGTCGCGAGCGCCAGCCGCCATTCCGGGGCCAGCGCCGGCAGCGCCTGGAACACGCCGAGCGCGATGCCCATCAGCAGGCCGCCGATCAGGTTCGCCGCCAGCGTGCCGAGCGGCACCGGCGGGAACAGCGGGTTCAGCCACAGCCCGAGCAGCCAGCGCAGCCAGGCACCGACGGCGGCGCCGAGGCCGACGGCGAGCAGCCCGAGACCGCTCACCACGGCCGCCGGCCTGCGCATCCGGCGGCGGCCGGCACCATCAGAACAGCCCTTCGAAGGGCTGCACCGTCACCGTGTCGCCGGCCTCGACGCCGCTGCTGTCGGCGGCGAGCACGATGAAGCAGTCGGCGCGGCTGACCGAACTGAGGATGCCCGAGCCCTGGTCGCCGGTCGGGCGCACGGCCATCGAGCCGTCATCGCGCTGCTCCAGCACGCCGCGCTGGAACTCGGTGCGCCCGGGGCGCTTCTTCAGGCGCGCGAGCGTCGGCACCTGCAGCGTCACCGGCTGCACGGCGTTCATGCCCATCATCCGCCGCAGTGCCGGCTGCACGAACTGGTAGAAGGTCACGACCACCGACACCGGGTTGCCGGGCAGGCCGAAGAACACGGCCTCGCCGAGGCGCCCGAAGGCCAGCGGCCGGCCGGGCTTCATCGCCAGCTTCCAGAAGTCGATGCGCCCGAGGCTCAGCAGCGTGTCCTTGACGAAGTCGGCCTCGCCGACCGACACGCCGCCGGAGGTGATCACGGCATCGGCGCAGGCCGCGGCCTCGCGGAAGGCCGCCTGCAGCGCCTCGCGGTCATCGCGCACGACGCCCATGTCGATCAGCTCGACGCCGAGGCGGCTCAGCATGCCGTACAGCGAATAGCGGTTGCTGTCGTAGACGCAGCCGGCGGCCAGCGGCTCGCCGATCGAGCGCAGCTCGTCGCCGGTCGAGAAGAAGGCGACGCGCAGGCGCCGGCGCACGCGCACCTCGGCGACGCCGAGCGAGGCGAGCACGCCGAGATCGGCCGGCTGCACGCGCCGGCCGGCGGCGAGCACGGTCTCGCCGGTCTTCAAGTCCTCGCCGGCGAGGCGGATGTTCTGGCCGGCGCGGTGGCCGCGGCCGATGCGCACGCGATCCTGGCCACCCTCCTGATCGCCACCCTGCTCGCGCTCGGTCTGCTCCTGCATCACGACGCAGTCGGCCCCCTCGGGCAGCACGGCGCCGGTCATGATGCGCACGGCCTGGCCGCTGGCGAGCCTGCCGTCCCAGGCTGCACCGGCGAAGGCGGTGCCGACCACCGCGAGCGTCACGGTGCCTGCATCCGGCAGGTCGGCGGCGCGCACGGCGTAGCCGTCCATCGCCGAGTTCACGTGCGCCGGCACGTCGATCGGCGAGACCACATCGGCGGCGAGCACGCGCCCGAGCGCGGCGCGCAGCGCCACCTGTTCGCTGGCAGTGACCGGCTGCACGGCGGTCTGGATGCGCGCGAGCGCCACCGGCACCGGCAGCGAGTGCGGGTCGTGATCGTCGCAGCACGAAGCCTGCGCGCGGATGGCATCGCTGCCGGGACTACAGGACAGACTCATCGGGCCAGCTCTCCGGATCGGGCCGCGCCGCCGGTGCGGCCGGCGCGGCGGGCAAGAAATTCCTCGCGATACGCGCACAGCCAGCCGGCGATCGCCGTGGCATCGGCGAGATCGAGCCGTGGCAGGCGCGAGGCAGCGGCCGCGGCGGCAGCGGGTTCGGATTCAGGTTCGGGTTCGGGTTCGGGCTCGTGATCGGCGAGCAGCACGCGCACCCACGCATCGTGCCGGTACTGGTGGCGCTTCGGGCCGTCGGCGCGCAGCACTTCGAGCTTCGGCAGCGCCGCGCGCGCGAAGCCCTCGACCAGCACCAGATCGAGCGCCCCGACATCGAGCCAGCCGAGCGCATCGGCGAGTTCGCAGTCGCCGGGCTGACAGGCCGGGTCGCGCTCCTCGATCAGCGCGGTCTGGCCGACGGCGGCCACCAGCGTGCGCGCCAGTCCGGCGCGGCGCAGGCGATCGCTGTCGCGGCCGGGCTCATCGAGATCGAAGCGCGCCGAGGCCTGCTTGATGACGCCGACGCGCAGACCGGCGACGGCAAGCTCCGGCAGCAGCCGGCAGAGCAGCGCCGTCTTGCCGGCCCCGCTCGGTCCGACGATGCCGAGCACCGGCAGCGGACAGGCCGCGACGGCCGCATCGGGCGCTGCCAGGCCCGCATCCACCGGCGGCACACCATTGCCGGTGGCGATCACGCCCCTGCCCTGCATCATCTGCATCCTCCGCTGCCGATCGACCGCGCGACCGGCGCTGCCGTACTCTCGCGTGACCGCGCAGTGTCCGCGATCGTCCCCGTCACTGCCAGTTTCCGCGCGGAGTATGCCGATGTGCCGATAAGTCCGATCGACCTGCCTGCCGGGGCCTGCGGGCCGTTTGCGAACGAATGCAGTGACTGGCTGCGGGCCTGCGCGCCGGGCCGGCTGCTGCTGCTCGGCGATGCCGGCGACCTGACGCTGCCACCGGGCACGGAGGTCGATGCCCGTGCCGATGCCAGCGCGCTCGCCGCCGATGCCCGCTACGACGCGGTGCTGATCCGCGGCCTGCCCGAACTGCTCGACCGGCGCGCCGGAGCCGCCCTGCTCGCCCGCGCCCGCGACCGGCTGGCGCCGGAATGCCTGGCCGTGCTGCCCCGGCCGTGCTGGGACGAGGGCGCCGTGCTCGGCCTCGGCTACACGCTGCGCGCCCGCGCACCGGCGGCGCTGCTCGGGCATTTCGCGATCGCGAGCTACAAGAGCGTGCCCGACTGGTTCAACAGCAAGTTCTGGGCGCACCCGGAACGCTGGCAGCCCTGAGCGGCTGCATCGACTGCTGCGCTGCTGATTCCCTTCCGATTCGTCCTGACGGAGTTCCCCCGTGATGAGTACCCCGCAACCCGGCATCCTCGCCCCGATCCCGGCCGCCTCGCGGCATCTGTTCTTCCACGTCAACGCCTGTCACGACGCACCGCGGGCGCTGCAGGCGCTGCGCGGGCTGGTCGACGGGTTTGCCGTCGTCGTCGGCATCGGCGCCGAACTCGCCGCCGGCCTCGATGCGCCGATCCCGGGCCTGCGGCCGTTCCCGAGCCTCCCCGGCGCGCGCGTGCCGATCCCGTACGTGCCGTATGCGCTGTGGTGCTGGCTGCGCGGCAGCGACCGCGGCGAGCTGTTCCACACCGGGCGCGAGATCGAGAACGCGCTGGCCGGCGTGTTCACGCTGGAACTGGCGATCGACTGCTTCTGCCACCGCGACAGCCGCGACCTGACCGGTTACGAGGACGGCACCGAGAACCCGGTCGACGAGGCCGCGCTCGCCGCCGCGATCGTCAGCCACGAGGGCGACGGCCTCGATGGCGGCAGCTTCGCGTCGGTGCAGCAGTGGCTGCACGACATCGAGCGCTTCCAGCGCCTGTCGCCGGGCGAGCAGGACGACACGGTCGGGCGCAGCCGCATCGACAACGAGGAACTCGAGGACGCGCCGGACTCGGCCCACGTCAAGCGCACCGCGCAGGAGGACTTCGATCCGCCGGCCTTCATGGTGCGCCGCTCGATGCCATGGACCGCCGAACGCCGCGGCGGGCTGGTGTTCCTCGCCTTCGGCCACAGCCCCGATGCCTTCGAAGCGGTCCTGCGGCGCATGAGCGGCGCCGAGGACGGCATCCATGACGCGCTGTTCAACTTCACGCGGCCGCTGAACGGCGCGCATTACTGGTGTCCGCCGCTGCTCGACGGCCGGCCGGACTGGCGCGCGCTCGGGATCTGATCCGCCGATGCCCTCGCCGCTGCCGCCGTACCGCTGCACCGTCGAAGCGGACTGGACCGATTACAACGGCCATCTGAACGTCGCCTTCTACGTGCTGGTGTTCGACCGCGCCACCGACGCCGCCCTCGCCTGCTGCGGGCTCGACGGGGCGCTGCGCGAAAGCGCCGGCAGCACGGTGTTCGCGGCCGAATGCCACGTCAGCTATCAGCGCGAGCTGCCGGGCGGCGCGCCGCTCGCAGTCGACACGCAGATCCTCGGCCTCGACGACAAGCGCGTGCACCTGTTCCACACGCTCGGCCACGCCGAAGCCGGCTGGCCGGCGGCGAGTGCCGAGTTCCTGCTGCTGCACGTCGATCTCGGCAGCCGCCGGGTCGCGCCGTGGCCGCCGGCGGTGCACGCACGGCTTGCCGCGGTGCGCAGCGCCCATGAACGGCTGCCGGTGCCGGCGCAGGCCGGGCGTTCGGTGCAGTTGCGCCGGCGCGAGCCACAGCCATGAAGCTGCCGCCGCTGCCCCCGTACCGGGTCCGCGAGCACGCCCGCGCCCGGCGCGTGCGCCTGCGCGTGTCGCCGGCGCACGGCATCGAGGTCGTCGTGCCGAGCGGCTTTCCGGCGCGCGAGCTGCCGCGGCTGCTGGAGCCGCACCGCCACTGGATGGAGATGCAGCTCGCGCGCTGCCGCGCCGGGCTCGAACTGCCGGCGGTGATGCTGCTGCCGGCGCTCGGCGAAACCTGGTCGCTGCGCCACGAAGCCCTCCCTGAAGGACGGCGTGCCCGGCTGCTCGTCGAAGCCGGCGCCCTGCACCTGCAGGCGGCGGACGCGGCCGCAGCCCGCGCGCTGCTGCAGCGCTTCGTGCAGCGGCGCGCCGCCGAAGTCCTGCCGCCGTGGCTTGCACGCGTCGCCGAGGAAACCGGCCTGCGCTTTGCCGGAGTGCGCATCCGTGCGCAGCGGGCGCGCTGGGGCTCGTGCTCGGCCAGCGGTCGCATCAGCCTGAACTGCAAGCTGCTGTTCCTCGAACCGGCGCTGGTGCGGCACGTGCTGGTGCACGAGCTCTGCCACACCGTGCACCTGAACCATTCCCCGGCGTTCTGGAAGGTGGTCGCAGACCACGATCCGGACTGGCGCCGGCTGCGCGCCGAACTGCAGGCACGACCGGCGATGGCGCCGGCCTGGATCGAAGCCTGACGGGAGCGTGGCGGGAGGAGTGAGGGAATGGGGGACGGGATGAGCAGCGGGCTCTGGAGCCTGTTCGCCGGCAGCTTCCTGGCCGCGACGCTGCTGCCCGGAGGCTCGGAACTGCTGTACGCGGCGCTGCTGCTGCGCGGCGAGGATTCGCCGCTGGCGCTGCTGGCGGTGGCGACGCTCGGCAACACGCTCGGGGGGCTCAGCTCGTTTGCGATCGGCTGCTGGCTGCGGCAGCGGCGCCCGGCCGGGCCCTTCGCGGCCCGCCACGAACAGGCGCTGACGCGGCTGCGCCGCTTCGGCGCACCGGCCCTGCTGGCTTCGTGGGTGCCGGTGATCGGCGATCCGCTGTGCGTCGCCGCCGGCTGGCTCGGCATCGGCTGGACGGCGGCGACGCTGTGGATCGCGCTCGGCAAGGCCGCGCGTTATGCGGCGTTGTCGGTGCTGCTGCCGTCGGGCTGAACCGGGGCCTCGTCGCTGTTCGCGGCGTCCTCGGTGACGACGCGGTCACGTCCGGCGTGCTTGGCGGCATACAGCGCGCGGTCGGCGGCGCGCAGCAGGTCTTCGAGTTCGCGCCGTTCGCCGGCCGGGCAGCGCGCGACGCCGACGCTGCCGCTCAGCGCCACGACACCGCCGCTGCCGGTGGCGACGCGCACCTCGGCGAGCCGCGCGCGGATGCGCTCGGCGACCGCGACCGGTCCGCCCTCCGGGTCGGTCGTGACGATCAGGAATTCCTCGCCACCGTAGCGGCCGAGGGCATCGTAGGGGCGCAGCGCCTGCAGCATCGCCGCCGAGGCGGCGCGCAGCGCCTCATCGCCGGTCAGGTGGCCGTGGTTGTCGTTGATCGCCTTGAAGTGATCGAGATCGACCAGCACGACGCTGACGCCGATGCCCTCGCGCTCGCAGCGCACGAGTTCGCGCGCGAGCAGGTCGAGGATGGCCTTGCGGTTCCAGAGGCCGGTCAGCGCGTCGAGCAGCGCCTGACGACGCGCGGTGTCGCGTTCGCGCAGCAGTTGCGACTGCACCTCGCTCGCCAGCGAGCGGCCGATCTCGGCCTCGGCGATCGCAGCCAGATCGCGCAGCGCCTGCGCATCGGCCTCGGCCAGCCGGTGCGCAATCCGGCCGGCGACGCTCAGCGTGCCGACGCGATGGCGCCGGCGGCCGGCATGCAGCGGACAGGCCGCGTAGAAGCGAAAGCGCGGCTCGCCGAGCACCAGCGGATGGTCGCCGAAGCGTGGATCGGCCTGGGCGTCGCTGACGATCATCGGTTCGTTGTCGAGGATCGCGTGCGCGGCCAGCGAGTGCTCGCGCGCAATCTCGCGCAGCGCCAGTCCCTGCACGGACTTCAGCCATTCGCGATCACCGTCGATCAGGCTGACCGTCGCGATCGGCAGTCCGAACAGGCGCACGGCCAGGCGGGTGATGCGCTCGAAACGCTCCTCGCGTGGCGTATCGAGCAGGTCCAGCGAGCGCAGCGCGTACAGGCGCTCGGCTTCGTCTGGCGGCAGCGGGGCGGACAGCATGAGCAATCACCTGCGGGTGGCACGGGGGGCATGGCCCCGAAGCCTGCGGTCCTGCACGCCGGGCACGGCGTGCAGTCCGCGGATCGTTATTTCCGGCCGCCGGGCCTTGTTCAGTGGCTGCTGCTCTGGCGCCCGCGCACCAGTCGCTTGTTCAGCGCCTGACGCGTCAGGCCGAGCAGGCCGGCCGCGATGCCCTGATTGTTGTCGGCGCGACGCAGCGCTTCGGCCACCAGAAAGGCTTCGGCTTCCTTCAGCGTAGGCAGCCGGTCGGGGAAAAGCTGCGAAAGACTCTGCACCGGTGGTGGTGGCGGCGGCGCATCGGGCGTGGAGGACACGCAGTGGCGGAAGCTCGCCAGGCCGAGCGTGCCGCCGCTGCGGTGGCTGGCGACGGCGTCGTAGGCCATGGCTTCGAGTTCGGCGACGTTGCCGGGGAAGTCGTGGTTGCGCAGCAGGCTGTAGAGCTCGGCAGGAATGTGGACATCGCCCTTGCCGAGGGCCTCGACCGCGCGCGCGACGAAATGCTCGACCAGCAGCGGCACGTCACCACGCCGGCTGCGCAGCGGCGGCACGTGCACGTGGTGGGCGCGCAGCCGGTAGTACAGATCCTTGCGCAGCCGGCCGCTGTCGGCCTGGTGCGCGAGATCATGACGGCTGATCGCGACGATGCGGGCGCGGCACTCCTGCACGATGCCGGAGCCGACCGGGCTGAAGCTGCGTTCCTGCAGCAGGTTCAGCAGCAGTTGCTGCGCGGCCGGGGCAAGCTCACCGACTTCGAGCAGCACCAGCGTACCGTCGGCCGCCGCGCCGATGCGGCCTTCCTGCGGCTGGCCGGCTTCGGCATGCAGGCCCGGACGGTGGCCGAACAGGGTTTCGGCGAAGCGGCGCTCGTCCATGCCGCCGACCTCGACCATCACGCAGGCGCCGGGACGGCCGGAAACGGCGTGCAGGGCCTGGGCCAGCAGCTTGCGGCCGGTGCCGGTCTCGCCGGTGATCAGCACCGGCTGCGACAGCGGCGCGATGGCCTCGATGTAGCGGCAGGCAGCCCGCATGCTGCGGTCCTGCGCAATCAGCCGGGCGAAGGCCTCGGGGTGATCGAGCCGGTCATCGAGCATCGTCTGGGTCAGCGAGGCCAGCTCGTGCTTGAGCCCGCGGATCTCCAGGGCCCGGCCGACGCTCGCCAGCAGGCGCGTGCGATCGACCGGCTTGACCAGAAAATCGAAGGCGCCGGCCTGCAGGCAGCGCATCGCGGCCTCGGGATCATGGGCCTCGGTCAGCACGATGACGGGCAGGTCCGGCTGCTCGGCGCTCAGGCGGGCCAGCAGGGCTTCGGGTTCGAGCTCGGGCAGCGAGGCATCGACCAGCAGTACGCCGCAGCCCTGTTCGCTGAGCCGGGCCGGCAGGCGCTGCGGGTCGGTTTCACCGATCACGGCCGGCACGCCGGCGGCGTTGAGCATGGCGCTGACCGAGCGCAGCAGGCCGGAGGTGTCGTCGAGCAGCAGCACGGGCTGACCCGAACCAAGCTCGGCGGCGCTTGCCTGTGGCGCGAACCACGGATGTGCATGCAGGAATGCATTGCGACGCGACGTTTCCGGGGGGTTCTTCGTCATCGCCGGTTCTCCCTCTTGACCCCAGTACAGGGGCATGTCTCGTGGATTGCTATGGACGGCGAGGGTTCCGCATCGGTTCGGTTCTTCGTCATGCTAGCTCCGATCATGTATGGGTGCCCTGCCCTGGGCGGATCGCAGGCAGGTCGCCGAACCGCGGCGGTCCCGCTCTGTAGGCGCAGATGCCGCATTCGCGCCGGGATGACCGGAGACAACAGCGGCACCTGCAGACTTCCTGCTCCTGGAAAATCAGGACCGGAAGGACTGGATTACGTTCACGTATGCAAATTTTGGTCCATGCCCGGAATGACACACATCCGGACGCCCGAAAGTCATCAGCTGAAAATGATCGTGCATGTCAGCCATGCCTGCCAAGCATGGACTGACCTGCCCGCTCCGGAAGCACATCCAGCAAAAAAAGACTCACCGCAAGCGCCTCAGCGCAAAGATGCCGCTGCCGAGGAACAGCAGGATCGGCAGAGCTGCCGCCATCAGCGGCGGAGCGCCGTAGACGACGACGAGGTTCGCGAGCACGCGGTTTGCCAGGAAGAATGCGAGCCCGAGGAAGATGCCGATCAGCAACCGCTGCCCGGCCGCGGCATTGCGCTGGTGGGCGAACACGAACGGCATCGCGATCAGCAGCATGGTCAGGTTGGCGAGCGGCGCCAGGGCCTTGGACCAGAACGCCAGCTCGTAGCGATCGGCACTGAGGCCGTTGTCCCGCAGATAGCCGGCGAAGGTCTGCAGCTGGCGCATCGCCAGCGTCTCGGGCTTGGCGGCGAGCACGTCGAGCTTGCCGGGATCGAGCACCGATTCCCAGGCGAAGGACACCTGCGCATCGGCCGTCACCCGTTCCTCGCCGAGCGTGCTGCGCCGGGCGTCGCGCAGCACCCAGCGCCGGGAGGCCGGATCGTAGTCGGCGCTCGGTGCGCGGATCACCGCCTTCATCGAGGAATCCGGCGCCATCTCGAACAAGGTGATGTCGGCGAGCCGCTTGTGCGGCTTCACGGCCCGGACGTTGACGAACAGCGCACCGTCACGTGCCCAGAAGCCGCGGCCGTCGCGGATCGTGACGCTGGCATCCTTGGCCGTGCTGCGACCGGTTTCGGCCAGTCGCTCGGTTCGCGGCGCGACGAATTCGCCGAGCGCCAGCGCGAACAGGCTCAGCAGCAGCCCGGCCCGCATCGCCGAACCGACCAGCCGCAGGATCGACACGCCGGCACCGCGCATGACGACGAGTTCGCTGCCGGCGGCCAGCGCGCCCATGCCCATCAGGCCACCGAGCAGCAGCGCCATCGGGAAGCTTTCGTAGGTGCGCCGCGGCAACGTCAGCGCCAGATAGCGCAGGATTTCGGCGAGGCCGTACTGGCCGGTGCCGAGATCCTCGAGCTCCACGAGCAGCGTGAAGAAGGTCTCGAGCGCGACCAGCACCAGCAAAGCGATCAGCGAGGCGCCGATCACCGTGCGCAGGATGTAGGCGTCGATGCGTTTCAAGCCCTTCTCCAGCTGACGGTCAGGCCGTGGCGGCCGTAGTGGTGAAACCACAGCGCGAGCCCGAGCGCGAGGAACAGCAGGTGTGCCCACCAGAGTCCGGCCACCGGCCCGATCGAGCCCTTTTCCAGCCACGCCTTGCCGATGCCGAGCAGGTTCATGTAGATCGCGTACACCAGCACGCCGCCGAGGATGCGTGCATAGCGGCTCTCGCGCGGCTGGGCCCTGGCGAGCAGCGGCGCGACGAAGGCGATCAGCGGGATCGAGACGATCGCGCCGATGCGGGCATGCAGTTCGGCCTTGTCGCGACGGTCGCCGCGCAGCAACTGCGCCGTCGGCACCGATTCACGCTTGCGGCTGACATCCCCGGACGCCGGCTCGTCGATCCGCACCCGCAGGTGTTCGTAATGCACCTGCCGGTAATCGGTGAGTCCCGGCTCGCCTTCGTAGCGGAAGCCCCGCTCCAGCACCATGTAGCGCACGCCGTCGGCGCCGGTTTCCTGATGGCCGCGGTTGCCGGTCGTGACCGCGACGCGCCCCGAATCCGGCTCGGTGCTGTGGATGAACACCTTGACCAGTTCGCCATCGATCGGATCGAGCGATTCGACGTAGACGACATGCTGGCCGCCGGCCGCCTCGCGGAAGGTGCCGGGCACGAACAATGACATCTGTGCCTGCTGACGTGCGCGGGCCTGCAGCTCGAACTGCAGCGAGGCCGCCCACGGCGCCACGCCAAGCACGACCAGCGCGACCAGCGCCGCCAGCGGCAGCGCCAGTGCGAGCAGCGGCCGGTACAGCTCGGCCGGGCCGTAGCCGCAGCCGGTCAGGGCCGCCATCTCGCTTTCCTGATGCAGGCGCCCCAGCACCAGCAGCACTC